>NZ_WHNU01000040.1:0-96025 GCF_009362305.1 Burkholderia sp. BE17
AAGAGACAGGGTGACGGGTGACGGGTGACGGTGAGGCATTCGCGGCGCTGTCGGTGCCGACGTGCAAGGCCGTCAACGATCTGCTGCGCTAGCCGCCGCGCAAGCGCCGCGAGGCGGCCCCGCAAAAAACAAAAAGGCCCGATCTTGCGACCGAGCCTTTCGAATTCCGTTGGTGGAGCGGAGGAGGATCGAACTCCCGACCTTCGCATTGCGAACGCGACGCTCTCCCAGCTGAGCTACCGCCCCAACAGTCAATAATCATACACACGCATTTCCGCGCTTGGCAATAGGGGTTTCAGCACCCATGAAGCGTTACTTTGACGGCGCGCCGGCCAGCACCCATTCGACCACCGAACGGACGTCGGCGTCGCTCATGCGCGGGTGCGCGGGCATCGGAATCGCACCCCAGACGCCGGAACCGCCTTCCTTCACCTTCTTCTGCAGCTTCGCCGCGGCCTGTGGATCGGACTTGTAGCGGGCGGCGATATCCTTGAACGACGGGCCGACCAGCTTGCGGTCGACCGCGTGGCAGCCCATGCATGCGTTGCCGCGCGCCACCTTCAGGCCGTCGCCGACGTCCGCATGCGCGGCGCCCAGCGTGCCGGCCACGAGCGCCACGGCCGCGGCGCCCTGCACCACCCACTGTTTCATCTGCTTCATCTGCACGATCTTCATTGCGACGGCGCCTTCGGGTTGCCCGGGTGCACGTTCGACGAATTCGAGATCGGCGCGGGCGGCTGCAGCGGCGTGGACTGCACCGACGCGTCGGGCACCGCACCGACCGTCGCGCTGTCCGCCGGCGCGGCGGCAGCCTGCGTGTCGGACGCGCCGCTCGCGGGCGACGCGGCCTGCAGCGCCTGCGCATCCTGCGGCTTGACGTACTGGAACACCTTCACGACCTTCTCGACGCCCGGCACCTGGCTCGCGGCTTCGGCGCCGCGATTGCCTTCGTCTACCGTCACTAGGCCCATCAGGTAAAGGTTGCCGCGCTCGCTGACGACCTTGTAGTAGTTCGCCGAAATACCCTTCGTCGCGATCAGCTCGGACTTCACGCGCCCTTCGAGGTACGAGTCGTTCGCACGCGACGACAACGACGCCGCCGGCTCGACCGACAGCTCGTTGACGATGCCGTTCACGTTGTTGATGCCGCGCACGATCTCCTCGGCGCGCTGCTTCGACGCATTGTTCGGCACTTCGCCCGTCAGCAGCACGCGGCGGTTGAACACCGTCACGTTCACGTGCGACTGGTCGGGCAACCCGTTGTTGATCTGCGAAAGTGCCTTGACCTGGATCTCGCGATCTTCCGTCTGCGCACCGAGCGTACGGCGATCGGTCGCGATCAACGCGCCGCCGCCGGCCGCTGCACCCACGACCCCGAGCACACAACCCTGCAGCGATACGGCGAGGCCCGCCGTCAGCGCGGCGAGCAGCGTGGTTCTGACGAGCGTCTGTTTGACGCGGCTTTGATTCATCGACGGCTCTCCTTCGTTCAATCCTCACCCAGCAGCATCGCGTCGATGCCGTCGCACAGGCAGTGGATAGTCAGCAGATGGACTTCGTGGATGCGCGCCGCGCGAACGGCGGGCACGCTGATCGGAATATCGGTGTCGGACAGCGCGGCCGCGACCGCGTGGCCGTTGCCGCCCGTCAGCGCGACGACGGTCATCTCGCGCTCGTGCGCTTCGTCGATCGCCGCGAGCACGCGCGGCGACGCTCCGCCCGGGTCGAGCACCAGCAGGATGTCGCCGGTCTGGCCGAGCACGCGCACCTGCTGCGCGAACAGTTGCTCGGCGGCCGCCGTGCCCGCGAGGCCGGCCTGCGACGCATCGGTGGCGAGCGCGATCGCGGGCAGGCCCGGACGCTCGCGCTCGAAGCCACCGACGAGCGACACCGCGAGATAGTGTGCGGCGGCGGCCGACGGGCCGTCACCGCACGCGACGATCTTGTTGCCGTTCGCCAGCGCGGCGAACATCGCGTCGACCGCGGCTGCGATCGGCAACGACAGCGCGTCGGCCGCTTCGGCGTGAAGCGCGGCGCTGTCGCGAAATTGTTGCTGAATACGTTCGACTGACATCGATTCCTGGTGAACTGGGCGCGTGGCACGCATCGCGCGACATCGTGGGTGCGGCGAGTTTACCGTACTCCGGCACCCTCTCCGGCGGTCCGGCAAGAACTCTTTACATCTCGTCACAGCTCGCGGCTACGCATCGTCGGTACGAAATGCGTCGCGCAGCCACACGAGCCGTCCGGCTTCGAACGCGACGACGTCGAAACGGCACGCGGCGCCGGCACCGTGCCGCGCCCAGAACTGCAGCGCCGCGGCGACCAGACGCCGCCGCTTGCGCCAGCCGACGCTCGCGGCCGCGCCGCCATGCCTGACGCTGCGCCGCGCGCGCACTTCGACGAACACGAGCATGCCGTCGGGCTCGCGCATCACGAGATCGAGCTCGCCGCCGCGCATCGTCACGTTCGCCGCAACGAACACGAGCCCGCGGCGTTCGAGAAATTGCCGTGCACGCTGCTCGAATGCCGCGCCGACCGGTTTGGATCGCGCCGCACCGGAAAAGTTGTCGCCCGCGCGCGGCAAACCGCGCCTGCCATCCGGCCGCGCCGGCGCCGCGTGGCACAATGCCGTCCTTGTTCCGCTTGCGCCGCGATTGCGCGCATTGCCTGCCATGACTGCCCTCCTCGAACTCGCGCATACGCAGCACTACCCGAGCGCCACGCTCTACGTGGTCGCCACGCCGATCGGCAACACCGCCGACATCACGCTGCGCGCGCTGCACGTGCTCGGCCTCGCCGACCGCATCGCGGCCGAAGACACCCGCAACACGGGCCAGCTGCTCGCCCGCTACGGGATCTCGAAGCCGCTCCTTGCCGTGCACGAGCACAACGAACGCGAAGCCGCTCAGCGCGTGATCGAACTGCTGCGCGCCGGCGAGCGCGTGGCGTACGTATCGGATGCCGGCACACCGGGCATCTCGGACCCCGGCGCGCGGCTCGTCGACGCGGTACGCACCGCCGGCTTCGCCGTGATTCCGCTGCCGGGCCCGAGCGCGGCCGTGACCGCGTTGAGCGTGGCCGGCGACTGGGCCGGCTCGTTCACGTTCGCGGGCTTCCTGCCGCCGAAGGCCAAACAGCGCGCAACCGCGCTGCAGGCGCTGGTGTCGCACCCGTATGCGCTGGTGTTCTACGAAGCGCCGCACCGGATCGCCGAAACCGTCGCCGCGCTCGCCGACGCGTTCGGCCCCGCACGCCGGCTGCTGATCGCGCGCGAGCTCACCAAGCTACACGAGCAACTGTTCCAGGGCACCCTGGCCGAAGGACAGATCTGGCTCGCCGGCGATGCGAACCGGCAGCGCGGCGAATTCGTGCTGGTCGTCGAAGGCGCGCCGGCGGCGAGCGGCGAAGCCGACGACACCGCGCACGACGCGCTGCTCAGGCTGCTGCTGGAAGAAGTGCCGGTGAAGAGCGCGGCCAAGCTCGCGGCCGCGCTGACGGGCGCGTCGCGCAACACGCTGTATGCGCGCGCGCTCGCGCTGAAGGAAGGCTGACGCGCGACGGCGCCGCGCGGAAACGACAAAGGGCTGCCGGAAGGCAGCCCTTTGTACATGAGCGGATGATCCGCCGCGTTACTTCGCCGAGACCGACGCGAACATTTCGTCGCGCGCGTCG
This sequence comes from Burkholderia sp. BE17, assembly GCF_009362305.1. Lineage (NCBI taxonomy): Bacteria > Pseudomonadati > Pseudomonadota > Betaproteobacteria > Burkholderiales > Burkholderiaceae > Burkholderia > Burkholderia sp. BE17. The sequence goes on from NZ_WHNU01000040.1 coordinate 3,676, forward strand.
CGCGCTTCCCGCGGCGACAGCCCTTCGATCTTCACGCGGCCCGTGCCGGCGTGCACGAGGCCGATCATCTTGGCGGCCGCATACGACAGGTCGAGCACACGGCCGCGCTTGAACGGCCCGCGATCGTTGACCTTCACGACGACCCACTTGCCGGTCGACGCATTCGTCACCTTGATGTACGACGAAAGCGGCAGCGTGCGGTGCGCGGCGGTGAGCGCGTTCATGTTGAAACGCTCGCCGTTCGCGGTGCGGCGGCCGTGGAAATCCCGCCCGTACCAGGAAGCGCGACCCGTCTGGCGGAAGTCGGACACATCCTTGCCGTCGATCGGCTCGGCGTCCGCCAGCGACGGCTTCTTCGCGTCCTTGCTGTCGGCAGCCGGCATCGACGCCAGTGCGGAATCGAAATTCAGTTGTTGCTTGTCGTTGTCCGCCTTCGCGGCAGCGGCCGTCTTGTCGACCGCGTTCTTCTGGTTCGCGCTTCCGGTGGTCTGGCTGGGTGGCACCGCACAGCCCGTCAACGCAAAAAATAATGCAATGGTCCCGAATCGACTCGGAAATCGTACGTTCATCGACGTGTCGCCTTCTGGTTCGGGCCGCCGCGTCAAAACGCTGCTCAACAACGCAGACACGCAGCCCGGACGGCAAATGCGTGCACGCCCCGCTCGAATGCGAGCAGGCGGCTAGCATGGGCGCGGCTTTCGTCTATGCCGCAACCGTCCTGATTAGCTTTCACGTCTGGCGCAACCTGTCCCCAACAGCCTGACCAGACCCCACATGCCGCCATCGAACATGGCTTCACGTTCGCGCGCGTCGATACGACCGACTCACAGGAACGGCGGCACAGGCCTCATCCGGCGGCGCGGCAGCAGGGCCGCAGGCGGGCGCGCAGCACCCGGCCGGACAAGACGTGAGCACCGACTACTCGGTGCTGGATACACCGCCGGACTCCCCGGCGGCTGATGCTTGACGGTGAATCCGACGCCCCATTTAACGGGGCCGAAACACCAGCGAATTGCGTAAAATTCACGCTCAATGGGGCGCATTATACATAAACCAAAACGCCATCCCGAAAAGCGGCCCGTCCGGAGCATTGATTCTCGCTATGGCGGTAACAATCGACATGCTCCGGGATTGCCCGTAGACACGCATCGCGCGGTGCGCCGCTCGGGCGGCAGGCAGCGCGCGCGACCGGTACAATCGCTCCTTTTAGCCGCCGGTGCCTCCATGAAAGTCACGCTCATTCCGGTCACGCCGTTCCAGCAGAACTGCTCGCTGCTCGTCTGCGAGAAGACGGGCCGCGCCGCCGTCGTCGATCCGGGCGGCGATCTCGACCGGATCGAACAGGAAGTCGCGCGGCAGAACGTGCAGGTCGAGAAGGTGCTGCTCACGCACGGGCACATCGATCACTGCGCGGGCGCGAAGACGCTCGCGACGCACTACGGCGTGCCGATCGAGGGGCCGCAGGAAGAAGAGCGCTTCTGGATCGAGAAGCTGCCGACGCAGAGCGAGCGCTTCGGCTTTCCGGCCGCCGACGCCTTCGAGCCGGACCGCTGGCTGAACGACGGCGACACCGTGCGGTTCGGCGACGAGACGCTCGAGGTCTATCACTGCCCGGGCCACACGCCGGGCCACGTCGTGTTCTTCAGCCGCGCGCATCGCGTCGCGATCGTCGGCGACGTATTGTTCGCGGGCTCGATCGGCCGTACCGATTTCCCGCGCGGCAATCACGCGGATCTCGTCCGTTCGATCAAGGAAAAACTGTGGCCGCTCGGCGACGACGTCACGTTCGTGCCGGGCCACGGCCCCGTGTCGACGTTCGGCGACGAGCGCCGCACGAACCCGTTCGTGTCCGACAAGGTATTCGGATGAACCAGACCGCCATTCAGGAAATCTACGTCAGCACCGACGTCGAGGCCGACGGCCCGATTCCCGGCCCGCATTCGATGCTGAGCTTCGCATCGGCCGCCTATACCGAGGACAAGCAGCTGATCGCGACGTTCTCGGCAAACCTCGAGACGCTGCCCGGCGCACAGGCGCATCCGGTTCAGGAAGCGTGGTGGAAGACCGAGCCCGACGCATGGGCCGCGTGCCGGCGCGACCTGCAGGCGCCCGAGGCGGCGCTGGTCGCGTACGTCGACTGGGTCGAGGCGCTGCCCGGCAAGCCCGTGTTCGTCGCGATGCCGGCCGGTTTCGACTTCACGTTCATGTTCTGGTACATGATGCGCTTCGCGGGACGCTGCCCGTTCTCGTGGTCGGCGCTCGACATCAAGACGCTCGCGTTCGCGATGACGGGGCTGCCGTACCGCAAGGCGATCAAGCCGCGCTTTCCGAAGCACTGGTTCGACGACCACCCGCACACGCATGTCGCGCTCGACGACGCGATCGAGCAAGGCGCGCTGTTCTGCAACATGCTCGCCGACCTGCGCCGGCAGCAGGCCGCGCTCGCGGGCCTCGCCGTGTCGGACACCGATCGGTCGGAAAACGCGGGAGCGGGACAAAATCCCACGGATCCGCGAGCAAATTAGCGAATCTCGCTCAACAGCGCCGCGCCAGATTGCCTTTCCTTTCCCGGCCCTCTAACATTCAGCGTGTTGTAGCTGCCGCATGGAGGCGCAGGTGACGCTCGATTCCTTTTCGCAAAAAATCCTTCGCCTGTTGCAGCTCGACGCGCGCCGTTCCGTACAGGAAATCTCCGACCAGGTCGGCCTGTCGAGCACGCCGTGCTGGCGCCGCATCAAGGACATGGAACAGTCTGGCGTGATCCAGCGCTACACGGCGCTGCTTGATCGCGAGAAGCTCGGCCTGCACGTGTGCGCGCTCGCGCACGTGCACCTGACCCGCCACAACGAAGGCGGCGTCGAGCAGTTCGAGCGCGAGATCGCGACCTGCCCGGAAGTCACCGAGTGCTACAGCACGACCGGCGAAGCCGATTACATCCTCAAGATCGTCGCACCCGACATCAAGGCCTACGACGTGTTCCTGCACGAACGCATCTTCAAGATCCCGGCCGTGTCGCAGGTGCGCACGAGCGTCGTGCTGCGCGAGATCAAGTTCGACACGCAACTGCCGCTGTAACGCGCGGGCCCGCACGGACGGCCCGCGTTCGCGGGCATCGCGTCACGCCTGCGCGGGCACCGTGCGCGTGAAGCCGATCCGGCGCGCGCCGAATTCGCGCTTCAACGCGTCGGCGTCGAGCCGGCCGGCCAGCGCCGCATCGGTGTCGCCCGGATCGCTGGCGAGCGTCACGTCGATCTCGAGCCCCGTACTCAGGTAATGCAGGTTGATCGCCGCCGCGCGCAGCCCGCGCTGCGCGAGCGCCGCCTCGAGCCGTGCCGCGATCTCGCCGCGCGGCGGCAGCGCGAGCGCCGGACGGCGCGCCGTGTCGTTCTCGGGGTCGACGTGGATCAGCGCATCGAGCACGCGCGGGTCGGACAGCACGCGTGCGCGCGCGGTCTCGGCGATGTAATGCCCTTCGGACACGGAGATCTTCGGGTCGACGAGGATGTGCGCGTCGACGAGCGCGGCATCGCCCATCTTGCGCGTGCGCAGGTCGTGCACGTCGCGCACGCCGGGGGTCGCCGCGAGCAGCGCGTGGATCTCGGCCGTGTCGGCCGTGTCGAGCGCGCGGTCGGAGAGATCCTGCAACGCGTCATAACCGAACGTCCAGCCCATGCGCGCAACCATGAAGCCGACGATCGCCGCCGCGATCGGGTCGAGCAGCCGCACGCCGGCCAGGCTGCCGACGATGCCGATCGCGACGACGAGCGACGACGCGGCGTCCGAACGCGCATGCCATGCGTTCGCGACGAGCATCGCCGAGCGCACGCGCCGCGCCTCGCGCAGCATGTAGCGAAACAACGCTTCTTTCGACACGAGCACCGTCAGCGCGACGATCAGCGCGGAAAAGTGCACGGCCGGAATGTTTTCGAGATTAACGAGCCGGTCGCCGGCGCGCCAGAGCATGCCGATTCCGACCGCAATCAGGATCGCGCCGAGAAACAGCGACGCGACCGTCTCGTAGCGGCTGTGTCCGTAATTGTGGTCGGCGTCCGGCGATGCGCCGCTATGCCGATTCGCAACCAGCACGACGAAATCCGAGATCAAATCGGAAATCGAATGCACACCGTCGGCAATCAACGCCTGCGAATGCGCAATCGTGCCGACGACGATCTGAAATGTCGCAAGCACGACATTCAGCACAATACTGACGAGCGTGCTCTTGCGCGCAACTGCGTGCTTATCTGCGCTTAGCGCGTCGCCGGAAAACGTGGACATGAAATATGAGATATCGGTGTGCGATACGCAATTCTATCAAAGGCGCCCCGCAAGCTCCGCCAATACCCACAAATTTCTCATTCAAATCAACCGCTTATACGAACGTGTCGCATTTTCATTCACGCGGCATTATTACAATTCCATGACACTTCCCGCACGCTGGCCGGTGTCCGGAAACAAAAAAGCCGCGCTCCTGAACGGACACGCGGCTCTTTTGAGCAGACGACTTAAACAAGCGTTTAAATCGCAAACTGTTCGCGGTTCTTGCCGGCGATCCAGCGCGGCGGCTTGCCGCGGCCCGACCACGTCGCGCCCGATTCCGGATCGCGGTATTTCGCGGCCACGCCTGCGCGCGGACGGCCAACCTTACCTGCCTTCGCGCGGTTGAGGCCGAGTTCGGCGAGCGAAAAGCCGTAGTCGGCAATTTTCTGCTTCACGTCATTCAGCACTTCAGCGTATTCACGCGACTTCGCTTCTTCGATTTGCTTCTCCAGCTTTTCCCGCTGGGCCAGCAGGTCCTTGTAAGAAGACATAGTTTCCCTTTCTATCTGACTAATGGCGCCGGTCTGCAGCCAGCTCACCATTCATGAAATATATGTGCCTCGGATTTTCGAAGGCAGAGATTAGCACAAAAAAGATTTGATAGAAGCGAGATTCATGAAAATCCCGAGATCAATTGTAATTCGCACATGTCATTTTGACCGGACGCGGCCTTTTCTCAAATTTTTACGCTCCTCCACAGAGATTAGGACATTAGCGATCGTCTATTAAGGCTATCAACATACGCAATTACCCTGCATACTAAAAATCAAAGCTTTCATAGAACGACAGGTTTGCGAAAATCGGATGGTGCGGCTGGCTGAACGGACAAACCGGTAACCCGCGGCGTCACGTCACATCCCGCGCGCATGCGATCAGCCGGTCGCGCAGTGCGCCGGCATCGGCCGGCGGCGCGTCGAACTGCGTGCGCACGCGGCGGCCGTCGCACCGCCAGTCGGCGCCGTGGCGATCGACGCCGAGCAATTCGAGCCCGTCGCGGCGCGCGTCGCCGGCATCGTATGCGTCCCACAGTGCCTGCTCCTCGTCGAACCCGAGCGGCGGCAGCGTATCGAGATGCTTGCCGTCGACCCAGCCCATGCGCCCGAAGCCGCCGATATAGCGCAGCCGCTCGATATCGAGCGCGCGGAACGTGAAATCGCCGAGCGCGAGATAACGCGCGGCGTCCGGCTCGTAGCGCAAGTAGCGCGCGGTGACGTGCGGATCGTCGCAAAGCGGCACGAAACGGCCGAGCAGCGTCGCGCGTTCGGCGTTCAGCACGTCGCCGTCGGGCGCGTCGACGACGAGGAAGCCCGCGCGCGGATCGGCGTCGAGATTGCGCGTGTGTTCGGCGAGGCCGCTCACGAGGATCACGGGCCGATGGCTTGCATCGGGCGCAAACGGGACGACCGTCGGATACGGGAAGCCCTGCGGATCGCGCGCATGGGTGGCAAGCGTGCCGAGCGCGCAGCGGTGCAGCAGATGCAGGGCGAAGGCGGGATCGATGTTCAAGAGGACTCCTGCGGTCGAAGGGCGGCGCTTCGGGCACGCCGCGTGCGCTTCGATGTTACCCGCGGGCGCTGCGCGCCGCGTATCGGCCGAACGGCCGATGCGGCGCCAGGCACCGGACGGACGGCGCGCTGCCGCGACGTGGCCGAATCGCCTGATCGCCTGATCGCCTGATCGCCTGATCGCCTGATCGCCGGTTCGCCGGTTCGCCGGTTCGCCGGTTTGCCGGTTTGCCGGTTTGCCGGTTTGCCGGTTTGCCGGTTTGCCGGTTCGCCGGTTCGCCGGTTCGCCGGTTCGCCGGTTCGCCGGTTCGCCGGTTCGCCGGTTCGCCGGATCGCCGGATCGCCGAACTGTCCACCGAACGAGCAGCGCCCGGCAGGATCGTAAGCGGTTCGATAGAATCGGACGATTCCGACGGACGCCGCGTGCGTCCGCGCATCCTTTGACGAGCCTTCCGTGTCCGAATCCTCCTCCCCCGAATCGTCGTCCCCGTTCGCCGCGCCGCCCGACTCGCATCGCGTGCTGTCGCTCCCGGCCCGCCAGCGTGCACGCACGGCGTCGATGGCGCTGTTCTTCGTCGCCGGCATGATGTACGCGTCGTGGGGCGTGCACGTGCCGACCGTGCGCGACAAGTTCGCGCTGAGCCCCGGGCTGCTGTCGATCGCGCTGTTCGCGGTCGCCGGCGGCTCGATCGCCGCGATGCTGACCATCGCGCGCTGGATCGCGCGCGTCGGCTCGCGCACCGCGTGCCTCGCGGGCGGGCTCGTGATGTCCGCGTGCGCGGCGCTGATCCTCGTTGTGCCCGACTACTGGATGCTGCTCGGCGTGCTCGCGGTGTTCGGCTTCTCGATGGCGACGCTCGACGTCGCGATGAACGCCGAGGCCAGCGCGGTCGAGATCGCACTCGGCAAGCCGATCATGTCGTCGCTGCACGGCATGTTCAGCATCGGCGGGATGTCGGGCGCGGCGGCCGGCGGCGCGCTGCTGTCGGCCGGCATGGCGCCGGCCGCGCATCTCGCGCTTGCGGCCGCGGCAAGCGCCGCGGTGCTCGTGGCCGCGAGCCCGGCCGTGCTGCCGCATGTGCCGCACCACGAACACGCGCACGGCGGCGGCAACCGCTGGCGCTCGCCCGCGCTGTGGATGCTCGGCGGCATCGCGCTGGTCGCGTTGATCGCCGAAGGCGCGATGTACGACTGGGCGACGGTCTACATGCGCGACGTCGTCGCGGCGAGCCCCGCGCTTGCAAGCGCCGCGTACGCGGCGTTCTCGGGCGGGATGGCCATCGCGCGCTTCGCGGGCGACGCCGTGCGCGCCCGCTTCGGCGCGCCGCAGCTCGTGTTCGCGAGCGCGTCGCTCGCGTGCGCGGGGATGATCGGCGCGCCGCTGCTGCCGTATCCGCCCGCCGTGCTGACCGGCTTCACGCTGATGGGCCTCGGCCTCGCGAACATGATGCCCGTGCTGTTCGCGGCCGCCGCGCGCGTGAAAGGCATCCACGCGGCCGAAGGGCTCGCGCATGTGGCCGGGCTTGCGTATTTCGGACTGCTGTTCGGCCCGGTCGTGATCGGCGCGGTCGCGCAGGCCGCGAACCTGACGATCGGCCTGTCGGTCGTCGCGCTGTGCGCGGCGCTCGTCGCGGCCGTCGCGCCGAAGGTGCTCGCGCACCTGAAGATCTGACGGCATGGCGCCCGTCAGCCAAAAAGAAAGCGCGCATGCGTTGCCGCATGCGCGCTTTCGCCCCTGCTGTTGACCGCCTGTTGCGTTACATCTTCACTTCGTCGAGCAGCGTCTTCTTGCCGCTCTTGTAGTTGTACAGCGAGATCACGCCGTGCTGCAGGTCGCCCTTCGAGTCGAAGGTCGTCGTGCCGATCACGCCCGTGTAGTTCGTCGCCGGCATCGCCCCGAGGATCTTCGCCGGGTCCGTCGAGTTCGAGCGCTTCATCGCGTCGACGACGATGTACACGGCGTCATACGTGAACGGTGCGTAGATCTGGATCGGCTGGCCGAAGCGCTTCTCGAACTTCGCCTTGAACGTGCTGCCGCCCGGCATCTTCTCGAGCGAAGCGCCCGCTTCCGAGCACACGACGTTGTCGGTCGCATCGCCGGCCAGGTCGGCCAGCTTTTCCGTGCACACGCCGTCGCCCGCGAGGATCTTCGCGCGCACGCCAAGCTGCTTCGCCTGCTTCGCGAACGGGCCGCCGGTGGCGTCCATGCCGCCGTACATGATCGCGTCCGGGTTCTCACCCTTGATCTTGGTCAGAATCGCGCGGAAGTCGACCGCCTTGTCGTTCGTCGCATCGTGCGACATCACCTTCAGGCCGAGCGCCTTCGCCTTCTTCTCGAACTCGTTCGCGAGACCCTGGCCGTATGCGGTCGAATCGTCGACCACCGCCACGCTCTTGATGCCCTTCGAGTGCGCGTAGTTCGCGAGTGCCGGGCCCTGCTGCGCATCGGTCGCCACCACGCGGTACGTGGTCTTGAAGCCTTGCTGCGTGTAGGCCGGGTTGGTCGCCGACGGCGAGATCTGCACGATGCCCGCATCGCTGTAGATCTTCGAGGCCGGGATCGACGTGCCCGAGTTCAGGTGGCCGATGACGGCGACGACCTTGTCGTCGACGAGCTTCTGCGCAACCTGCGTGGCCTGCCGCGGGTCGGCCGCGTCATCCTGCGGGTCGAGTTGCAGCGTGATTTTCTGGCCGCCGACCGTGAGACCCTTGGCGTTGATCTCCTCGACTGCGAGACGCGCACCGTTTTCGTTGTCCTTGCCCAGGTGGGCAATGCCGCCCGTCAAGGGCGCGACGTGGCCGATCTTGACGACTTGATCGGCGGCCGCGTTGCTTGCAGCTGCAACGCACAGCATCGCCGCTGCGGTGATCGGCAACAGCTTCTGCATTTTGATATTCATGTAAGTCTCCAGTTTCGGTCCCAAAAAACGCCATCGCCCGGTGCCCCGCTGCCATCCCTGTGTTTGCATTCACTGGACGATTCGCCGGTTGCATCCTTCATGCACTTGGCCTCAAGCACGTGAAAACAGCCGCTTTTAGCAACCGCCCGTCCGTACTTGCGCGCAAGTGTAGGTGATCAAATTAATTTGTGGGACTTTTTTGGGGTAGTGGTAACACTACCGATATGCGCACTTTGGAATGATGACTCGAATATCGCTACAAGCCGCGCCGAATAAGGGTTTCCGCTAGTTTCCGGCAGCTTGTCGAAAGGTGGTTTCAAGAGATTCCCGGGGCATTTCGATTCGGTATTTTGTGCCCGCGATCATTGAATGAAACGCGCGTGACAACACGCGCGTTTCGTCGCTCGATACGAACGGTTCAGGCGGTCAATGAAGCGTACCGTTCAGGCGGTCGATGAAGCGTACCGTTCGGGCGGTCGGTGAAGCGTACCGTTCAGGCGGTCGATGAAGCGTACCGTTCAGGCGGCCGATGCGCGCCATTCGGCGTCGAGCGCGGCGACGAGCTGCGACGTCGTCAGCGCATCGCCGCGCCGCCGCGCGAGCGGCGCGCCCTGGCCGGCCCACAGCGACAGGTAGTCGCCGTCGTTCGCGCGCGCGGCAGCCTGGCGCAGCGGCTGCGTCAGCGCGTTCTGCACCGGGTACGGCGCGGCGTCGGCCACGCGTTCGCCGAGCCGCGCCATCAGCGTGTTGCGCAGCCCGCGCGCATGGCGGCCGGTGATCGCGCGCGTGACCTGCGTCGACGTATCCGCGCAAGCCAGCAGGCGTGCCTTCCAGTCCGCCGCGATCGCGCTTTCCGCGCAGGTCAGGAACGCGGTGCCGAGCTGCGCGCCCTGCGCGCCGAGCGCGAGCGCGGCCGCGATCCCGCGGCCGTCCATGATGCCGCCCGCGGCGAGCACGGGCAGGCCCGTCGCGTCGACGAGCTGCGGCACGAGCGCGAACGTGCCGATCAGCGCGTCTTCGGCAGCGCCGATGAACGTGCCGCGATGGCCGCCCGCCTCGGCGCCCTGCGCGGACAGCGCGTCGGCGCCGGCCGCCTGCCACGCGAGCCCTTCGGCGACGTGCGTCGCGGTGCCGATCACATAGGTGCCGGCGGCCTTCAGCCGCGCGACGTCGGCCGCATCGAGCACGCCGAACGTGAAGCTCGCGACCGGCACGCGCAGCGACACGAGCGCATCGAGCTGCGCGCGGAAGTCGGGCGCGTAGCGCGCGGGCGCGGCGCCCGGCGGCAGCCCGAGCGTCGCGTTCAGCGGGTCGATCGCCGCGAGTGCGCGCGCGACGGTCGCCGCATCGGGCCCGACGTCCGGCAGCACGAACAGGTTGACCGCGAACGGGCGATCGGTCGCCGCGCGAATCGCCGCGACTTCGGTCGCGAGACGATCGGGCTCGAACGCGCCGGCGCCGAGGCTGCCGAGCGCGCCGGCGTTCGATGCGGCGGCGACCATCGCGACCGTGGTCGCGCCGACCATCGGCGCCTGCACGAGCGGCAGGCGCAGGCCGAAACGTTCGGAAAAGGGCGTGGAATACGGGCGGGCAGACATGACGAATCCTTCGATGACGATGCGCGAAAGCGCTTTGTAAAAGCCGGCACATCGACTCTATCGAAGCGGCTCGCCGCCGAAAAATGAATAATCGAGATCGAAACGATCGCTGCGCGAGAAGCAGGCGCGCGCGGCACGCTCACGCGTTGCGCGTGCCCTGCAACACCAGACGATTGGTGGCACACTAGGCCGCCCTATTCCACCCGGGGCGCGCTCGGCGCATCCCGTACGCCAGGAGTTCAAAACGTGACTGCCCAATGGATCGACATCCCGACCGGTAACGACAGCTTCGGCGGCTATCTCGCGCTGCCCAAGCGCGGCAAGGGCCCCGCCGTCATCATCATCCAGGAGATCTTCGGCGTGAACTCGCACATCCGCGCGGTCGCCGACCAGTACGCGGCCGACGGCTACGTCGCGCTCGCGCCGGACGTGTTCTGGCGCACGCAGCCGCGTGTCGAGCTGACCTACGAAGGCGCGGATCGCGACAAGGGCATCGAATTGTTGAAAAAGACCGACGTCGGTCTCGCGGTCGCGGACATCGGCGCGGCGGCCGACGCATTGCGCGCACGCCCCGAAGTGGCCGGCAAGCTCGCCGCGATCGGCTACTGCTTCGGCGGCCAGCTCGCGTACCGTGCGGCCGCGGCCGGCAAGCTCGACGCGGCGGTCGCCTATTACGGCGGTGGCATCCAGAACGCGCTCGATCTGGCCGGCAAGGTCACGCAGCCGATCCTGTTCCACTACGCGGAAAACGACCATGGGATCCCGCTCGCGGCCGTCGACCAGGTGAAGGCCGCGTTCGCCGGCCACGGCCACGCATCCTTCCACGTGTATCCGGGCGCCGAGCACGGCTTCAACTGCACCGATCGCGCGTCGTACAACCAGCGCGCGGCGGCGCTCGCGCACGGCCGCACGCTGACGTTCCTCGCCGAGCACCTGTAACGACACCCGTCCGCGGGCCCATCGCGCCGGGCCCGCGTTATTCTCCCTTCATCGCCACGAGTCACAACGGGGGTGACAGCGATGCACTCGGACTATCTCGCGCATGACGCGATCGGCCTCGCCGCGCTCGTGCGCGACGGCAAGGCCAGCCCGCGCGAACTGCTCGATGCCGCGATCGGCCAGGCCGAAGCGGTCAATGGCGCGATCAACGCGATCGTGCTGCAGGACTACGAAGCCGCGCGCCAGCGCGCGAGCGCCGCGCCCGAACCCGGCGCCGCCGCGCCGTTCGCGGGCGTTCCGTATCTCGTCAAGGATCTCGGCGCGGCGGTCGCCGGGCTGCCGCTGTCGATGGGCAGCCGGCACTACCGGTACTACGTGCCCGCCGACGATTCGCCGGTGATCGCGCGCAGCCGCGCGGCCGGCCTCAACGTGTTCGGCAAGACCAACACGTCGGAGATCGGCCAGATGCCGTACACGGAACCCGAACTGTTCGGCGCGTGCCGCAACCCGTGGAACCTCGACCACACGCCCGGCGGCTCGAGCGGCGGCGCGGCGGCGGCCGTCGCGGCCGGCATCGTGCCGCTCGCGCATGCGTCCGACGGCGGCGGCTCGATCCGCATCCCGGCATCGTGCTGCGGGCTGTTCGGCCTGAAGCCGAGCCGCAATCCGATGCTCGTCGACCTGCCGTCGAACGGCGAGCTCGTCGTCCAGCATGCGGTCTCGCGCAGCGTGCGCGACAGCGCGCTGCTGCTCGACGTGACGACCGGCCAGACGCTGCCGCACGGCGCACCCGGCACGTTCCTCGGCGAACTCGATACGCCGCCCGGCCCGCTGCGGATCGGCCTCGTCGTCGATCCGATGCTCGCGCCGGCGCTCGCCGACGACACGCGCGCGGCGCTCGACGACGCGGCCGCGCTGCTCGAATCGCTCGGCCACCACGTCGAGCCGGCGACGCTGCACGTCGACTACGCGCGCGCGGCCGAAACCTTCCTCACGCTGTGGGCGACGATCGCCGAGGAGATGGTGCTCGGCGCGCGCGCGCTGACCGGCCGCGCGCCGCGCCGCGGCGAATTCGAAGCGGCGACGTGGGCGATGGCCGTGGTCGGCCGGCGCCTCGCGCGCACGCGCCTGCCGGACGTGCTCGAATGGCAGCGCCAGCTCACCGTGCAGGTGGCCGGCCTCGTGTCGCGCTACGACGCCATTTTGTGCGCATCGCTCGCGGGGCCGCCGGTGAAGATCGGCGAACTGCAGCCGACGCCGTTCGAATCGGCGCAGATGAAGCTGCTCGCCGCGCTGCCGGTGAAACCACTGCCGAAGGAAATGCTCGCGAAGTCTTCCGAGAAGGCGTTCGCGTGGGCCGGCTGCACCGAGCTGTTCAACCTGACCGGCCAGCCGGCGATGTCGGTACCGCTCTACTGGAATGCGCGCGGGCTGCCGATCGGCGTGCAGTTCGCCGCGCGCCACACCGACGACGCGCTGCTGCTCAGGCTCGCGCGGCAGCTCGAACAGGCACGGCCGTGGTTCGACCGCCGCCCGCCGCTGATGCAGGCGCAGCGCTGACGCGCGCGGCCGCTTCCGCAAGCATCGAAAAAAAGCCCCGCCGGCATAACCGGCGGGGCTTTTGCGCATGCAAAACGCGCGGCGGCGCTTACACGCCGAGCCGTTCGCAGATCGTCCGCGTCGCGGTCGCTGCGTTCAGCGTGTAGAAATGCAGCCCCGGCACGCCCGCGTCGATCAGGCGGCGGCACAGATCGGTGACGACATCCGCACCGAACGCGCGGATCGCGTCGCGATCGTCGCCGAAGCTCTCGAGCCGGCGCGCGACCCAGCGCGGCACTTCGGCGCCGCACATCTCGGAGAAGCGCATCAGCTGCGAGAAGTTCGTGATCGGCATGATGCCCGGCACGATCGGCACGTCCACGCCCAGCTTGCGCACATCGTCGACGAAGCGGAAATACGCGTCGGCGTTGAAGAAGTACTGCGTGATCGCGGAATTCGCGCCGGCTTTCACCTTGCGCGCGAAATTCTCGAGATCGGCCTTCGGCGAGCGCGATTGCGGGTGGTACTCGGGGTAGCCCGCGACCTCGATGTGGAACCAGTCGCCATGCTCGGCGCGGATGAAGCTGACGAGCTCGGACGCATAGCGCAGCTCGCCCACCGCGCCCATCCCCGACGGCAGGTCGCCGCGCAGCGCGACGATATGCCGGATGCCGTGCGAGCGGTACTGGTCGAGGATCGCGCGCAGGCTGTCGCGCGACGAGCCGATGCACGACAGGTGCGGCGCGGCCTCGAGGCCGTCCTTCTGCATGTCGAGCACGGTATCGAGCGTGCCCTGCTGCGTCGAGCCGCCGGCGCCGAACGTCACGGAGACGAATTTCGGCTTAAGCGGCAGCAGCTGCGCACGGGTTGCGCGCAGCTTTTCGACGCCGTCCGCCGTCTTCGGCGGGAAGAATTCAAACGAGAGTTCGATCGGTTTCATGATTCGAAAGGGGTCAGCCGATGTCGCGCTGGCCGAAGATCAGCGCGGACAGCAGCCAGGACACGATGCTGTACAGGATCGAACCGAAGAACGCGGACCAGAATCCCGACACCTCGAAGCCCTTCAGCAGCGACGACGCGAACCAGAAGCACAGCGCGTTCACGACGAGGATGAACACCCCGAGCGTGACGATCGTGACGGGCAGCGTCAGCAGGATCAGCACCGGGCGGATCACCGTGTTGATCAGCCCGAGCACGACCGCGACGATCAGCGCGGTGCCGAAGCTCTTGATGTGGATCGACGGCACGAGGTACGTGATGATCAGCAGCGCGAGCGCGTTGATGACCCAGGTGAGGATAACGCTCATGGAGTGCTCCGGTTCGGTTGTCGATCTGTGCGATCGGTGGCCGCCGCCGGCCGCCGCGCGCGCCCGAAGGCGCAACGCAAGGGCCGGCGATCCGGCACCGTGCCGCCGCCGCACCGCGGGCCCCGCAGCGGGGCGCGCACGGCGCGGCGGCGGCGGCGCATCAGTAGCGGTAGTGGTTCGGCTTGAACGGGCCGTCCTTCTGCACGCCGATGTACGAAGCCTGCTCGTCCGACAGCACGGACAGGTTCGCGCCGATGCGCGCGAGGTGCAGGCGCGCGACCTTTTCATCGAGATGCTTCGGCAGCACGTACACCTTGTTCTCGTACTCGCCGCCGCGCACGAACAGCTCGATCTGCGCGAGCGTCTGGTTCGCGAACGAGTTCGACATCACGAACGACGGGTGGCCGGTCGCGCAGCCGAGGTTCACGAGGCGGCCTTCCGCCAGCAGGATCACGCGCTTGCCGTCCGGGAAGATGATGTGGTCGACCTGCGGCTTGATGTTTTCCCACTGGTACTGGCGGGTCGACGCGACGTCGATTTCCGAGTCGAAGTGGCCGATGTTGCAGACGATCGCGTTGTGGCGCATCGCCTTCATGTGATCGTGGTTGATCACGTGGTAGTTGCCGGTCGCCGTCACGAAGATGTCGGCCTTGTCGGCCGCGTATTCCATCGTCACGACGCGGTAGCCTTCCATCGCCGCCTGCAGTGCGCAGATCGGATCGATTTCGGTGACCCACACGGTAGCGCCCAAGCCGCGCAGCGACTGCGCGCAGCCCTTGCCCACGTCGCCGTAGCCCGCGACGACCGCGACCTTGCCCGCGATCATCACGTCGGTCGCGCGCTTGATGCCGTCGACGAGCGATTCACGGCAGCCGTACAGGTTGTCGAACTTCGACTTCGTGACCGAATCGTTCACGTTGAACGCCGGGAACGGCAGGCGGCCGTCCTTTTCCATCTGGTACAGGCGGTGCACGCCGGTCGTGGTTTCTTCGGTCACGCCCTTGATGTGCGCGAGGCGCTTCGAGTACCAGGTCGCGTCGATGTCGAGGTGCTTCGCGATCGACTTGTACAGTGCGACTTCTTCCTCGTTGGTCGGCTTCGCGATCACCGAACGGTCCTTCTCGGCCTTCGAGCCGAGGATCAGCAGCAGCGTTGCGTCGCCGCCGTCGTCCAGGATCATGTTCGCGAATTCGCCGTTCGGCCATTCGAAGATGCGGTGCGAGAACTCCCAGTATTCGTCGAGCGATTCGCCCTTGAACGCGAACACCGGCGTGCCGGATTCGACGATCGCGGCCGCTGCGTGGTCCTGCGTCGAGAAGATGTTGCACGATGCCCAGCGGACGTCCGCGCCGAGCGCCTTCAGCGTCTCGATCAGCACGCCCGTCTGGATCGTCATGTGCAGCGAACCTGCGATGCGCGCGCCCTTCAGCGGCTGCTGCGCCTTGTATTCGTCGCGGATTTGCACGAGGCCCGGCATTTCGGTCTCGGCGATGTTCAGTTCCTTGCGGCCCCAGCCGGCCAGCGCCATGTCGGCGACGACGTAATCCTTGGAAGCTTGCGAATCGATAATGGCGTTCATCACGCCCTCCTTTCTAAAAAAGTTCTAGATTGGTGACGTGAGCGCCGTTCAGGAAGCGGAGCCGGCGCGACGGTCGCGAAACGCGCGCCGCACGGCTGCTTGGTGAAGCCTTCCGAGCCTGGCGGACGCAGGGTGGTCCGTCGCAACGCTCCTCGGAAAACGGGAGGGATTGTAGCAAATCGGCGCGCAAAATGCGCAAGCGGCGCGAGCGATTCAAGCGCGCGGCGTCGGCGCGCGTTGCCGTCGAGAAAGGGTCAGGACTCCGCGCCGACCCACGCCTGTTCGCGCAGCCGCGCGCGCAGGCGCGCGACGGCCTGGCTGTGCAGCTGGCACACGCGCGATTCGCTCACTTCGAGCACCGCGCCGATCTCGCGCAGATTCAGACCCCGTTCGTAGTACAGCGACATCAGCAGCTTCTCGCGCTCCGGCAGCCGCTCGATCGCCTCGACGAGCGCCTCGCGCAGGTGCTCGTCGAGCAGCGACGACAGCGGATCGGCGTGATCGACGCGATAGCGGTCGAGGAACGGCTCGTCGTCGGCCGCGCGGTCGAAATCCTCGTAGTAGATGAGCTGGCTGCCGTGCAGGTCCTGCAGCATCCCCTGGTATTCGTCGAGCGGCATGTTCAGGTGTTGCGCGATCTCGGTCTCGCTCGCCGAGCGGCCGAGATGCTGCTCGACCTGGTGCACCGCGTGCTCGACCTCGCGCGACGTCTTGCGCAGGCTGCGCGGCAGCCAGTCGTTGCTGCGCAGCTCGTCGAGCATCGCGCCGCGGATGCGCTGCGTCGCGTAGGTCTCGAACTGCGCGCCCTGGTCTTCCTTGTAGCGGCCGGCCGCGTCCATCAGGCCGATCATGCCGGCCTGGATCAGGTCGTCGAGATCGACGCTCGCCGGCATCTTCGCGACGAGCTGCAGCCCGAGGCGACGCACGAGCGGCGCATATTGCGCGAGCACGTCGGCCTGGGACATCTTTCCCTGAGCGTTGTACATCATGGCTCTCTCCTTCCGGTAGCGCTCACGCGGCGTGTGCCGCGCCCGCTTCATACGACGGCTTGCCGCCCGCATGGACGGCGCGGCCCGCGCCCGAACGCGGGCGCATCGGCCAGTACAGCAGGTCGGCGGCAATCTGCCGGTAGTCGCGTGCGGCCGACGACGACGGGAACGCGTCGACCACCGCATGCGTCAGCTCGCGCGCGTGTTCGACGAGCGGATCGGCGCTCACGCAGCCCGCGTCGGCGATCGACACGGTCAGGTAGCGGCTCGCGACGCCTGCGAGGTTGTCGAAGGCCGTCTTCGCGTCGGCATGGCTGGCGACGTGATTGGTCAGCACGCGGAACTGCGCGAACGCGTGCGCGAAATGCAGCCGCTTCATGCATGCGTACGCCTCGGTGATCGCCTGCGCGGCGACCCGCGTGACGACCAGCACGTCGTGCGCTTCGCGTGCGAGCGCCGAGAACGAGCCGTCGGCGCCCAGCTGCGCGTCGACGAGGACGATGTCGGCCGGGCCGTCGATGAAGTCGCTCAGTTGCGCGTCGCTGTAGCCGGCGCGCGCGAGCCGCGCGGCCGCGCACATGCCGAAGCCGGCGGCCACCCGCGTGCGCTCGCCGTCGCGCAGCCACGCGCCCACGAGCGTCGCGCTGGCCGAATGCACGTCGGCGCGCTCGTCGACGACGAGCACATCCTTGCCGAGCGACGCGAGCGCCGCCGCCAGGTTCACGGTGGTGGACGTGCAGCCGACACCCGCCGGCCCGCCCGTCACCGCGACGATGCGCGACGCGCGCCCGGCCAGCAGGCGCCGCAGCCCTTCGGCCTGGTCGATGATTCGTTTATCCAAATCGCACCTCGTGCAGCTCGGCGGTGGAACGTGCGGTCAGTGCGGAGAGCAGCGTCGGCATGTCTTCGTCTTGCGGCACGAAGGGCGAGCCGTCGCGCGGCACACAGAACGCGCTCTTCAGCAGGAACTTGGTCGATGCGACATACAGGTTTTCCGGCACCTTCTGGCCGGTCGACACGTAGTGGACCGGCAGCTTGTAGCGGATCACCGTGTCGAGCACGCCGCCGAGGTGGGTCGCCTCGTCGAGCTTCGTGAGGATGCAGCCGGCGAGGTCCGGATGCTCGCCCGCGCTGCGATACGCCTGCACGACCTCGTTGAGCGTGTCGCCGTGGCTCGTCGCGTTGAGCAGCAGCAGGCGCTGCACCGGTGCGTTCGCGCCGTGCAGCATCGCGATCTGGTCGGACACCGCGCGGTCGCGCTGGCTCATGCCGATCGTGTCGATCAGCACGATGTGCTTGTTGCGCAGCTCGGACAGCGCGAGCGCGAGATCGCCCGCATCCTTCACCGCGTGCACCGGCACGCCGAGGATCTTGCCGAAGATGCGCAGTTGCTCGTGGCCGCCGATCCGGTAGCTGTCGGTGGTCAGCAGCGCGACCTTGCTCGCGCCGAAGCGCATCACGCAGCGTGCGGCCAGCTTCGCGGTGGTGGTGGTCTTGCCGACGCCCGTCGGCCCCATCAGCGCGAACACGCCGCCGCGCTCCATCAGCGCGTCCTCGCTGTCGAGCACCGGCAGGTTCGCCGCGAGCACCGACTGCGCCCATTCGGCGGCCTGCTCGAAGGTCTGCGCGTCGTCGCCGGACGGCAGGTTGTCGACGAGCATCCGCACGAGCTGCGCGGACAGGCCGGCCGCGAACAGGTGCTTCGTCAGCGCGCCATGCACGGCGCTGCGACGCTGGCGGTCGTGCCACATCAGGCTGTCGAACTGCTCTTCCATCATTCCGCGCAGTTCGCCGAGCTCGTGCATCACCGTGTCGTTGACGACCCGCTCGATGCGCGACTTCACCGCATCGGCCACCGCGGCGGCCGTGTCGGCGGACAGGCGCGTGCGCTCGGCGGCTTTCGCGGCGTTCGTGTCGGGCGTGCGCGGGGCGGCGGCCGGCATCCGGCGTTCGGCATCGCGCACGATGTCGCGTGCCCAGTCGGGCGACGGTGCGCTCGCGGCGCTGCGCGGCGCGGGTGCGCCGGCTTGCGTCGCCTGCGTGCGCGCGATCAGCGCGTCGCGCTGCCGAGTCAGGCGCTTCGCGTGCTCGACGAGCCACGGTGCGGGTTCGGAAGCGGGGGTTGCCGGCATCCCGGCTGCGTGCGTACCGGCGGCCGGTGCGGCGAGCGACGGCGATACCGCAGCCGGTGCTGCCGCATCGATCGTCGAAGGGTGCGCCGCCGTTTCGTCCGCGACGTCCGTTTCGTCCGCCTCGGCGCTTGCGCCGAACACCGACGAGAACACGTCCGGCAGCCCGCCGACGCCCGCTGCATACGGATTGGCGCTCGGGCGCGCGAGCGCGGCGCCCGGGCGCGACACGATGCCCTGCACCGCGGCGGCCGGCACGGAATCCGGCACGCGCGGCGCGGCGATGCGCGGCCGTGCGGCGGCCGGCAGCGTCACCGCGGCCAGGTCCGAATCGGCGAGTGCGACGATTTCGACACTGCCGTCATCGAGCGTGCGGTTCGACAGCACGACCGCGTCGGCGCCGAGCGCCTCGCGCACGAGACGAAGCGCGTCGCGGCTCGTTGCGCCGGTGAATTTGCGAATGTTCAAGCGGAACCCCCGATGACGTTAACGACTTTGATCGTGCGTGTGTCCGGCACTTCGGCGTACGACAGCACTTTCAATTGCGGCAGGCTGCGGCGCAGGAAACGCGCGAGCATCGCGCGCAGCGCGTGCTGCACCAGCAGCACGGGCGGCAGCCCGAGATTCTGTTGACGCAGCATCGCTTGCTGCGTGCCGGTCAGAAGGTTGTGCGCGAGGCCGGGTTCGAGGCCCGGGTTCGCGCCGGTGGCGAGCGCCTGCGACAGCACGCGCTCCAGATTCGAGTCGAGGCCCATCACCTGCATCTCGCCCGCGCCCGGATACCACTGCTGCGTGATCGCGCGGCCGAGCGAGAGCCGCACCGCGGCGGTGATCTCGAACGCGTCGCCGCGGCCCGCATGTTCGGACACGGCCTCGAGGATCGTGCGCATGTCGCGGATCGGCACGCCTTCCTCGAGCAGGTTCTGCAGCACTTTCTGCAGCGTCGTCAGCGAGATCGTCTTCGGCACGAGGTCCTCGACGAGCGACGGCGCGTCCTTGCCGGTGCGCTCGACGAGCGCCTGCACTTCCTGGCGGCCGAGCAGCTCGGCCGCGTGCTGGACGACGAGATGGTTCAGGTGCGTCGCGACGACCGTGCTCGCGTCGACCACCGTGTAGCCGTACACCTGCGCCTGTTCGCGCAGCGCGACGTCGATCCACACGGCCGGCAGCCCGAACGCGGGATCCTGCGTCAAGGCGCCCGGCAGCGCGGCCGTCACCTGGCCGGGGTTGATCGCGAGCCACTGGCCCGGGAACACTTCGCCGACGCCGATCTCGACGCCCTTCAGCGCGATCCGGTACGCGTTCGGCCGCAGTTCGAGGTTGTCGCGGATATGGATCACCGGCGGCAGGAAGCCGATTTCCTGCGCGAATTTCTTGCGGATGCTCTTGATGCGCTTGAGCAGCTCGCCGTCGCTGTTCTTGTCGACCAGCGGAATCAGCCGGTAGCCGACCTCGAGGCCGAGCGGGTCGATCAGCTGCACGTCGTCCCAGGTCGCCTCGTGGCTGTCGGCCGGCAGCACGGCGGGCGGCGCGATGTCGGTCACGTCGCCGGCCGCCTTGCGGGCCGCCGCGCGCTTCGTCTGCGTGCGGGCCAGCCAGATCGCGCCGCCGCCGAGCGCGAGGAACGCGAAGTGCGGCATCCCCGGGATCAGCCCCATGATCACGATGATCACGCCGGTGATCGTCAGCACGCGCGGATTCGTGAACAACTGGCCGGTGATCTGCGTGCCGATGTCCTCGTCGGTCGCGACGCGCGACACGATCACGCCGGCCGCGGTCGAGATCACGAGCGACGGGATCTGCGCGACGAGGCCGTCGCCGATCGTCAGCAGCGTGTAGTTCGTGCCGGCCGCCGCGAAGCTCATGTCGTGCTGGACCATCCCGACGATCAGCCCGCCGATCACGTTGATCGCCATGATGATCAGGCCCGCGATCGCGTCGCCGCGCACGAACTTCGACGCACCGTCCATCGACCCGTAGAACTCGGCTTCCTGCGACACGGCCAGGCGGCGCTTGCGCGCCTGTTCCTCGTTGATGAGGCCCGCGTTCAGGTCGGCGTCGATCGCCATCTGCTTGCCGGGCATCGCGTCGAGCGTGAAGCGCGCGGACACTTCGGCGATCCGCCCCGCGCCCTTCGTGATCACCATGAAGTTGATGATCATCAGGATCACGAACACGACGATGCCGACCGCGAAGTTGCCGCCGACGAGGAAGTGGCCGAACGCCTCGATCACCTGGCCGGCCGCGTCGGGGCCCGTGTGGCCCTCGAGCAGCACGACGCGCGTCGACGCGACGTTCAGCGACAGGCGCAACAGCGTCGAGAACAGCAGCACGCTCGGGAACGCCGCGAAGTCGAGCGGCTTCATCGTGTACATGCTGACGAGCAGCACCATCACCGACAGCGCGATGTTGAACGTGAACAGCAGATCCAGCAGCAGCGGCGGCAGCGGCAGGATCATCATCCCCAGGATCATGCAGATGAGGACGGGGCCCGCGAGCGCGCGCAGGTTGGTGCCCGCGAACGGGTTCGTGCGCTTCGCGAACAGGCCGGTCGGGGTGCTCATGCGGAGGCTCCTTGGTTGCCCAGGGTGTCTTCGGCCTCTTCACGTTCATCGTCGGCCGGCACCGACGTGCCCTTGTCGAGTTCGGCCGGCACGTCGAGATCGACCGGCACCGCGGGGAACGCGCCGCCTTCCGAACGGAAGCGCTTGAGCTGGTAGACCCACGCGAGCACTTCGGCGACGGCCGAGTACAGCGAGCCGGGAATCTCGCGTTCGAGTTCGACGTTGTGATACAGCGCACGCGCGAGCGGCGGCGCCTCGAGCAGCGGCACGTTGTGCTCGGCCGCGAGTTCGCGGATGCGCATGGCGACGAGGTTCACGCCCTTCGCGACGACCTTCGGCGCGCGCATCTCGCCGTCCGTGTATTGCAGCGCGACGGCGAAGTGCGTCGGGTTCGTGACGACCACGTCGGCCTTCGGCACGGCCGCCATCATCCGGCGGCGCGCGATCGCGCGCTGCTGCTGGCGGATCCGCCCCTTCACGTGCGGATCGCCTTCGTTCTCGCGATGCTCGCGCTTCACTTCTTCCTTCGTCATGCGCAACTTCTTGTTGTACTGCCAGATTTGGTAAGGCACATCGAGCGCGGCGACCACCAGCATGCCCGCGACCGTCGTGCCGCAGCACACGGCGACGAGATGCAGCGCGTCGGGCAGCGCCGCGCCGAGCGGCTGCGTCGCGAGGCCGAGCAGCTCGTCCTTGCTGCGCCAGATCGCGATGCCGCCGATCCCGCCGACGACCAGCGTCTTCGCGAGCGACATGCCGAGCTGGATCGGCCCCTGGATCGAGAAGATCCGGCCGAGGCCCGAGATCGGGTTCAGGCGGTCGAACTTCAGCTCGAAGGTTTTCTGCGAGATCAGCCAGCCGCCGAGCGCCATCGGCGCGAGCAGCGCCGCGAGGCCAGTGAGCACGAGGATCGGCAGCAGCGCGGCGAAGCCTTCGAGGCTCGCGCTGCCGGCCGCCGACAGCATCCGGTTCGTGTCGAACGCGGTCGCGCGGTCGAACGTGAACGCGCCGCGCAGCATCGCCTGCAGATGCGCGCCCGACGGGCCCGCGAGCAGCCATGCACCGTAGAACCCGGCCGCGAGCAGCGCGAACGAAGCCAGTTCGCGCGAACGCGCGACCTGCCCCTCCTCGCGCGCCTTCTCGCGGCGCCTGGGAGTGGCGGCTTCGGTCTTGTCGAGATCGCTCTCGTCTGCCACGGGGCCTCCAGTCGGGTACGGCGGAATGCCGCTTTCCAGTGACACCGATTATTCATGGAGGCGTCAAACGCCGATCGGTCGAGCAAAGCCGGGAAAGGGGGGTATTTCGGGGAATCGGGCGAGCCGGCGCGAACGGGGCCGGACGGGGGCCGGAGCGGCGCGCGAAGTGGCGCGATGCGGCGGAAAAACGCGGCGATCGGCGCGACGGTGGAGCGCGGTTCCCGGCGAGGTTCCCGGACGGGACGGTGGCGGAATGAAGCGGGGAACGGTGAAGCGAAGAAGCGGGAAAAGCGGGGAAATCAGGCCCCGACGCGACGGCGTCGCGCGTCGGGGCGGGCGGCGCTCAGACCGCCGGGATCGGATCCTCGCCGAAGCGGTTCGGACCTGCGGTGCCGCGCGAGCACATCCACACGAGCAGCAGGATCGCGCCGACGATCGGAATGAACCCGAGCAGCAGGAACCAGCCCGAGCGGTTCGTATCGTGCAGGCGGCGCACGCTGACCGCAATGCTCGGAATGATCAGCGCCAGCGAAATCAGGAAGATCGCGCCGAGCAGCAGCAGCATGATCAGGCTCGCGTCGCGGCCGATCGCGCCGATCACCTGTGCAGCGACCGAAAGAACGCCGGTCAGCAGCGCGAAATACCAGTATTCGGCACGACGCGCACGGCCTTCGAATTTCGCGTATTGATTGAGTACGGAACGAACAGCCTCGGAAAAATTCATCTTTATTACCCTCCTGTTTTATATTGGCGACCCCGGAAACAACGCCGGAATTATATGTTTGAATTTCGGCAGGCTCCATCTCTTTTCACATGCCGGGCCGGCGTACACCCCGTCGCACGGCGCTGGAACGGCTGTCATGGCGTGATGTCGCGCCACGGACTTGCATGCCGCGTCATTTTAATAAATCTTGAAGACCTGACAGAGTCGACAGCCTCGGATAATCCAGCATTTGATTACAACCGAATGAATCCAGGCGCGATCGATAATCGATCCGGTCGCGCGGCATTCGATTTACCGGCCGGTATTACGCCATCGCTCCGGCCGACGCGGCGCGCGTCGAAAGCGCCGCGTACGGGCCCGGCCACCGCTTCCTCGACCATACGACGGCGGTGCGCGACGGCCGGCTTCCGGCCCGGGCCCTAACCGGCCGCCGCCCGCTGCAGCGCACCGAGATCGAGCTTCTTCATCGTCATTACCTGCGCCATCACGCGCTCGGCGCGTGCCGGATCGCCCGTCATCAGCTCGGACATCTGCACGGGCACGACCTGCCACGACACGCCGAAACGGTCGCGCAGCCAGCCGCACTGCTTGCGCGCGCTCGTCGCCGCCTTCGGACAGGCGTGCCCAGTAGCGGTCGATCTCGTCCTGGTCGCGGCAGTTGACGACGAACGACACGGCCGGCGTCATCTGGAACACGGGGCCGCCGTTCAGCGCGACGAACGCCTGCCCGTCGAGCTCGAACGCAACCGTCATCACCGCGCCCTCGGCCTGCCCGGACGCGTGCGCGCCGGCCTTGCCGTAGCGCGCGACGTGCACGATGCGCGCGTTGTCGAACACCGACACGTAGAAACCGGCGGCCGCCTCGGCGTCGTGGTCGAACCACAGGAACGGCGTGATGCGTTGTATGCGCTGGCTCATGGCGCTGTCTCCTCGATGTCGTGCCGGCACCGGTGCCGGTCTTACATCGTAGGTGCTGCGCCCGCGCACGGCGGCGATCCGATCCGTAGTGCGCGCGCGGTTTCCGGATAAAAAAAGGGGGCGATTGCTCGCCCCCTCTTTGCTGCCTGCGGCCGTGCCGCGTCAGAACGCGACGAAAGGCGCCGCGCCGCCGCTCGAGCGCTTGTCCATCCCGAAGTAGATCGTCTTGCCGTAGAAGTGCGGCATGCCGAGATCGAGCCATCCGGACGAACCGAACGGGCCCGCGATGTCGTTGAACGCGAACGTCGACGCGTTCGAGAACAGCGTATCCGCGTTCGCGACGGGCATCGACACGGTGCCGCTCGCGCTGTTCTGGCCGGTCAGCGTCGCCGTATAGGTGGTCGTCGACGACGGGCAGTAGAACTGCGTGTTCCTCGAACAGACCGTCTGCGCCGAATCGTTGAAGAAATACGCGTTCGAACCGGTATCGAAGAAAGCCGTCACCGTGCTGCCGAGGAACGACGCGCTGACGTCGCCCGTCGTGGTCGACGTCATGACGGTGGACGCACCGAGCCCGTTGTTGCCCTGCGTGCCGATCCCGAAGATCAGCAGGCCCGTCGCGCTGGCCTGCCCGCTGGTCGAGATGGTCGGCATCTGCACGATCACGCCGTTGTTGTCGGTCGCGAAACGATGAACCGGGTTGGCGACCTGCTGCGCGACCGGCACGAGCGCGATCGCGCAGCTCGCATTGCCGTTCGGGCACGCGTAGTAGTTGTTGCTCGACGACGTCGACGTCGCGCAGGTCGTGCCGCAGTCGACCGGTGCAGGCCCGATGCCGAGGATGCCGTTCGCGCCGAGGTCGCGCACCGTGTTGGCCGACGCGCCGCCGTTCGTGCACGAGCTCGGCACGTTCGTCGTGCCGAGGTCGCCGATGATCTGCACGGGCAGCGAGTTCGCCTGTTCGGTGCCGATCGACAGGTCGACCGTGCGCACCGAGCCCCACGTGTAGCTCGACACGAACTTGCCGCACTCTGCGACCGGCGCGCCGCCGCTCGTCACCTGCGGCAGGCTGTTGAGCACGCCCGACGCCGCGCTGCCGACGAGCCGCAGCCCGTAGGACGCGGTATCGACGAGCACGTTGTTGACCACCTGGCAGGTCGACGTGCCCGGCGCGCAGACCTTCACGCTGACGGTCGGGATGTTGATCACGTTCGCGGCGCCGGTGCCGACGGTGATGACGGCCGTGTTCGCGGTATTGCCGTCCGACACGGTCGAACCGTTGCCGCCGCCGTTGTTGCCGGAGCTGCCGCCGCCATCGCCGCCGCCATCGCCGCCGCATGCCGTCACGAGCACGGCCGTCGCGGCCGCGAGGCCCAGCACGCCGAGCCAGCGCTTGAATTTACGAGGAATTCTCAAGATCGCTCTCCCGCTGTCACTGGATGTCGTTGCCGGCGAGGCCGGCAGGCAGCGCCGCCGGCAGCCACGCCTGGCCCGAGAAGGCGCCCATGTGGCCGCCCGTCCGGATCACGAGGCCGCTGGTGTCGACGGACACGGGCGCGCGCCAGCCGCGCGCCGCGTGCGCCGCCTGGACGCCGGCGGTGTACTGCGGGAAATAGCTGCCGAGCAGCGACGCGAGATCCGGCATCGTCGGCCCGCGCCATGCGAGGCCGAACACGCTGCCGGCGGCCGACGTGTATTCGTGGATGACGGTGCCCGATCCGAGCGTGATCTCGCGGACGGTATAGGCGGCCGTGCTCGTCTGCACGCCGTCGGCCGAGCGCATCGCGCGCTGCATCGCACGCACGGTTGCAGCCTGATCGTCCGCCGGCGGCGACATCGGCGCGCCGCCCAGTTCCGCGTGTGCGTGGACGGTCCACAGCACACCCATTGCAGCCGCCGCGTGCGCGACGGCCCAGCCCAAGCGTTCCAGCTTCACGTTCCCTCCCAAGGGACTGGCTTCGTTGCCGGAGGCGCAGCCATCGTGCCCGCGCCGCCAGCCAACATATGAAAGTCGTATGAATGACGCTCCGTTGCTGCTGACGCGTAGTATGCCTGCTGAGTGTGTCAAAGTGTCAATTCGACACAGCCCGTACAGCGTCGCGCGTGCGCGGCGAGCGTGGGAAAACGTGGTGGGAACGGCGCGACGCACGCATCGGGCGGCCCCGCGAAACGGGGCGCGCCGATGCGCCGCGGCAGGATCAGAAACCCAAGCTCGCGAGCAGGTCGTCGACCTGCCCCTGGTCCTGGACCACGTCGGATTTGCCTTCCGGCGCGATCTGCGGGCCGTTCAGCAGCGATTCGGGGCTGCCGGTCGAGCTCATCTGCTCGGCCGCGAGCGCGGCCGCGGTAGCCGCGAACTGTTCGCGCCGCTCGGGCGCGATGTTCTCGACGAGCACGGTGAGGAGCTGCTGCTCGATCAGGTAGACCATGTCCATGATCTTCTTGATCACCTGCCCGGTCAGGTCCTGGAAATCCTGCGCGAGCATGATCTCGAGCAGTTGCGCGCTGGTCGCCGACGTCGACTCGGGCAGCGTGCGCAGGAACGTACGCGTGTCGTCCATCAGCTCGCGCACTTCCGCGTGCTCGATCGGCGCCGCGTACCACTGCGCCCAGCGCGCGTCGAGCGCCTCGGCCTCGTTCTGGATGCGCTCCTGCATGGGCTTCGCGACCTCGATCGCATTCAGCACGCGCACGGCGGCCTGCTCGGTCATCGTCGCGACGTAGCGCAGCCGGTCGCGCGCATCGGGCACGGCTTCCGCCGCGCGCTCGACATGCTTGTCGAGCCCGAGCTCGCGCATCGAATCGCGCAGCGCCCGCGTGACCTGGCCGATGCGCGCGAGAATGCGGTCGCTCGCGAAATCGGCGCCTTCTGGGTGGCTGTCGGCGCTGAACCCCGCGCCGGCGAGCGCCGCATGGATCGGCTCGTTCACGTCAGCTCCCGGTCTTCGCCATTTTGTCGATGATCTTGTTCAGCTTCTCGTCGAGCGTCGCGGCCGTGAACGGTTTCACGACGTAGCCGCTCGCGCCCGCCTGCGCGGCCGCGATGATGTTCTCCTTCTTCGACTCGGCCGTGACCATCAGCACCGGCAGGTGCGTGAGCGTCGCGTCCGCGCGGATTTCCTTCAGCATCGCGAGGCCGTCGAGGTTCGGCATGTTCCAGTCCGAGATCACGAAGTCGAAGCCGCCGCCGCGCAGCCGCGCGAGACCGGCCGCGCCGTCCTCGGCCTCGTCGACGTTCGTGTAGCCCAGTTCCTTGAGCAGGTTGCGGACGATCCGGCGCATCGTCGGGAAATCGTCCACCACCAGGATTTTCATGCTCTTGTCCATCGTCGTTCCTTTCCAGATTCGTTTCCGTCGGGACGCGTATCGTGGCACGCGCCCCGTGACATTCCATTCACACGCGCTGCACGCGGTCGCCCATCGTCGCCAGTCGCGCCATCACGCGGCGGCTCATGTCGGCGAGCGGTGCGATCTCGTCCGCGCCGCCGAGCGCGATCGCCTCGCGCGGCATCCCGAACACGATACAGCTCGCTTCATCCTGGGCGAACGTGTAAGCGCCCGCGCGTTTCATTTCCAGCAGGCCGGCCGCGCCGTCGCGGCCCATCCCGGTGAGGATCACGCCGATCGCGTTCTTGCCCGCGTGCGTCGCCGCCGAGCGGAACAGCACGTCGACCGACGGGCGGTGGCGGTTCACCGGCGGCTCGTCCGACAGCTGCGCGATGTAGTTCGCGCCGCTTCTCGCGAGCAGCAGGTGCGCATGGCCCGGCGCGATGTACGCATGGCCCGGCAGCACGCGCTCGCCGTGCTCGGCTTCCTTCACCGCGATCCGGCACAGGCCGTTCAGCCGCTGCGCGAACGATTTCGTGAAGCCCGGCGGCATGTGCTGCGCGATCAGCACCGCCGGCGCATCCGGCGGCAGCGGCGTCAGCACTTCGCGGATCGCCTCGGTGCCGCCCGTCGACGCGCCGATGATGATCAGCTTCTCGGTACTGACGAGCGGATTGTTGATCATCGGCGCGGCCGGCTGGCTGTCCGCCGTGCGCGCGGCGGCCTGCGGCTGCGGCGCCTGCCGCACGCGTGCGCGCGACGCCGCGCGGATCTTGTCGGCGAGCTTTTCCGCGTAGTCGAGCATCCCGTCGCGAATCCCGACGCGCGGCTTCGTGACGAAATCCACCGCGCCCAGTTCGAGCGCGCGCAGCGTGATCTCCGAGCCGCGCTCGGTCAGCGACGACACCATCACGACCGGCATCGGCCGCAGGCGCATCAGCTTCTCGAGGAAGTCGAGCCCGTCCATGCGCGGCATTTCGACGTCGAGCGTGAGCACGTCGGGGTTGTGCTGCTTGATGAGCTCGCGCGCGACGAGCGGATCGGGCGCGGTCGCGCACACCGTCATGTCGGGCTGGCTGTTGATGATCTCCGTCATCAGGCTGCGGATCAGCGCCGAATCGTCGACGCACAATACTTTGATCTTCTGCACTGCGGTCATGCCTCCTGCTTTTTCGATAGGTTCCCCGCGTACGCGCTTCCGGCGCCCGGGCTCCCGGCATATGGGTTCGCCGCCCGCACACCGGCGGCACTGCCCGCGCCGGTGCCGGTGCCCGCGCCGGTGCCGCCCGGGCTCGCGCCGCGCGCGCCGAACAGCTCGATGCGCGGGCGCGCCGGCTGCGGCGCGGCCGGCCGCTTCGCCGCGAACAGCTCGACGTGTGCGCGCGGCCGGGCGGCGCGCTCGGCCTCGCGCGCGAGCGCGGCTTCGCGCTCGGTGACGCCCGGCACCTGCAGCCGCAGCTTCTTCACCATCGCGCGCCCCGTGTGCGGCATGAACGCGACCTTGCGCGGGTGCACGCCCTGCAGGTCTTCCGCCGTGATGCGGATGCGTTCGAGCGCGAGGTAGCGGCGCACGAAATCCGCGTTGCGATCGCCGATGTTGATGGTCGTCATCCCGGCCAGCACGGCCGCGCCGCCGAACACCTTCGCCTCGATGCGCTCGCGGCGCCCGCCGGCCTTGATCAGCTCGTTGATCAGCACTTCCATCGCGTACGCGCCGTAGCGCATCGATTCCGACGCGGCCGCGCCCGGATCGGTGCCGTCGTCGGGCAGCATGAAGTGGTTCATCCCGCCGATGCCCGCGTACGGGTCGTGCAGGCACGCGGCCACGCACGAGCCGAGCACGGTCATCAGCACCATGTCCTCGGACGTCGTGTAGAACTCGTTCGGCAACAGCTTCACGCCGGGACGGCCGAAGTGGTTGTCGAAATAGCGATTGGTCGCGATCGGCAGTGCGCTCATCCGCGATCTCCATAGGCGGGCGCGGCGTCCGCGGCCCGCGCACGCACGGGCGACGGCATGGCGGCCGCCGCGGGCGCCTGCGCGCCACGCGGCCGCGCACCCTGCGCGGCGTCGCGCGTCAGTTCGTACACCGTCTGCCCGCGCAGCCGGAACGCCTGCGTGACGTACGTGAAGTTCTCCGAATGACCGGCGAACAGCAGCCCGCCCGGCTTCACGAGCGGCTCGAAGCGCGACAGCACCTGCCCCTGCGTCGGCTTGTCGAAATAGATCATCACGTTGCGGCAGAAGATCGCGTCGAACGGCTTCGCGATCCCGTAGTCCGCATCGGTCAAATTCAACTGCTCGAAGCGGATCATCGCGCGCAGCTCGGGGCGCACCTTCACGCGGCCGGCCTGCGCGCCCGTGCCCTTCAGGAAGAAGCGCTTCAGCCGCTCGGGCGACAGGTGCTTGACCTGGTCGTACGTATAGATACCGGCTTCCGCCTTCGCGAGCACCTGCGTGTCGAGATCGGTCGCGAGGATCGATGCGCCGCGCGCCGCCGATTCGCCGAGCGCCTCGATCAGCGTGATCGCGATCGAGTACGGCTCTTCGCCGGTCGATGCCGCCGAGCACCACACCGACACGGGCGCCGGCCGCCCCTTCACGAACGCCGACAGGATCGGGAAGTGGTGCGACTCGCGGAAGAACGCGGTCAGGTTCGTGGTCAGCGCATTGGTGAACGCTTCCCACTCGAGCGGATCGTCTTCCTGCTCGAGCAGGTCGAGGTAGTCGCGGAACGTGTCGAGGCCGCGCGCGCGCAGCCGCCGCGCGAGACGGCTGTACGCCATGTCGCGCTTGTGCTCGGACAGCGAGATCCCCGCGCGTTGGTGGATCAGCGCGCGGATGCGTGCGAAATCCGCGCCCGTGAACGCGAAGTCGCGCCCCGGCTCGCCCGCGCGAGGCGAGGCATCCGGTGCATCGGGTCGAAACGGCGCGCGCGCGTTCGGCATGGCTTAGAAGGTCTCCCAGTCGTCGTCGGACGTGCCGGCCGCGGCCAGCGCCGGCTTCTCGCCGTTCAGCGCGGGGCGCACGAGCGCGGGCTTTGCGGCCGGCTTGTCCGCCGGGGCGGCGGCCGACTTCGCGAGACGCGGCCCGTAGCCGCCTGCAGCGGCGCCGCGGGACGCGGGTGCTTCCTTCTGCGCGCGCGCGCCGGGGTCGGCCGCGCGCTTCGATTGGCTTGCGCCCGCGGCGCCCGCCGCGGCCGACGTAGCCGCATGCGACGCCGGCGCGGCGCGCCGTGCCGGTTGTGCGGCAGCCTGCGGTGCCGGCAGCGCGGCGACCGGCGCAGCGTCGCGATGCGGCTCCGACGGCTCGTGCGCGACCGGCCGCGCAACGCCGCGCGCCGGCGCGAGCGCGATGCCGCCCGCCACGCGCCAGGCCGACACGATCGTCTTCATCTGGCGCGTCTGCTCCTCGAGCGACGCGGCCGCGGCCGCCGCCTGCTCGACGAGCGCCGCGTTCTGCTGCGTAACCGAATCCATCTGGCCGACCGCGCGGTTGACCTGCTCGATGCCGGTCGACTGCTCTTCCGACGCGGCGCTGATCTCGCCCATGATGTCGGTCACGCGGCGCACGGCCTGCACGATCTCGTCCATCGTCGTGCCCGCGCGCGCGACGAGCGCAGACCCGCTGTCGACCTTCCCGACGGAATCGCCGATCAGCTGCTTGATTTCCTTCGCGGCGCTCGCGCTGCGCTGCGCGAGCGAGCGCACCTCGCCCGCGACCACCGCGAAGCCGCGGCCCTGCTCGCCCGCACGGGCGGCCTCGACCGCCGCGTTCAGCGCGAGGATGTTGGTCTGGAACGCGATGCCTTCGATCGTGCCGATGATGTCGACGACCTTGCCCGAGCTTGCCGCAATGTCCTGCATCGTCGACACGACCTGGCCGACCACCTCGCCGCCCTGCGTCGCGATGTCCGACGCGTTCACCGCGAGCTGGCTCGCCTGCCGCGCGTTCTCCGCGTTCTGCCGCACGGTGCCAGTCAACTGCTCCATGCTCGACGCGGTTTCCTGCAGCGACGCGGCCTGCTCCTCGGTGCGCTGCGACAGGTCGATGTTGCCGGTCGCGATCTCGCGCGCGCCGACGTCGATCGATTCGGTGCCGCGATGCACGGACTGCACCATCGTCGTGACGGCGTCCTGCATCCGCTTGATACCGCCGAACAGGCGTCCCATCTCGTTCGTGCTGGACACGTTCACCGGCTGCGTGAGGTCGCCGCCGGCGATCCGCTCGAAGTGCGCGATCGCGTCCTCGAGCGGCTTCACGATCAGCCCGCGCATCGCGAAGCGGATCGCGATCACGACGACGAACGCGATCGCGATGCCGGCCGTGATCAGCGCGACCATCAGCGAGATCTGCGTCTGCGTCGTGGCCTGGCGCTCTTCCGCGCGCTTCTGCAGCGATGCGATCACGGCCGCCGCCGTCTGGTCGAACGCGACGAACATCGGGCTGATCTTCGCGTCGGCAATCGCGTGGTACGCCGCCATGTCGCCCGCGCGCGCCGCGGCAAATTCGGGCTCGACGCCTTCCTTCACGATCGTCGTGTAGCGGGCGGTGAGCTCGTCGAGGAGCGCCTGCTCGACACCGAGCTTCGGAATCGACTGGAACGCCTGCCAGTTCTGGTTCGACTTCGTATACAGCTCCTGCGCCCGGTCGAGCACCTTCGCCGCCTCGGCCGCATTGCCGGCTTCGGTCAGCGTACGGAAGCGGTCGAGCGCAACGCGCGAGCGCAGCAGGTGCGCGGCCGTGTCGTCCAGCGTGTGGATCGCCGGCAGGTCGACGTGCGCGATCTCGTCGAGCGAACGGCTCGCGTGATCGAGCGCGTAGAGGCCGAGCCCGCCGACCGCGGCGGCCAGGCACACGAGAATGAGTCCGACCGCCGTGAGCGTCGTGCGGATCGACCAGTTATGCAACATTGCAGATTCTCCCGAAATTCCTGCGCGCGCGGCGCACTTAACCGCCGAGCGCCTCGATCAGCGCCATTTCACGGCTCGACATCAGCTTCTCGATGTCCATCAGGATCAGCATCCGGCCGTCGACCGTGCCGAGGCCCGTCAGGTACTCGGTCGTCAGCGTCGCGCCGAATTCCGGCGCCGGCATGATCTGGTCGGTCTGCAGCGTCAGCACGTCCGACACGCCGTCGACCACCATCCCGACCACGCGATGCGCGACGTTCAGGATGATCACGACGGTCTGGTGGTCGTACTCGACGCGGCCGAGATGGAACTTGATCCGCATGTCGACGATCGGCACGATGATCCCGCGCAGGTTGATCACGCCCTTGATGAAATCGGGCGCGTTCGCGATGCGCGTGACGCTGTCGTAGCCGCGGATTTCCTGCACTTTCAGGATGTCGATCCCGTATTCCTCGTCGCCGAGCGTGAACACGAGGAATTCCTGGCCCGTCGCGTCGCCTTGTTCCGCGTCGCGGCGGCTGGTTGCCGCGTTCGCCGCGGCCGGATTGATCATTTGGACTTCAGCAGACACTTTTGCCCCCAATCGGTTGTATGGCGAGAGTTAGAACATCGCGAGCTCGGCGCCGCCACGGGCGCCGTGCGTCGCACGGGTTTCACGGTTCAGCGCCGCGACGTCGACGATCAGCGCGACGCTGCCGTCGCCGAGGATGGTCGCCGCCGAGATGCCGTGCACCTTGCGGTAGTTGGTTTCGAGGTTCTTCACGACCACCTGCTGCTGGCCGACCAGCTCGTCGATCAGCATCGCGAAGCGGCGCCCCTCGGTTTCCATGATCGTGACAATCCCCTGCGTCGGGTCGGTGCGCGCGTCCTCGACCGAGAACACCTCGTGCAGCGCGACCAGCGGCAGGTATTCGCCGCGCACGCGCACCACGCGCTCGCCGTTGCCGACCGTGTAGATGTCGTCGTTCGACGGCTGCAGCGACTCCATCACGAAGTTCAGCGGCAGGATGAAGATCTCGCTGCCGACCTTCACCGACATCCCGTCGAGGATCGCGAGCGTCAGCGGCAGCACGATCCGCGTGGTCGTGCCGCGGCCGGCCTGCGACGTAATCTCGACGTGGCCGCCCATCGACTGGATGTTGCGCTTCACGACGTCCATCCCGACGCCGCGGCCCGATACGTCGGTCACCGTCTCGGCGGTCGAGAAGCCCGGCGCGAAGATCAGCTGCCAGACTTCGTCGTCGCTGATGTTGTCGGACACCGGCATGCCCTGCTTCGCGGCCTTCGCGAGGATCCGCTCGCGGTTCAGGCCCGCGCCGTCGTCGCTGACCTCGATCACGATGTTGCCGCCGTGATGCGCGGCCGACAGCACGAGCTGGCCGACCGCGTCCTTGCCGGCGGCGACGCGCTTGTCGACGGTTTCGATCCCGTGGTCGAGGCTGTTGCGCACGAGGTGCGTGAGCGGGTCGATGATCCGTTCGATCAGGCTCTTGTCGAGCTCGGTCGCCTGGCCGAACGTGACGAGCTCGACCTGCTTGCCGAGCTTGCCGGCGAGGTCGCGCACGAGCCGCGGGAAGCGGCTGAACACGTAGTCCATCGGCATCATGCGGATCGACATCACGGCTTCCTGCAGGTCGCGCGCGTTGCGCTCGAGCTGCGCCATCCCGTTGAACAGGCGGTCATGCAGCGCCGGATCGAACGCGCTCGCGGTCTCCGCGAGCATCGCCTGCGTGATCACGAGCTCGCCGACGAGGTTGATCAGCTGGTCGACCTTCTCGACGCCGACGCGGATCGAGCTGCCTTCGGCGCCCGATGCGGCCGCGGCGGCCGGGCGCGCGCGCTTGTCGTCGTGATGCGCGGCGGCCGGCGCCGCGTGTTCGGCCTGCGGCTGCTGGGGTTGCTGCTGCGGCTGTGCCGTTGCGGCAGCCGCGGCCGGCTCGACGGTTGCTGCGGGAGCCGGCGCCGGTGCGGCCGGTTGCGGCGCGGCGGCCTGCGGCGCGAATACCTCGACCCGCGCGGGCTGCGCGGCAGCGGCCGGTTCGGCAGCCGGTGCCGCGGCGTCCTGCGCGGCAGCGGGTGCCGCCGGCGCGGCCGGCGCGGCCGGCGCCGTGCCATGCGCGATGCGGATCTGGCTTTCGTCGATCACGAAGCAGCACACGGCGACGATGTCGTCGGACGGCACGTCCGATTCGAGCCACAGCGTCAGGTCGGCGCCCGCTTCCTCGCGGCTGACGATCCGGCCGAGGTTGCCGAGCTCTTCGCTGAGCAGCTCCCGGTCCTTCGCGTCGACGCCTACCAGCGTGATCTTCAGGTGCGGGCCGTCTTCGCCCGCGTCGGCCGCCGGATGCGCGGCCGCGACGGCCTGCTCGACCACATGATCGGGCGCGCGATCGCCGCCGGCGGCGAGCTCCGCGGCCGGGGCAACCCGTGCAGCCGGTGCGGCAGCAGCGGCGACCGGCGCGGCCGCAGCGGCCGCCGGCGTGCCCGCGCCGCTTTCGGCCTTCAGCCGTTCGAGCTTCGCGCAGATCGTCGCGGCGGCCGCCGCGTCCGGTTCGGCGCTCGCGCGGTAGTCCACGAGCTGGTCGGACAGCACGTCCTTGGTCTCGAGGAACGCGTCGATCATCTCCTTGGTCAGCGTCAGCTCATGGTTGCGCGCGCGGTCGAGCAGCGATTCGAGGATGTGGGTCGTATCGGTCAGCGCGGAAAAGCCGAACGTCGCCGCACCGCCCTTGATCGAATGCGCGGCGCGGAAGATCGCGGCCAGGTCTTCGGGGTCGGGCGAGTCGACGTCGAGGTTCAGCAGAAGCTGCTCCATCTGCGCGAGCAGCTCGTCCGCTTCGTCGAAAAAGGTCTGGTAGAACTGCGTGATATCGAGAGTCATGCCCGGTCACCGGTTGGATTCGTCGCGTTCATTTCAGGAAGCAGCCGGCTCGGACAGCGTCGCGACCAGGTCGACCAGCACGACCGGATCGATCGGCTTCTCGATCCAGCCGGTCGCGCCCGCGTCGCGCGCGGCATCCTTGAAGGCATCGCTGCCCTCGGTCGTCAGCACGAGGATCGGCGTGTTCGCATACGCGGTCAGCTTGCGCAGCGCGGCGATCACCTCGAGCCCGTTCTTGCGCGGCATGTTCTGGTCGGTCAGCACCAGGTCGTACGGCGCGGTCGCGGCCATGTCGAAGCCGGCTTCGCCGTCCGGCGCCACCGTCACGTCGTAGCCGGCCTGCGCAAGCGTTGCCTGCAGCAGCGCACGCATGGTCGCGGAGTCGTCGATGGCGAGAATGGTTCGGATCATGTCTGTCTCGGAATCGTGGAAACGTCAGGGTTTCGGCGCCACGGCGACGGCGCTCGCAACGACCGGACGCGCGGCCGGCGACGGGCCGGCGAGCTGCTGCGCGAGCAGCTTCGAGCCCGCCGCATCGGCCGACAGCGTCGTGGTCGTCGCGTCGTCGCGCATCAGCGCTTCTTCGGATTTGCGGTTCAGCACGATCACGCTGATCCGGCGGTTTTCCGGATCGAGCGGGTCGGCCTTGTTCAGGTTCTGCGTCGACGCGAGGCCGAGCACGCGCAGCACTTTCGCCTCGTCCATGCCGCCGGAAATCAACTCGCGGCGCGACGCGTTCGCGCGGTCGGCCGACAGTTCCCAGTTGCTGTAGCCGCCCTCGCCGCCCGCGTACGGCACGGCGTCGGTGTGGCCCTGGACGATGATCCGGTTCGGCACGTCGTTCAGCGTCTTGCCGATTTCGCGCAGGATGTCGCGCATGTACGGCTCGACGTGATCGCTCGACATCGCGAACATCGGCCGCTTCTGCGTATCGACGATCTCGATGCGCAGCCCCATCAGCGTCGAGTCGATGCGGATCTGCTGCTTGAACTGGCGCAGCGTCGGGTTGGCCTCGATCGCGGCCATCAGCTTGATCTGCAGGTCGTGCAGGCGCGCCTGCTCGAGCCGCTCGATCGAACCCTGCGCCTGCGCTTGCGCATGCTCGTCGACCGGCTTCGCGACGCGCTCGGCGAGCGACGTCGTGCCGTCGGTGCGGCGCAGCGTGCCGGCGTCGGTGCTCGACAGGTCGCGGCCGCCGCCGTTGATGATGCTGGAGTCCTGCGAGTTGCGATCGCCGCTGCCGAACAGCGCGGCCTTCAGCGGCGTGTTGAAGTATTCGGCGATCCCCTTCAACTGCACCGGCGTGACCGAGCTCAGCAGCCACATCAGCAGGAAGAACGCCATCATCGCGGTCATGAAATCCGCGTACGCGAGCTTCCATGCGCCGCCGTGGTGGCCCTTCTTCGCCGGGGCCACCCGCTTGACGACGATCGCGCGATCCTTGCTTTTGCTCATCGGTCGCTCCGCGTCACTTCGCCTTCACGCGGCGCACGTGCTCTTCGAGCTCGGAAAACGACGGCCGCTCGGTCGAGAACAGCACCTTGCGGCCGAACTCGACCGCGATCGCCGGTGCATAACCGTTCAGCGTCGCGAGGATCGTCACCTTGATGCACTGGAACATCTTGGTCGACTCGGCGACGCGCTGCTCCGCGAGGCTCGCGAGCGGCCCGATCAGCCCGTACGACAGCAGGATCCCGAGGAACGTGCCGACCAGCGCCTGCGCGATCATCGCGCCGAGCACCGCGGGCGGCTTGTCGGCGGACGCCATCGTGTGCACGACGCCCATCACGGCCGCGACGATGCCGAACGCCGGCATCGCGTCGCCGACGCGCATCAGCGCGTGCGCCGGGCCTTCGCCTTCCGCGTGGTGCGTCTCGATCTCCTCGTCCATCAGGCTCTCGATCTCGAATGCGTTCATGTTGCCGCCCACCATCAGGCGCAGGTAGTCGGTCAGGAATTCGACGATGTGGTGATCGGCGAGGATCTTCGGGTATTGCGTGAAGATCGGGCTCTTTTCCGGATCGTCGATGTCGGCCTCGAGCGTCAGCGTGCCTTCCTTGCGCGCCTTCGCGAGCAGCACGTACAGGAGCGCCATCAGCTCCATATAGACGTCCTTCGTGTATTTCGAGCCCTTGAAGAGCGTCGGCAGCACGCGCAGCGTGGCCTTGATGGTCTTGCCACCGTTGCCGAGGATGAATGCGCCGACGCCGGCGCCCACGATCATCAGGATCTCGACGGGCTGGATCAAGGCGCCCAGATGCCCGCCTGCCAGCGCATAACCGCCGAAGACGGACAACAGCGTCACGAGTGTTCCCACGATAATCAGCACTGCCTGTCCCTCATGAAAGACCGGCGGGAAGATCGCCGTTAAACAGGTTTACGGCAGTCGGCAGGAAAACTTTCGCGGCCGCCCGGCAGCCGCCCGACGGTGTTTACCAGCAATTGGCAGACGGTTCGCGCGGCCCGCGGCAGCAGCCCGCGCCCCGCCCGGCCCTGCCCGGCCCGGCGTTCAGGCCGCGGCGGCGGCCAGTTCGGCGCGCGCGGCGGCGGCCTTGCGGGTCTTGCCCGCGCGCGACGGCGGCTGGCACAGGCCGCAGACGAAACCTTGATGCGGATCATGCGCATGGGCGACGAAGTGGCCGCCGCAGCGCGTGCACGGGGTCATCTGCAGCATCCCCGAATCGAAGAAGCGCACGAGCGTCCACGCGCGCGTGAGGCTCAGCGCGGCCTCATCGCCGGACAGGTTCACGTGCTCCTGATAGAGCCGGTACGCCTTCACGATCGACTGGATCGGCTCGCAGCGGCCGTGGTCCTGCATGAACCGGTAGATGTTGTAGAACAGCGACGAGTGGATGTTCGGCTGCCACGTCATGAACCAGTCGGTCGAGAACGGCAGCATCCCCTTCGGCGGCGACGCGCCCTTCAACTCCTTGTACAGCTTGATCAGACGGTCCCGCGACAGGCTCGTCTCCGCCTCCAGCAACTGCAGCCGGGCGCCCAGTTCGATCAGTTCGATGGCGAGGGTGATTTCCTTCACCTCGATCACGACGCTTTTGCTTGCCATGGTGAAAACCGTCCGCTTGACGTTGTTCGGATGAATGGCCAATACGCTGCCGGCCGGCGCGGCACGCCGGGACAAACGCAAGGCGGGATGGATCAGCGGACGCCTTCGACCTGCTGCCCGGCCATCAGGATGGCCGAGTGGGCGTGCGCGACGACGTCGCTGCGGCCTTTGTCGGCGAGCGACGACAGCAGCGCGTGATCGTCGAAGCGGAAGCGGCACAGCATCTGGTTCGACGCGGCGAGTTTCACGGTCTGTGCGAGCGTGAGGTTCGCGAGCACGTCGGCGAGTTCCTGCGAAATTCCCATGCGGAACATGCCCATCGCCTTGTCTTCCCGCAACAGGCGTTGCGCGAGGAGGAGGTACGACAGGTTGACCTCTTTGATCTCACTGAGCATTTCGCTGGTAGCGCTCATGATTCCCCCGTTAAAAAGCTTTGCTTTGGCCATTCGTGTTATGGAAACGTTTGCTCGATCAGGGCCCTCTCGGCGCTCGGTCGGCACGTTTATAGTCTTACAGGGCGAATTCTGGCCAAACGGGATTTATGTCGGTATCAGCGAAGTGGCGTATGCCATGCAGGATTTGTCTGTAAACCGTGTAGGAATTTTTCCGACAAGGCGAATTGAAAGGGGGCAATCGGGAAAGCGGGGTGGTAGCGCGGATTCGGCTGCGAGGGGTCCGACTCCCGCCGCGCGGTGGCGGAAGGCTTGCCGGCAAGGCTGCCGGCATTCGGATCGGTAAAAATTATAGTGGTTTTTCACGATAGCGCAACAATAGTTGAGTCTGTCTCGATTCATGTTTCCGGGCCCTTTTTCTCGGGGTTTTCGCGTATTTCATCGTGTAACAAGCCTTAAGTGTTTGAAAAAACACTCGAACCCCTCAGGGCGATATCGATAATGGACTCCAATGGGCGGCGGCGCGAGCCGTGCCGGCCCGCCCCGCAGCTTGCCGTCCGGCGCCCCGCGCACCCCGCCCAGGGCCCGGCCACGTACCGCCAACAGCGTGCGTCGGCGAGTTCCGCAACCTTGTACGGGATCCACATCGGCGCCGCGGCGCACCCGGATCGACATCGGAGAACACCCATGCGAATTGCCCAGATCGCGCCGCTTTACGAAGCCGTTCCGCCGAAACTCTATGGCGGCACCGAGCGTGTCGTGTCCTACCTCACCGAGGCGCTCGTCGAACTCGGGCACGATGTGACGCTGTTCGCCAGCGGCGACTCCGTCACGTCGGCCCGCCTCGAGGCGGCCTGGCCGCGCGCACTGCGGCTCGACCCGTCGATCCGCGATTCGATGGCGCCCCACATGCGGCTCCTCGAACAGGTCGCCCGCGTCGCGCACGAATTCGACGTGCTGCACTTCCACCTCGACTACCTGCCGTTCCCGCTGATGTCGCGCCTCGACACGCCGTACGTGACGACGCTGCACGGCCGCCTCGACCTGCCGGAGCTGCAGCCCGTGTTCGACGCATTCCCGGACGCGCCGGTCGTGTCGATCTCGAACAACCAGCGCAAGCCGCTGCCGCAGGCCGCGTGGGCCGGCACCGTGTATCACGGGCTGCCCGACACGCTGCTCACGCCGCAGCCGGGCGTGAAACCCGAATACCTCGCGTTCCTCGGCCGGATCTGCCCCGAAAAGCGCGTCGACACGGCGATCCGGATCGCCGCGCAAAGCGGGCTGCCGCTGAAGATCGCCGCGAAGGTCGACAAGGCCGACGCCGACTACTTCAAGGAAGTGATCGAGCCGCTGCTCGGCCAGGCTCACGTCGAATTCATCGGCGAGATCAACGAAGCGCAGAAGCCCGCGTTCCTGTCCGGCGCGAAGGCGCTGCTGTTCCCGATCGACTGGCCGGAGCCGTTCGGCCTCGTGATGATCGAGGCGATGGCGTGCGGCACGCCGGTCGTCGCGTTCAACCGCGGCTCGGTGCCGGAAGTTATCGAGGACGGCGTGACCGGCTTCATCGTCGAGGACGTGCAGGGCGCGGTCGGCGCGCTGCACCGGATCGACAGCCTGTCGCGCACCGCGATCCGCGAACGTTTCGATACGCGTTTCAGCTCGAAGGCAATGGCGCGGCGTTATGTCGAAACTTACGAATCGCTTTGCACGGCGACCAGGCAACCGGCATTGCGCCGGGTCGCGGGCGCCTGACGCGGAAATCCGCGTCGAAATATTCGGTAAAATCCGCGCCGAAATCGGCGCGCAAAACCGCAAAACAAAAGAGCCGCATCGACGATGCGGCTCTTTCTATTTGGGCTTGCAG
The DNA here is from genome assembly GCF_009362305.1 of Burkholderia sp. BE17. Classification (NCBI taxonomy): domain Bacteria; kingdom Pseudomonadati; phylum Pseudomonadota; class Betaproteobacteria; order Burkholderiales; family Burkholderiaceae; genus Burkholderia; species Burkholderia sp. BE17. The sequence continues at coordinate 44,321 of NZ_WHNU01000040.1, forward strand.
TCATTCGATCAGGAATCGATCGCGGTTTTTCCCGACGATCCAATTCGGCGGTTTGCCGCGCCCGCTCCAGGTCGCGCCGGACTTCGGATCACGGTATTTCGGGGGCAGCGGCGCCTTCTTCGGCGGGCGGCCGCGCCGCGCTCGCTCCGCGAAGCCCAGGTCCTGGGCCGTCAGGCCGTATTCGGCAATCATTCGCTGGACGTCGGCAATCACCGCCGCCACTTCCTGGCGACGCACGTCGTCCGCCTGGGCCTGCAGATCGGCGATCTGCGCCTTGAGTTTCGCGTATTGAGACATTTTTCGACTCCCCTTTTCGATGATGCGGCCCCGGCGAATCCGGCCGGGACACAAACATCCGTTACGTCATCCGCACTGCCGCCCTACCCTTCGAAATAAATGCTGTCATCTTTAACCAATTCGGCTATATCGAGAATGCGGACTTATTCTAATAAAAGGCCTTCGCCAGCCATTCAAATTTAACAATCGTTGACCCTCCCGGACCCGATTCATTTCCTATAATCCAGACCAATTCCGGGCGACGAAATAAATCCGTCGTGTCGTCCGGTTGTCTTCAACCCACTTGGACGAGGTCCTTACATGAATCTTTCTCAGCGTCTCGCTGCAGAGGTATTCGGCACGTTCTGGCTGGTGCTCGGCGGGTGCGGAAGCGCCGTGCTGGCCGCCGCCTTTCCGGGCCTCGGCATCGGCTTTGCCGGCGTCGCACTTGCCTTTGGCTTGACCGTGCTGACGATGGCATTCGCGATCGGCCACATTTCGGGTTGCCACCTGAATCCGGCGGTGAGCGTCGGCCTGACGGTCGCCGGCCGCTTCCCCGCACGCGATCTCGCGCCGTACATCGTCGCGCAGGTTGTCGGCGCGACGCTCGGCGCGTTCGTGCTGTACCTGATCGCGACCGGCAAGCCCGGCTTCGACGTCGTCGGCAGCGGCTTTGCGACGAACGGCTTCGGCGAGCGCTCGCCCGGCCACTACTCGCTGGCCGCGGCGTTCATCTGCGAAGTCGTGATGACGGGCTTCTTCCTGTTCGTGATTCTCGGCGCCACCGACAAGCGCGCGCCGGCCGGCTTCGCACCGATCGCGATCGGCCTGTGCCTGACGCTGATTCACCTGATCTCGATTCCGGTCACCAACACGTCGGTGAACCCGGCGCGCTCGACCGGCCCGGCACTGTTCGTCGGCGGCGACGCGATCGGCCAGCTCTGGCTGTTCTGGGTGGCACCGCTGATCGGCGCGGTACTCGCCGGGATCATCTACCCGCTGGTCGCGGGGCGTAACGACGCCGTCGACCTGCTGCCGCCATCGGCTCGCACCATCGAATAAAACACTACGGGGTCACGCGAGCAGAACAGCGAGCCTCACGCTGTCGAAGAACATCGAGGCAGGCAATTTCAACGGGCGCCCTTGGCGCCCGTTTTTCATTGCAGTTCAGGAAGCGCGCCCGGGTCGTTCGCTCAGGAAGCGGCGACGTTGTCCTCGAGCGAGAACAGCGTGCGCAGGTGGCGGGCGACGCCCGCATCGAAGTTGTTGCCGATCCGCGGGATGTGCGGCAGCCGCGCGACCAGGTCGGGATTCGCGTTGTTCATCATGAACGCGTGACCGGCGGTTTCGAGCAGGTCGATGTCGTTCATGTTGTCGCCGAACGCAATGCAGTGGCCGGTGTCGACGCCGAGCCGCGCGAGCACGCTACGCAGCGCGCGGCCCTTCGACACGTTCGCGGTCATCACTTCGAGACAGTCGGGCAGCGAGTACGTGACGTACAGCGCATCGCCGAACCGCACGCGCATCTGCTCGGCGACGATCGCCAGATCGGCCGGCTCGCCGATATACAACACCTTCGCGATATCCGCGCCGTCATGCGCGGGCATGTCGATCACGTCGTACCGGAAACCCGAATCCTGGTGGAATTCAAGCAGGTGCGGCGCATCGCGGTCGATCAGCCAGCCCTGGTCGGTGAACAGGTTGACGATCACGCGGCCGTGCAAGCCGACGACGTCCGGCTGCACGAGGCCGCGGACGATCGCGGGATCGATGTCCTGCGCGTGGATCGTCGTGTCGTCCGGCGCATGTACGCGCGCGCCGTTCGACGTGATCAGGTACGGCCGGATGCCGAGCACGTCGCGAATGCCCGCGACGTCCGCGTAATGGCGCCCCGTGGCGATCACGAACTGCAGGCCGTCGCGCTCGAGCCGGCGGACGGTGTCGATCGTGTACGGATCGAGCTGGTGATCGCTGTTCAGCAGGGTACCGTCGAGATCGGTGGCGATGACTTTGTACATGGGGCGGAAGAATGGCGCTCAGGGCTCTGCGGAACGGCCATTCTAACGTCGTGCCCGGCTGCGCGCCGGACGGTTCCCGGTCGAGCGCCGCCTGCGGCGCTGCTGCGGCGCGCCTTCAACCCGCTTCAGACACGTTCAGCCACATTCAAGCACCTTCCGCCGCCCGCAGCGCCTGCAGCGCGAGCCGCAGCGCGCCGTGCGCGGAATCGTCGAGCGGCGCGCGCAGCCGCGCGGCGTGGCGCGCCGGCACGGCCGGCGCGAGCGCGTCCGCGAGCCCGCCGCACAGCGCGACCGGCAGCACCTGCTGCGGATCGAGCGCGTCGATCATCTTGCCGATCTCGTCGCCGGCCTGCGCGATCAGCGCGCCCGCGACCGGATGCGAGCGGTGCGCGAACACGATCGGCGCGAGCCGCGCGTAGATCGTCTGGTTCGCATCGCACGACCACTGGACGAGCGCGTCGCGATCCTGCGCGCCCGTTTCCGCGAGCAGCGCGTCGGCGAACGCATCGCGCGGCACGCGGCCGTCGAGCGCCTGTTGTGCGTAAGCGAGCGCACGCATGCCGAGCCACGCGCCGCTCGCCTCGTCGCCGGACGGAAAGCCGAAGCCGCCCGCGATCCGGCACGCGCCGCCCGCATCGAGCGCCGCCGCGATGCTGCCGGTGCCGAGTGCGACGATGAGCCCGGGCGCGCCGCCGTGCGCGCCGACGACGGTCGTATACGCGTCGCTCTCGATCGCGAGCACATCGAGCGGCGCCTGCGCGCGGAACGCGGCAAGCCACGCCGCATTGTTGACGCCCGCGAGCCCGCAGCCGAGCGCGCACTGCGACAGGTCGAACGCGAGGCCGGCGCGCGTGAACGCGTCCGCACAGGCCGCGCCGATCGACGCCCACGCGCGCTCGATGCCGAGACCGAGCCCCGACGGGCCGCCGCGCCCCTGCGCGAGTTCGCGCCCGTGCCGGTCGGCCAGCACCGCGCGCGTGCCCGTGCCGCCGCCGTCGATGCCGATCGCAAAAAGTAATGTCGCCATGCCTTCATCCCGCTGATTCGAACAGGCGCCAAGCTTAACCGGATCGGCACCGCGCGCCCATCTGCCGTTCGGCCGGCTATCCCGCGAAAGGGGCTTCCGCTATGCTGGCGCGATCGAATCGACACTGAATACGAGGCAGACGATGTCGCAGCGGTGCAACTGGGTGAAGACGGAAGCGGACGCTCACTATCACGATACCGAGTGGGGCGTGCCGTCGCACGACGATCGCCACCTGTTTGAAATGCTGATCCTGGAAGGCGCGCAGGCCGGGCTGTCGTGGTCGACGATCCTGAACAAGCGCGCTGGCTATCGCGAAGCGTTCGCCGATTTTGATGTCGACGCCGTCGCGCGCTTCACGCCGAAGCGCGTCGAGAAACTGCTGGAGAACCCCGGCATCGTGCGCAACCGCGCGAAAGTGGAATCGGCGGTGACCAACGCGCGCGCCGTGCAGCGCATCCGCGACGAGCACGGGTCGCTCGCCGCGTTCCTGTGGTCGTTCGTCGGCAACACGCCGGTCCAGAACGCATGGGAGTCGTATCGCGACGCGCCTGCATCGACCGAACAGTCCGACGCGCTCAGCAAGGCGCTGAAGGCATACGGCTGCAAGTTCGTCGGCTCGACGATCTGTTATGCGCTGATGCAGGCGACCGGCATGGTCAACGATCACGAGGCCGGCTGCCCGTGCCACGCTCAATGCGCGGCGCTCGGCGGCAAGCAGCCGGCACGCCGGCGCAAGGCGGGCTGACCAGCGCCAACCATCACCCGGAGCCTGCAACGGCTCCGCCCCGTCCAGTCACCGCGCGGCGCGTGACGACGCCGGCACGACCGACCACGAGCGACAGATCGATCACCGGCACGCGCGGGTCGGCGACCTCGCCGCCACGGCACGAACTTTCCCGGCCTCCAAAAGCAAAACGGCGGAGCGGCCTCTTTCGAGACACACTCCGCCGTTTCGCGGCGAACCCTAAGACGCTCTTAGTGGAGCTTCTTCGGCAGCATCTGGCTGCGCAGGCGCTTGTGCAGGCGCTTGACGGCTGCTGCCTTCTTGCGCTTGCGGACTGCGGTCGGCTTTTCGTAAGACTGGCGCTCGCGCAGCTCAGCGATCAGGCCATTTTTTTCGATAGCGCGACGAAAGCGGCGAATCGCCACTTCGAACGGCTCGTTTTCTTTCAGAAGAATCGTCGTCATGTCGTTCCTAAATTGCTTAAACGGTCAAAAACGTAGCGGCCAAGCGCCACGCACCGGCCATCCGGGCGTCCCCACAACAGGCGAAACGAGCGGAAATACGGCCTCGGAGGCCGGAAAAGAGAGGCGGAAAGCACCGCGAGTACGCTTCACAACCGCGTGCAGCGCCGCGTTTGACTGCCAGCAGACATGCCGAAACCGGCAAAGGCGTGACAGAAATCTCAATTCAGCCCGCCATCATATCAGGGAATCACAGACAAAACCATCCTTTTGTCGATTGCGTGTGCACAGCCTTGCCACTCCGTCTGCGGGCCGTCTCTGCCCCCAGTTGATCGGGCATCTGGCCGGCCCGTCCGAAATGACAAAGAACGATAAAAAATCGGGACGAATCTCAATGCGCCCCTCAAGTTTTGTTTTGGCACGCCGAAATCCTGCTCTGAGGCGGCCAGCAATGAACGAGTGCTTCCGCCGACGCCAAAAACGGCTTCCCAGGGCTTTCGGCTTAAACAGGAGATTTTTCCATGCTCGGAATCAATAGCAACATCAACTCGCTGGTTGCACAGCAGAACCTCAACGGCTCGCAAGGTGCACTGTCGCAAGCCATCACGCGTCTGTCGTCGGGCAAGCGCATCAACAGCGCAGCCGACGACGCAGCCGGCCTCGCGATTTCGACGCGGATGCAAACGCAGATCAACGGCCTGAACCAGGGCGTGTCGAACGCGAACGACGGCGTGTCGATGATTCAAACGGCATCGAGCGCACTGTCGTCGCTGACGAACAGCCTGCAGCGTATTCGCCAACTGGCCGTCCAGGCGTCGACGGGCACGATGTCGACGACCGACCAGGCAGCACTGCAACAGGAAGTCTCGCAGCAGGTCCAGGAAGTGAACCGTATCGCGTCGCAAACGACGTACAACGGCACGAACATCCTGAACGGCAACGCAGGCATCGTGTCGTTCCAGGTCGGCGCGAACGTCGGCCAGACGATTTCGCTGGACCTGAGCCAAAGCATGTCGGCTGCGAAGATCGGCGGCGGCGTCGTGCAGAGCGGCCAGACGGTCGGCACGATCACGGGCCTGAGCCTCGACTCCGCCGGCGCTTACACGTCGTCGGGCGCGGCCATCACGGCCATCAACGTGACGTCGGACGGCAAGGGCGGCTTCACGTTCACCGACCAGAACGGCTCGACGCTCTCGAGCGCTGCGGCATCGGCAGTCTTCACGACGACGACCGCAGCCGCTTCGAACGGCACGACGGTCTCGCAAATCTCGATCAGCGCGGGCGCGACCAGCTCCAGCATGTCGTCGGCATCGCTCACCGCGATCACGAACGCCGTCGCGCAGATCAACGCCGTCAACAAGCCGGCAACGGTGTCGGGCCTCGACATCAGCACGGTCAGCGGTGCGAACGTCGCGATGGTGTCGATCGACAACGCGCTGCAAACGGTGAACAACGTGCAGGCAGCACTCGGCGCGGCACAAAACCGTTTCACGGCGATCGCAACGGCGCAGCAGGCAGAATCGACCGACCTGTCGTCGGCACAGTCGCAGATCACCGACGCGAACTTCGCGCAGGAAACCGCGAACATGTCGAAGAACCAGGTGCTGCAGCAAGCAGGCATCTCGGTGCTCGCACAGGCGAACTCGCTGCCGCAGCAGGTCCTGAAGCTCCTGCAGTAATCTCGTAGCATCCGACGGCCGGGCCCCGCGTAACGCGCGGCCCGGCCGCAAACGCTTGGCGCGCGCGGCCTTGCCCCGCGTCCAGATCTTCACCCAGCATTTCACGGATCATCCGCCGCACGGAGCAATACGATGTCGACGATCAATTCCGCCACCAACTCGGCCAACAGCCAGCTGCAGCAGGCTGCGCAATCGATCATCAGCGGGTCGACCGGCAACTCGTCGATGGACGTCAACTCGCTCGTGACGGCGCTCGTCAATGCGAAGATCGCCGGTCAAAGCGCCGCGCTCACCGCAAAGCAGGCCAGCGACAACACCCAGATTTCCGCGTACGGCGCCCTTTCGGCGGCGCTGAGCGCGCTGCAGGCCAGCCTCACGACGCTGTCGAACGGCTCGCTGCAGAACACCTTCACCGCAACCGCGAGCGGCACCGGCCTCACTGCGACCGCGGGCGTGGGCGCCGTCGCCGGCAGCTATTCGGTCGGCGTCACGCAGATCGCGACGTCGCAGTCGCTGTCGTCGGCCGCGTTCGGTTCGTCCACGGCGCTCGGCACCGGCACGATGACGCTGTCGCTCGGCAGCCAGTCGTTCACGGTCGACGTGAACGGCACGAACAACACGCTGTCCGGCATCGCCGCCGCGATCAACAACACGACCGGCAACCCGGGCATCGTCGCATCGGTCGTCAACGGCAGCGACGGCGCGCACCTCGTGCTCAGCTCGACGCCGACCGGCGCGGCGAACGCGATCAGCGTCGCGCTCAGCAACGTGTCCGGCGACAACGGCCTGTCCAGCCTCGGCGTCACGTCGACGGCCAGCACGACGGGCGGCCAGTCGACCTTTACGTCCGCGAACGGCAGCGCCGCATGGAAGCAAAGCACGGCCGCGCAGGACGCCGCGTTCACGATCAACGGCATCGCCGGCACGAGCGCGAGCAACACCGTGAAGAGCGCGATCACCGGCGTCACGCTGAACCTGACCACGGCCGCCGTCAACGCGAGCCAGACCCAGACGCTGACGGTCGCCACCGACACGAAAACCCAGGCCGCCGCGGTCAACAACTTCGTGACGCTCTACAACACGCTCGTCACGACGATGGGCTCGCTGTCGAGCTTCACGTCCGGCGCGTCGTCGCAAGGCCCGCTGCTCGGCGATTCGACGCTCAACACGATCAAGAACTCGCTCGCGTCGATCGTCGCGAGCGGTGTGAACAGCAACGGCTCGACGGTCAACCTCGCGTCGATCGGCGTCACGCTGCAGGCCGACGGCACGCTGAAGACCGACAGCGCGACGCTCAACACCGCGCTGCAGACCAACCCGTCGGGCGTTGCGTCGCTGTTCAACTCGACGAACGGAATCGGCGAGCAGCTGACGACGAACATCACGAATTACACGAAGACGAATGGGCTGATCGCCGCGCGCACGACGGCGCTCAGCAACGATCTGAAGAGCGTCACGACGCAGCAGACGAACCTGTCGAACTACGCAACGCAGTTGACCAACCAGTACCAGGCGCAGTTCACCGCGCTCAACAAGCTGATGGCGACGATGAACAGCAACTCGCAGTACCTGACGCAGCTGTTCGGTGGCGCGAACAGCGCCGGCGCGATGTCGAACAACAAGGGCTGACCGCCAGCCGGACAAGAGAGCCACGATGGAACAGACCGAACTGATCGCGCAGCTCGACGCGCTCACCGACGCAATCGATCATGCAGCCGCGATGGCCGACTGGATCGAGGCGGCGCGCCTCGTCGACGCACGCGAGCCGCTCGTCGCGTTGCTCGCGGCCGACCAGCCGCCGGCCGGCATCGCCGCGATCCGCCGCATGCAGGCCAGCAACGACCGTATCTTCGCCGACGCGCAACGCGCGCAGCAGGAATTGACCGACGAATACCAGGCGGCAATGGGCCGCGTGCAGGCCGTCGGCCAGTACCAGAGCGTCGCGAGCCGCTGACGCACCCCAGGCGCAGCGCCGAACCGCGCGCGCCAACCCGACAACAAGAACTACACGCTGATGTGAGGGCGTGCTCGTTCGCCTCCGCCCGCCTCGTGCGGGCATTTTTTTTGGCACGCCGACGGCCGCGTCGCCGTGCCGCGGCAGCCCGTTCAATCGGCCAAACTGACCGGGCTTTTACCGTCACCTCGCGGCATCGGCGCGGCGGCACGCTACCGATAATGGTATCGACCGACTTTCCGCAGATTTCATCATGCTCCCGTCCGATCCGTCCGCCACCGCCACGCTCACGCCCGAGCAGCAACTCGCGCAGGACATTGCGCTCGTCATGGACAACGCGCTCGAACGCCAGCGCAGCGGTGCCTTCGACGACGCGCAGGCGCTATACGAGGCCATCCTCGACGCAGTGCCCGCGCACGCGGACGCGCACTACAACCTCGCGGTGCTAATGGTCGATACGGGCTGCCCGGCCGACGCGGTGCCGCATTTCGAAGCCGCAATCGGCGCGAATCCGGCCAACGGCTACTACTGGGTCAGCTACATTCACGCGCTGTATCGCAGCGGGCAAACGCCCGCCGCGTGGATCGCGATCGAGATCGCACAACAGCGCGGCGTGCGCGGCCCCGCGCTCGACGGGTTGATCGCGCAGATGGCGGCGCCCGACCTGGTGCTCGCAACCGCGGCAGCGGTCGGCGTATCGAGCGGCATCGACGCGGCGATCGTAGCGGAAACCACCGGAGGCCCTCCTGCGGGACGGGATGGGGCCGGCAAGCCGGTCAGCCGCGCCAGTCAGAACCATCTGCAGAAGCACGCCGCACTTTTCGGCAAGGGCAAGCACGCGGAAGCCGTCACATATGCTCAGCGACTGGTCGCCGAATTCCCGGACGACGGTGCATGCTGGCGTGCGCTGTCCGCGTCACTGCACCGGGAAGGTCGCTTTGCGGAGATGATCGATGCCGGCTTGCGCACGATCGAATTGCTGCCGGAGGAAGTGCTTGTGCGCATCCTTCTCGCCGATACGCTGCGGGTGACTCATCGTTTCGCGGAGGCGGACGAACAGTGCCGTCGCCTGCTCGAGTTCCAGCCTGGGCACCCGGAGGGACTGCGCATCCACGGCCTCGTGCTGTTCGCGCTGCGTCACACGGACGAAGCAATTGCGACCTGCCGACGCGCGGTCGAACTCGCGCCCGGCGCGGCCGCCCCGCTCGGCACGCTCGGATTCGTGTTGCTCGAACACGGTGCGACACAGGAGGCACTCGGCTGGCTGCGGCGCGCGCTAGAAATCGACCCGACCGACAGCGTGACTCACAGCAGCATGCTGTTCTGCCTCGTGCATAGCAGCGACCTCGCTCCGCAAATGCTCTTCGACGAACACCGCAAGTTCGGCCGACACTACGACAACCACAAGCGCAAACGCACGGCCGTTTTCTCAAATTCGCGTAACCCGACACGCCAGCTGCAGATCGGCTTCGTGTCGGGCGACCTGTTCAACCATGCGGTCGCTTCCTATGCCTTGCCCGTCATCGAGCATCTTGTGACCGATACGGGCATCGCGATGCACTTCTATCACAATCACGTCGAGGAAGATCAGATATCCGGACGCTTCAAGGCCTGCGCGAAGAGTTGGCGTAATGTCGCCGGCATGACCGACCGGGCGTTCCTCGAGCGCGTCCGCAATGACCGAATCGACATCATGATCGACCTGTCGGGCCACACCGGCCGTAATCGGCTCGTCGCGCTGGCGCAGCGTGCGGCACCGGTGCAGGCGTCATGGATCGGCTATCCGGTCACGACAGGGATCGCCGCGATGGACTACTACCTGACGGATCGCTTCGTCGCGCCGCACGGTCAATTCGACGACCATTTCGTCGAGCAGATCGTGCGGCTGCCTGCGAGCGCGCCGTTCATGCCGCCACAGCATTGCCCGCCCGTCAACCTGCTGCCTGCGCTGCACAACGGCTACACGACCTACGGCAGCTTCAACCGCCTGAACAAGTTGAGCCCGCACGTGATTTCGGTCTGGGCGCGCGTGCTGCACGCGAATCCGACCGCGCGCATGGCGCTTGGCGCGATCGGCAACGACGGCGACCAGAACACGCTGACCGAATGGTTTGCCGCCGCGGGTATCGATGCCGGACGCCTGTCGTTCCACCGCCGCTCGAACATCCCCGTGTACATGCAGCAGCACCATGGTGTCGATCTGTGTCTCGACACGTTCCCGTACACCGGCTCGACCACCACGCTGAACGCACTGTGGATGGGCGTCCCGACCTTGACCATCCCCGGCGTGACGTTGGCCGGGCGTGGCAGTGCGACCTGGCTGCAGCACGTTGGGCTCGACGCCTTCATCGCGGGCGACGAGGACGATTTCGTTGCGAAGGCGCTCGCGCTCGGCCAAGACACCGCCGCCCTTCAGGCACTGCGCACCGGCCTGCGCGCACGCTGCTCGCAATCCGCCGCGTTCCGCCCGGCCGTCGTCGCGGCCGGGCTGTCGTCGGCGCTGCGTACGATGTGGACCCGCTGGTGCGCGGGCGAGCCCGTCACCGCATTCGACACGCCGTTGTTCGACGACACGGCTACCGCACAGGCCGCGGCCGAGGCCTGAGCTCCACGCGATACCGAGAGAGAGACCGCCATGACCGCCAGCCTGCCCGCGTCGTCCGTCGCGCAACTGCCGCACGAACGCATCTACGTCACGCAACCGCACCTGCCTCCGCTTGAAGAATTCCTGCCGTACCTCGAGAAGATCTGGGAAAGCCGGACGCTGACCAACGGCGGCCCGTTCCACCAGCAGTTCGAGCGCGCGCTGTGCGAGTATCTCGACGTGCCGTACCTGTCGCTGTTCGCGAACGGCACCCTCGCGCTCGTCACCGCACTGCAGGCGCTGCGCATCACGGGCGAGGTGATCACGACGCCCTATTCGTTCGTCGCGACGGCGCACTCGCTCCTCTGGAACGGCATCAAGCCGGTATTCGTCGATGTCGATCCGCATACGCTCAATCTCGACCCGGCGAAAATCGAGGCGGCGATCACGCCGCAGACGACGGCAATCATGCCGGTGCATTGCTATGGACATCCGTGTGACGTCGAGGCGATCCAGAAGATCGCCGACAACTACAACCTCCGCGTGATCTACGACGCCGCGCACGCGTTCGGGGTTCGAACCGGCGACGGCAGCGTGCTGAAGCATGGCGACCTGTCGATTCTCAGCTTCCATGCCACCAAGGTCTTCAACACGTTCGAAGGCGGGGCCATCATCTGCCCCGATGCGAAAACGAAGCAGCGCATCGATCATCTGAAAAACTTCGGATTTGTCGACGAAGTCACGGTCGTCGCCTCCGGCATCAACGGAAAGATGAGCGAAGTGAATGCAGCGTTCGGGCTGCTGCAGCTTCAACACATCGACGACGCACTGGCCCGCCGCCAGGAAATCGACGCTCGCTACCGGGAATTGCTGCGGGATATACCAGGCATCCGCTGCTTGCCGGACGCCGGCGAAATCGCCGCGAACTACGCTTACTTTCCGATTCTCGTCGAGCCGGAATACCCACTGAGCCGCGACGCGCTATACGCGAAATTCCGCGACCTCGACATCTACGTGCGACGCTATTTCCATCCGCTGATTTCGGATTTCCCGATGTATCGTGGCCTGCCGTCCGCCAGTCGTGCGAACCTGCCGGTGGCCGCCGAAGCGTCGATGAAGGTGCTGTGCCTGCCGATCTATCCGGCATTGACGAAATACGACCTGCTGCGCATCGTCAGCGTGATCGCGGAGCACTGATCGTGCGTCTGGCGATCATGCAGCCGTATCTGTTTCCGTATCTCGGCTACTTTCAGCTCGCGGCGTCGGTCGACCGCTTCGTGTTTTACGACGACGTCGCGTACATTAAAAACGGCTGGATCAACCGAAATCGCATTCTGCTCGGGGACGCGCCGCACTACCTCACCGTTCCGCTGAACGGTGCCAGTTCGTCGCGCCCTATTCTGGATGTACGCATCCAGCCGCGGGATCGCTGGATGCCCAAACTGCTCGCAATGCTGCATCACGCCTATTCGCGGGCGCCGCAATATGCACCCGTTATCCGGCTCGTCGAACGTGTGCTGTCGACCGATACCGATGCAATCGGACAGCTGGCGTCGCACAGCGTCACCGAGACTTGCGCCTATCTCGGCATCGAAACCAAATTCATCTCCACGTCGACCGGTTACGGCAACGTCATGCTGCGTGGCCAGGCTCGGGTGATCGATATCTGTCGCCGAGAAAGCGCCCGACTCTACGTTAACGCACCCGGTGGCCGGACCTTGTACGATCGTGCGGCGTTCCTCGACGCCGGCATCGACCTCGCGTTCATCGAACCCGAATCCGGCTCGTACACGCAATTCGGCATGCCGTTCGTGCCGAATCTGTCGATCATCGATGTGCTGATGTTCAACCGCGTCGACACGGCCCGCACGATGCTTGCAATCGACACGGTGGCCGCATGATCGACGACGCAATCGGCGGTTACCTGGCGCTGGAATGGCCGGACTGCGGACGCGAATGGCATCGCGACGCGATGCGCTTCCAATCCGCACGGGCGGCATTTCTCGCGTTGTTGCGCGCACGTATGCCGTCCGCCGTCTGGGCGCCGTGGTACCTATGCGACAGCATGATCGAACCGTTGCGAGCGGCCGGCACGCCAATCCGGCGTTACGCGCTCAATCGCGACCTTGGCTGCCCGACCATCGCGCTCGGTGATGGCGAGTGGCTCCTGTATGTAAATTATTTTGGCGTATGCGATCACCACGTCGATGATGTGCTCGCCCGGCACCCACGGGAGCGGGTCGTGATCGATAACGCACATGCGTTCTTCTCCTCCTCGCGCGACTGCCTGGCGACCGTCTATTCTCCCCGCAAGTTCGTTGGCGTGCCCGACGGTGGCTACCTCGTCTCGCAAGCCCACATGCCGCTCCCGGAACGCACCGACGACGACTCGATCGCACGCTGCCGCCACCTGCTGACGAGGATGGCTGCCGGCGCGGAAGCAGGCTATGCCGACTTCGCAGCGGCCGAGGCAAGCCTCCAACAACAGGAGCCGCAACGCATGTCGACACTGACGCAACGACTGCTCGCAGGCATCGACTACGACACTGTGCGCGCGCGCCGGATCGCGAATTTCCGCTATCTGCATGCACGTCTCGGCTCCCGCAACCGCCTGTCGCTCACCGACAAGACCGATCGCGTGCCGCTTTGCTATCCGTTTTTCGGCGCGCCGCGCGGACTCCGCGACATATGGCGCACACAACGCATCTACAGCGCGACGTACTGGCCCGATCTGCCCTCTGGCCCCGACATCCCGGATTTCGAGCGCAATCTTCCGCACGACACGCTATTCGTCCCGTGCGACCAACGCCTGTCGCCGGAACAACTGAAGCCGCTCGTCGACCAGATTCTGGAGCAGTGCCGTCAATGAAAACCGTCATCACCTTGCGCGAACTCGATCGTGCCGACCTTCCTGTGCTGAATGCATGGCGCGCGGATCGAAACCTCGTCGACATGCTCGGCAGTCCATTCCGATATGTGAATGCCGAAGTCGACGGAAAGTGGTTCGATGCGTATCTGGCGAACCGTCACCGGAACGTGCGTCTCGCCATCTGCGACTCCACTACGCAACAGGCAATCGGCGTCGTTTACCTGCTCGACATCGACTGGGTCAGTCGCAACGCTGAGTTCGCGATCCAGATCGGCGATACCTCGGCGCGCGGTCTCGGCATCGGGACAGAAGCGACCCGCCTTGCGCTTGATCACGCGTTCGACGACCTCAACCTGCACCGCGTGCACTTGACCGTGTTGGCCTCCAACACGCACGCGATCGCGCTTTACAAGAAGGCCGGCTTCCAGGCCGAAGGTTTGCAGCGACAGGCCGTCTTCAAATCGGGACGCCATGTCGACGTCGTGCCGATGGCCATCCTGGCACACGAGCGTCCGACGCGTCGCTGAATCGAATTTTTCCCGTCAACGAGTATGACCCCTATCGATAACCGCCACGAAGCCGAGCTGGCCTGCGCCGGCTGGACCGTCATACCCCACGCGTTCGACACGGCACTGACCGACATGCTGTGCCGTGCCCTCGGCCCATCGTTAGCGTTGCGCGATGCGATCCGGCTACGCAACGGCGTCGCAACGGACGCTAGCGGCACGCTGCATCACCTGCTAGCCGACGATCCGTGCTACATCACGCTGCTGGCCGCGTTCGAGCCGTTCGCATCGCTGTTTCATACCTACTTCGGCGGCAAGTTCATCCTCAACTCGTACGGCGGCGTCATCAACGAACGCAACACGCATGCATACGTCAAGAACGTGCATCGCGACATTCGTTTCGGTTCGGAAGACCGGCGCTTCATGTTGAATGCACTCGTGATGCTCGACGACTTCACGACGGACAATGGCGCGACGTGGTTGCTGTCCGGCTCGCAGGCACTCGCCGAGCCGCCCGACGACGAACGGTTTTACGCTCAGGCGTCACGTGCGACCGGCAAGCGGGGCTCGCTGCTGCTTTTCGATTCCCGGTTGTGGCACGCCGGTGGACACAATGTGACGGACGCACCGCGCCGCGCGCTGACGCTCACGTTCACGAGCCCGTTCTTCAAGCCCCAGCTCGACTACCCGCGGCTGCTCGGCTATCGCAATCTCGACCACTACGATACGTGGCTGCGTCAAGTGATCGGCTTCAACGCACGCGTGCCCGAGTCGCTCGAAGATTTTTACGTGCCGGTCGAACGGCGCTTCTATCAACGTGGACAGGATTGACCCCATGAACCGCGATTACGACTCCGAGGCGAAGGACCACCCCGAGCATCGCTACGCCTACGACTTCGACTACCGGATGCATGAATACATGATCCGGACGTTTGCCCCATTTTTCGTAAACGGCAACGCGTTGGAACTCGGCTGCTTCGAAGGCAATTTCACGCATCTGGCCGCTCGACGCTTCCAGGATCTGGAGGTAGTCGAAGCATCGGCCGATTGCATAGCGGCCGCTTCGAAAAAGACATGCGGCGCAGTGACGTTTCATCACTCGACGTTCGAGACGTTCGAGCCCGCGAGGCGTTACGACAATGTCTTCCTGATCCATACGCTCGAACACCTCGATCATCCGGTGGACGTGCTGCGCCGCATACGAGGGTGGCTATCGCCGAAGGGGAGACTGTTCGTTGCCGTTCCGAACGCCCGCGCGGCATCACGGCAGATCGCCGTGCACATGGGGTTGATCGAACACGCTGCGGCGGTGACCCCGGCGGAAGCGGCGCACGGTCATCGGGTTACCTATTCGCTCGATACGCTGCTCGCCAACCTGCGGGCAGCCGGCCTGCACGTTGAAACATCGGGCGGCGTCGCCTTCAAGGGACTCGCGAATTTCCAGATCGATGCGGCGCTCGCGGCGGGAATCGTTTCGGATGCCTATCTTGAAGGGTGTTTTGAGCTGGGACGCACCTATCCGGATCTCTGCTCGAGCATCTACGGAATATGCGGACGGGGGGAGTAAACCGGAAGCTCCGCATATCGCCCACTTCCTCGTGAGCGGATCGCCCGCCTTGATTTGTTCTGCGTACGGCAGATATACGATGTGCCGAGGTCAACGTGTTCCACCGGCCATCGCAAGCGCGGGCGAGTCGAACTCCCCGCAATACACCGCAAACGCCCCGCGCACACGCTCGGCCACCTGAATCCAGTTCTCGTCGCGCCCTCTCCGAAACAGCCGCACCGTGCCGGGATACCACGGCGAATCGTCGCGGTCGTGCATCCAGCGCCAGTCGACGTCCTGATTCGGCAACAGCACCCAGCAAGGCTTGCCGAGCGATGCGGCCAGATGCGCGGTGGATGTGTCGACACACACCACGAGATCGAGTTGCGCGACGATCGCTGCCGTATCCGCGAAATCGTCGATCTCCGAGCCGAGATGCAGCAACGGCAAGCCGCCCGGCGGATCGCGCGCCTCGTCCTCGCCCTGCCCCTTCTGCAGGCTCACGAAATTCACGCCCGGCACGCTCCACAGCGGCGTCAACAACGCGAGCGACGGAAGCGAGCGGTGCGCATCGTTGTGATGCTTCGGGTTGCCCTTCCACACGAGCCCGACGTGCGGGCCGGCCGGCAGCGCATCGAGGCGCGTGCGCCAGCGTGCGACGCGGGCGGGATCGGGCACGAGCCGCACCGGCGGCGGGATCGTGTCGAGCGTCGTGCCGACGTGCATCGGCGCGCTCAGCAGGCTTGTCCAGTAGTCGAATTCCTGCACACGCGCCGCGGCCGCATCGTGATCGAGCACTTCGTCGACGCCGTCGACCGTCTCCATCAGCCGATGCAGCGCGGGCTGGCACGCGAAGACCACGCGCGCCGCGTGCCGCGCGCGAAATTCCGCGAAATAGCGGCTGAACTGCAGCATGTCGCCGAGGCCGTCTTCCTGCCAGACGAGCAGCGTCCTGCCGGCGAGCGGCTCGCCCTGCCACTGCGCGCACCGCAGCACCTCGCGCGTCCGGCGATGCACGAACGCCGACAACTCGTAGCGCGATTCGTAGCGGCGCCAGCCTTCCTCGAACCGGCCGAGGCCGAGCAACAGTGTCGCCAGCCCGAAACGGGCATCGCCATAGTCGGCGCGCAGCTCGAGCGCGCGGCGGTACGCGCGTTCGGCGTCGTCGTGGCGGCCGGCATGCTCGAACGTCGTGCCCAGGTTGTAATGCGCTTCGGCCATCTGCGGCGCGAGCGCGAGCGCGTCGCTGAACGCGGCCGTCGCTTCGTCGTGGCGGCCCTGCGCGCGCAGGACGCAGCCCAGATTGTTGTGCGGCTGCGGCAGGCCGGGGCGGTAGCGGATCGCATCGCGATAGGCCGCTTCCGCTTCAGGCAGGCGATCGAGATTCTGCAGCGCGATGCCGAGGTTGTAATGTGCCTCCGGATGGTCCGGGCACAGCGCGATTGTCTGTCGGCTGGCCGCTTCCGCTTCGGGCAGCCGCTGCATGTCGATGAGGATCGCGCCGAGATTCGCGTGCGCGAGCGCGTGGTCGGCGCGAACTGCGATTGCGAGCCGGTACGCGAGTTCCGCCTCGGCCGGCCGGCCGAGAACGCGCAGCACATTGCCGAGATCGGTCAGCACGTCTGCGGACTGCGGCTCGATCAGCAGCGCCTGCCCGAACGCCTGTTCGGCTTCATCGAGCCGGCCGAGCGCTTCGAGCACCTTGCCGAGCCGGTGATGGTGAGATGCACGCAACGGCGCGACGGAAGCGAGCTGCCGGCGGACGATCGCCTCGGCGTCGGGCAGTCGCCCCTGCGACACGAGCAGCGCGCCAAGGCCGTCGTATGGAGGATCGAACGCCGGCATCGCGTCGATCGCGCGCCGCCACCAGGCTTCAGCGTCGGCCAGCCGGTTCAGGCCGAGCGCACCGACGGCCGCGACGTGCAGCACCGCAACGGCCGGCGCCGGTCCGTCGAGCAGCGGCGCGACGAGCGACAGCGCGTCGGCGAACCGTCCGGTCTGGCACAGGGTCGCGGCTTGTTGAACGGGCGCGGGAACGTCGGAAGCAGGCGTCGTCATGGAAGGCTGGGCAAAGCGGCGGGTGTTCGGCACGTCCGGCTGGCACGGCGGCGGTGCGACATGCGCGGGGCGCGGGGCGCGCTGCGCCCGGACGGCCGTTTCGGCACGGATAGCGTCGCTTGACAGGTTACCGAAGCGCGCACGCACGCGATGCGGCGATCTGAGACCATTCCGCGCGGCTGTTCAGGCGATTGGCCGCGCCGCCCTGCCCGTGGCGGCCCGCGATGCGCGGTGTCGGCTACGCGCTCAACTGCTCGACGAGCACCCGCCGCAACTGCTCGATCCGCATGAGCTGGAACTGCACGAACTCGACGAACCGCAGCTCGACGACGAGCCGCTACTGTCGGACGAATCCGAACCGCCGGTGCGCGCCGCCGTCGGAGCCCGCATCAACGGCGGCGGCTCCATCAGCGCACTCGAATGCGCGGCCCACGCGGTGCCGGCCAGCGCTCCCGCACCAAACAGCGCGGCAGCCCAGAGCGACTCGTCCGGCGAATCGGACTCGCCGCGGCGTGCGCTCCGGTACGCGTCAAGCGACGCCTGCCCACCCACCGTCAAGCCGCCGCGCCCGAATCCGGTCAGGCGCCGCGCGACGAAGTGGTATGCGATCGCGAACGCCGCCATGCAGATGACGAGCAACAGGACCGGCCGCCCTCGACTCAGCCCGACCGCCAGTTTCGCCGCGCCCGTGCCGAGCACCAGCAGCGCAATCGTGCGCGCGGCCATGCGCGCCGTCCGCATCTCGCCGGGCGCCCAAAACCAGCCGCAGTTGCGCAACGAATCCGCATATTCGGAGAACCGACGCGCCAGTAGCTGCCGGAACGCGCCGAAGCTGGCTTCCCCGCCCGGTTGCCCGTCCAGCCAGTAGCATTCGTCCGCATAGGCGCCGGCGCGCCTCACGTCGATGCTCTGCACGCGCGCGCCCAGTCGCCCCGCCATCCTCAGGTCGATCGCGCCCGCCTGGATGAGCGACAGCGTCGCGACTTGCACGACCCTCGATTCGTCTCCGACGAGATACGCGACCTCCTCGACCGTCAGGTTCGACGGCGCTTCGCGAGCGCGCGCGCCCCAGCGCCGGCAGCGATATTCGATCTGTTGCAAACCCGCGATCAGCAGCAACGCGACCACGCACGCCGGCACGTAGAACGCGAGAAACTGCGGCCCTGTGTAGTCCAGCACGTTGAAGTCCTGCGCCGACGCGCAGGTCGCGGCGACACTCGCGGCGGCCGCCGGCCACACGAGCTTCGGCAGCCGGTTGCGCCAGGTCCTGCCGGCCGGCGGGGCGGCCGGCGAATCCGGTTCGACCGGCTCGTCCGCGGCCGGCAGGTCCGGCTGCGGCGATCCGGGCGCGGCATGCAGGTCCGCAGGCGGCCAGATCGACTCCGGCGGCTCGCAACCGAACAGCCGCCGATAGCTGTCGAGCGTGTCGCGATAGCGCTGCGCGTACACGGCGGCTTCGTCCGGCGCGCCCGTGCCGGGCATGTGATGCAGCCGCGCGCGCAGCACGCCGGCGCAGAAGACGTCCCAGTATTCGAGCGTGTATTGCAGGTGGAAATGCCAGGCGGCATCGACCGCGACCGACGGCGTGACCGGGTGCCCGGCCGCCTGCGCGAGAAACGCGAAACGCTTGTATTCGTCGATCACGGCCAGCGCGTGCGCGTGCGACCAGCCTTCGGCATCGGCAAGGCGCCGGCTGTACGGCAGCGGCGCGTCAGGATCGTCGGGGGAATAGGCTTGCAGGCGCGCGAGCAACGCCTGCTGCGCTTCGGTCAGCGCACGGGCATCGACTGCGGTCGAGGTAGACGGGATGGCAGCCATCGGGAGTCGGCGCGATGCGCGGACGGCCGCCGCGATCGACGCTTGGAGTTGTCGTTGCGGGCGATTCTCGCATAACGGTGCAGCGGTGAGACGCCGGTCCGCCGGTCCTGCCAGGAACCGGGTGATGCGACGGGCTCGGAAGGGGGGCGCCCGGCAAGCGCAGTCGCAGCGGCAGCCGATCGAGGATCACGACACCGAAAGGCGCCGATGGCCGCCAGCTGGCTGCGATTTCACTGCAGGAAGGGAAACGGTAGTACGGGGAAACCGACGAGAGCCTGAACAGGCATGTTTTGGCGCGCCCGGCTGGGATCGAACCAGCAACCCCTGCCTTCGGAGGGCAGTACTCTATCCATTGAGCTACGGGCGCGTGTGACAGTGAAGCGACCCCAATATACAGGCCGCCCACAATTGGCAAGACAGCAAGGATACCCGGTTTCCCATGACGCGTCCACCTTGCCCGCCGAATCGCCGCCGGGGCGCGCTGCGTGCGGGTAAACACGCGCCATCGTGCCGCTCGCCGTGATGTAAACGTTCCGTCTATAATCGTCCGGGCTTCATTGGACTGCCATTTTGCCGTTGCACCGCGCTCACAATTCCTATTCACGGAGACGAGGCAAGCATGAGCGAAGCACCCCACGAATCTCCCGTCAAAACCCCCGGGCAGCTGATTGCCGTCATCATCGCGTCGTTCGCGATCCCGATCATCCTGATCGTCCTGTTCGCCACCTATGCGAACCATGCGTTCCGTTCCGGCGCCGGCACGGACGCGCTATCCGACGAGCAGGTCGCCGCGCGTATCAAGCCGCTCGCGCAGGTCGACGTGAAGGACGCCAACGCGCCCCGCACGTACAAGACCGGCGAGGCAGTCTACAAGGCCGTCTGCGTGACCTGCCACGGCACGGGCGCCGCCGGCGCGCCGAAGTTCGGCAACAAGGACGACTGGGCGCCGCGCATCTCGCAAGGCTTCGACACGCTGCTGAAGACGGCCCTCGCAGGCAAGGGCGCGATGCCGGCGCGCGGCGGCACAAGCCCCGACGACGTCAGCGACTATGAAATCGCCCGTGCGATCGTCTACATGGCGAACAACGACGGCGCGAACTTCCCCGAACCGGCCGCGCCGGCCGCCAACGCGGCGCAGCCTGCCAGCGGCGCGGCAGGCGCATCGGGCGCAGCCGACGCCGCGAGTGCGCAAATCGCCGCGGCGCAGGCCGCGATCGCCGCGATCCCGAAGGCCGGCGAACAGCCCGCGGCCGCACCGGCCAGCGCCGATGCGGCAACCGCCGGCAAGGCGCTGTACACGTCGACCTGCCAGGCCTGCCACGCGGCCGGCGTGCTCGGCGCGCCGAAGTTCGGCAGCAAGGAAGACTGGGCGCCGCGCCTGAAGGACTCGATGGATACGGTCTACAACTACGCGCTGCACGGCAAGGGCGCGATGCCGCCGAAGGGCGGATCGACCGCGTCGGACGCCGACGTGAAGGCGGCCGTCGACTACATGGTCAACGCGTCGAAGTAACCACGCCGGGCCACCAGTAAAAAACCCCCGCGACGCACACGCATCGCGGGGGTTTTGTTTTGCCGGATCGCCAGCCGCCGGATCACCGTGTGCCCGACGGCGCCGCCGCATCACATCACTTCTGCAGCAACGCCTTCAGGCTCGCGAGCCGGTCCTTCGGCGACATCGGCGCTTCTTCCGGCGTGGGCGGCGGCGCTTCGTCGAGCCCCATCTCGGGGATGAAGCGCGACGGCTCGCACACGACCGTCTCGCGCGCCCGCTTGCGCTTCTTGCACCAGTTCAGGTGCAGGCTGCGCTGCGCGCGCGTGATCGCGACGTACATCAGCCGGCGCTCTTCCTCGATCCGTTCGCTATCGATCGGGCCGTCGTCCTCGCTGCCGCCGCGGTGCGGCATGATGCCCTCCTCGACGCCGACCAGGAACACGTGCGGATACTCGAGCCCCTTCGACGCATGGACGGTCGACAGCCGCACGGCATCCGGATCCTCGTCCTTGCCCTCGAGCATCGACATCAGCGCGACGGTCTGGATCAGGCCGAGCAGGTTCTTGCCCGTATCGGCGAGCCCGTCCGCGTTGTGGAAACCTTCCGCCTCGCCGTCGACGGCCTCCGTCTCGGGCTTCGTGCCCTTGCGCTTCAGCCATTCGAGGAATTCGAGCACGTTCTGCCACTTCGACTGCGCCTGCCGCTCGTCGAACGCGTCGTACAGATACGCCTCGTAGTGGATCGCCTCCATCATGTCGTCGAGCACGACGGTCGCGGGCTCCTTGTCCGCGCGGTCGGTCAGGCGCTGGATGAAGTCGCAGAACATCCGCAGCGGCTCGACCTGGCGCGCGGACAGCCGCGCCTCGATGCCGCCCATGTACACGGCCTCGAACAGCGACACCTTCGCCTGCCCCGCGAACGAGCCGAGCGCTTCGAGCGTCGTGTTGCCGATCCCGCGGCGCGGCGTCGTGACCGCGCGGATGAACGCGGGATCGTCGTCGGCGTTCGCGATCAGCCGCAGGTACGCGCACAGGTCCTTGATCTCGGCCTTGTCGAAGAACGACTGGCCGCCGGACAGCACGTACGGAATCCGCTCGCGCCGCAGCACCTGCTCGAAGATCCGCGCCTGGAAGTTGCCGCGATACAGGATCGCGTAGTCGCGGAACTGCGCGCGCCGCTCGAACTTGTGCGCGGACAGCCGGAACACGACCGATTCGGCCTCGTGCTCCTCGTCGTTGCACGGCGTGACGGTGATCGAATCGCCCATCCCGTGCTCGGACCACAGCTTCTTCTCGAACAGCTTCGGGTTGTTCGCGATCACGTTGTTCGCGGCGGTCAGGATCCGCACCGTCGACCGGTAGTTCTGCTCGAGCTTGACCAGGTGCAGCTTCGGGAAATCCTTGCCGAGCTGCGCGAGGTTCTCGAGCGTCGCACCACGCCAGCCGTAGATCGCCTGGTCGTCGTCGCCGACCGCCGTGAACGCGGCGCGCGGGCCGGCGAGCAGCTTCAGCAGCTCGTACTGGCACGCGTTGGTGTCCTGGTACTCGTCGATCAGCAGGTAGCGCAGCTTGTTCTGCCAGCGGTCGCGCACCTGCTCATTCTTCGCGAACAGCTCGGCAGGCAGGCGGATCAGGTCGTCGAAGTCGACCGCCTGGTACGCATGCAGCGTCGCGACGTAGTTGCGGTAGACCAGCGCGGCCTGGTGCTCGTCCTCGTTGGCCGCGATCGCCATTGCCTCGTCGGGCATGATCAGGCCGTTCTTCCACAGCGAGATGATGCTCTGGATCTTGCGGATCAGCCCTTTGTCGGTGGTGCCGAGCTGCTCCTGGATCATCCCGAAGCAGTCGTCCGAATCCATGATCGAGAACTGCGGCTTCAGGCCGACGTGCTCGGCCTCCTGGCGCAGGATCTGCACGCCGAGCGAGTGGAACGTGCAGACGGTGAGCTGGTTGACGGGCACCTTGCGGCCTTCCTTGCCGGGCGTGGTGAGCGTCTTGCCCTCGAGCAGCTTCGACACGCGCTCGCGCATTTCGGCGGCCGCCTTGTTCGTGAACGTGACGGCGGCGATGTGGCGCGGCTCGAAGCCTTTCGCTTCGATCAGGTGCGCGATCTTCTGCGTGATCACGCGGGTCTTGCCGCTGCCCGCGCCGGCGAGCACGAGGCAGGGACCGTCGAGGTAGCGCACCGCTTCGTTCTGGGCGGGATTCAGGCCTGCGGACATGATGGCGGATGGTGTTGCGGTTGTCGGCGGAACGCCGGGAGGATGCCGTGCGCGGCGGGCTGGCGAAGCAGGCGGACACGCGGGCAGGACGCGCATGTTAACACGTCGGCGGCGCGCATTTCGTGAGCGCCGCCGGACGGGGCCGCGCGGGCGCACCGCCCGGCCGCGCCCTGTCCGTCCGGCCAATCCGGCCCCGTTCGCGCGTCGATCGGCCACAATACGAACACACCGGCGCGGCCCCGTGCCGGGCTCGCCTGAACCGCCACCGGATCGACATCATGGGATACCCGTTCGCCACCGCCGCCCTCGGCCCGCTGCTGTTCGCGCAGGGGCGCTACGTGCGTCGCGTCACGCCGCGGCTGCCCGAGGCGGCCGGCCCGCGCGCCGGCGTGGTCGGCGACGGCCCGCCGCTGCGCGTGCTGGTGGTCGGCGATTCGGCCGCCGCAGGCGTCGGCGTCGCGACGCAGCGCGACGCGCTGTCCGGACAACTGGCGCGCGTGCTGGCGGCCACGCACCGCGTGAGCTGGAAGCTGCTCGCGCACACGGGCCTGACCACGCAGGATCTCGTCGACTGGCTCGCCGCCGAGCCGGCCGAACCGTTCGACGTGGCCGTTACGTCGCTCGGAGTCAACGACGTGACGGGCGGCGTGCCGCCGGCCCGCTGGCGGGCGCAGCAGGCCGAACTCGTCCGGCTGCTTGCCGCGCGCTTCCGGATCGGGCACGTGATCCTGTCGGCGGTGCCGCCGATGGAACGCTTTCCGGCGCTGCCGCAGCCGCTCGCGTGGTATCTCGGGCGACGCGCGAAGCGGCTCAACACGGCACTCGCCGCCTGGGCCGCCACGCAGCCGCATTGCACGTTCCTGCGGGTCGCGCTGCCGCTCGAGCGCCACCTGATGGCCGCCGACGGCTTCCACCCCGGCGAAGCCGCATGCGCCGTGTGGGCCGCGCAGGTCGCTGCCGCCGTGCGGCAGCGGGCGGCCGCATGACGCGGCGCGGCACCCGCGCCCGCACGCCGGCCCGTCACCGCGAAGCCGGGCATGCAAACGCCGGCGCGCGGCAGCCGGTCCGGCGCAAAATGCCGGCCCCCCTTGCGCACGCGCCGCGCCGCACCGCGCATTTCGCCCAACGCGCCGGTACGAGCGGCGGCGCCATGCCAAAATAGCCGGTCGTCCTCGCGCCGCCTCGGCGCGCCATCCTTTAATTTCCTTCGCAGCCAGGAATTGCCATGTCGTCATTGCTCAGGATTGGTTTGATGGGTTTCGGTTTCGCCGGCGCGACGTTCCACGCGCCCGTGATCGCCACGAGCGGCCGCACTGAAGTTGCCGCGATCGCGACGGGCCAGCCCGATCGCGCGCAGGCCGCGTATCCGGGCGCGCGCGTCGTCCCCGACCTCGACACGCTGCTCGGCCTCGACGACATCGAGTGCGTGGTGATCGCCACGCCGAACGACACGCATTTCGCGCTCGCGCGCCAGGTGCTCGAAGCCGGCCGTCACGTGGTCGTCGACAAGCCCGTCACGCTCACCGCCGACGAAGCGCTCGCGCTCGCGCGGCTCGCGAACGCGCGCAGCCGCCTGTTCGCGCCGTTCCACAACCGCCGCTGGGACGGCGATTTCCTCACCGTGCGCCGCATCGTCGAATCGGGCGAGCTCGGCCGGCTCACCTTCTTTGCATCGCACTTCGACCGCTTCCGGCCGACGCCGCGCACGCGCTGGCGCGAGGAGCCCACACGCGGCGGCGGCCTGCTGCTCGACCTCGGCCCGCACCTGATCGACCAGGCGCTCGCGCTGTTCGGCGTGCCGGAAACGGTGAGCGCGACCGTCAAGACGCGCCGCGACAACGGCACGGCGCCCGATTTCGTGCACCTGCTGCTCGGCTATCCGGACAAGGACGTCGCACTGCACGCGAGCGCGCTGTCGGCGATCGAGCCCGCGCGCTTCACGCTGCACGGCACGCGCGGCAGCTATCAGAAGTTCGGGCTCGACACGCAGGAAGACCAGCTCAAGGCCGGCCTCACCGCGGACGACGTCGAGTTCGGCGGCGGCAACCCGCCCGGCCTGCTGCGCGTGCTCGACGGCGAAGTCGAAGTCGAGCGGCCGGTGCCGACGCTCGACGGCCAGTACGCGGAGTTCTACCGCGCGCTCGCCGCGTCGATCCGCGACGGCGCGCCGTTCCCCGTCACCGCGCAGGACGCCGTCGACGTGATGACGATCATCGAGCTCGCCGCGCAGAGCGAGCACGACGGCCGCCGGCTGCCGTTCGTGCGCCGCACGGTCTGACACCGCACGCCGGCCGGTTGCGGCCGGCCGGCACGCGTGCGCTTGGATTAGCCGGAACATTCGGTTACAAATGCCCGGGGAACGAAAGTCAGCGGGTGACCGGTCTGACGCGTTTCTCAAAAAAGTCGATCCGACACCAATCCGTCAGGAGAATGTTGATGCAACGGTTGATTCGCGCAGCAGCGTGCTGCGTGCTGGTTTCCTCGCTCGCGGCCTGTATCGTGCAGCCGCAGCAGCCGGTCCGTCCGGCGCCCCCGCCGCGGCCGAATCCGCAGGTCGTCGCGAACGAGCGGGCGCAACAGATCCAGGGACGGATCGACAACCTGCACCGCCGCATCGACGCGCGCGTGAACGGCGGCTACTACCCGCCGCCGTACGGCGCGCAGCTTCACCACCGCCTCGACGTGATCCGCCAGGAAGCGAACGACATGTCCGCGCAGCACAGCGGCGGCCTGTCCGGCGACGAGCAGCGCGTGCTGAACCAGGAACTCGACACGGCCGCGCGCGCGATCGGCGAGTAACGCACCGGCGCCCGCCGGAGCGAAAAAAGCGGCGGCACCGGTTGCCGCCGCTTGTCGCGAAGCGACATTTTTTTGCCCAAATTGACAAGCCCCACCCGCTCGCGTACAGTCGCCCGCACGCGTCGGGAGAGCGTGTGACCGCGTAGCTAGCAACGCCGGTCGCGCCGCCGAAGGGGCACACCCGCAAACTCTCAGGCAAAAGGACCGACCGCGTCGGGGAATCCCGTCCGCGCATTGCGCGGGCCGCACTCCCCGCACTCTGGAGAGCGGCAGTAGCCCGCTGCGCACATGCTGCGCGGGCAAGCTGCCCACCGAAGGGGCGCGCGCTCGCCGGGCTTTGCCCGCGGCGCAATCTCTCAGGTATCGAGGACAGAGGGGCATGTACCGGATCGCTCGCAGCCCATCGGCCGCGGCGGTCGGCACATGGCCGTTCTGATCCGCGCGCAAGCGCCTTGCCTGAGGCCTCGATGACTGCACTGAATCACACCCCGCTCAACGCCGCGCACCGCGCGCTCAATGCCCGCATGGTCGACTTCGGCGGCTGGGACATGCCCGTCAACTACGGCTCGCAGATCGAAGAACATGAAGCCGTGCGCACCGACGCCGGCATGTTCGACGTGTCGCACATGTGCGTCGTCGATTTCACCGGCAGCCGCGTGCGCGCGTTCTTCGAGCACGCGATCGCGAACAACGTCGGCAAGCTCAAGACGCCCGGCAAGGCGCTCTACTCGTGCCTGCTCAATCCGCAGGGCGGCGTCGTCGACGACCTGATCGTCTATTACTTCACCGAAGACTTCTTCCGCGTGGTCGTCAACGCCGGCACCGCCGAGAAAGACATCGCGTGGTTCAACCAGCTCAACGAGCAAGGCGGCTACGGCGTCACGATCGCGCCGCGCCGCGATTTCGCGATCGTCGCCGTACAGGGCCCGAACGCCCGCGAAAAAGTCTGGACGACCGTGCCCGCCGCACGCGCCGCGACGAGCGAGCTGAAGCCGTTCAACGCCGCGCAGGTCGCCGGCACGCCGTTCGGCGATCTCACCGTCGCGCGCACCGGCTATACCGGTGAAGACGGCTTCGAGGTGATCGTCCCGGCCGTGCATGTCGAAGCGCTGTGGAACGCACTGCAGCAAAGCGGCGTGCGCCCGTGCGGGCTCGGCGCGCGCGACACGCTGCGCCTCGAGGCCGGCATGAACCTGTACGGCCAGGACATGGACGACACCGTCTCGCCGCTCGACGCGGGCCTCGCGTGGACGGTCGACCTCACCGCGCCGCGCGACTTCGTCGGCCGCGCCGCGCTCGAGCGCGACGGCACGCGCACCGCGTTCGTCGGCCTGATCCTGCAGAAGGAAAACGGCAAGGCGGGCGGCGTGCTGCGCGCGCACCAGAAGGTCGTCACGCCGCACGGCGAAGGCGAGATCACGAGCGGCACGTTCTCGCCGTCGATGCAGGAATCGATCGCGTTCGCGCGCGTGCCGGCGGCCGTCCAGGTCGGCGACATGGTCCAGGTGCAAATTCGCGACAAGAATCTTCCCGCGCGCGTGGTAAAACTGCCGTTCGTGCGCAACGGCAAGGTCCTCGCTGCGTAACGGCCGGGGGGGCCTCCTCCCGGGAAGCCGGGAGATGGCGCCCGGCGCAACCACACCCCGGCGCGCCCCGGCGGCGCGCCAGCAGAACGAATCACACCCTTTTATCCAGGAGCATCCGATGAGCAACGTCCCGGCCGATCTGAAATACACCGACGAACACGAGTGGATCCGCACCGAGGCAGACGGCACGCTGGCGGTCGGTATCACCGATCACGCGCAGAGCACGCTCGGCGACATCGTCTTCCTCGAGCTGCCGGCAGTCGGCAAGCAGGTGAAGGAAGGCGACGCCGTCGGCGTCGTCGAATCGGTGAAGGCGGCATCCGACATCTACTCGCCGGTGTCCGGCGAAGTCGTCGCCGTCAATACGGAAGCCACCGACGCACCGGAAGAAGTGAACGGCGACGCGTACGGCGTGTGGCTCTTCAAGATCAAGCTCGCGGCCGGCGCATCGACCGACAAGCTGATCGACGCTGCCGCCTACACCAAGCTGATCGACTAATTTACTTACCCGAACCGCGCGGGGCCGGCCAGCCGCCCCGTCCCGCGCGGGACCAGAGTCACGCCATGAAGCTCGAACACCCGGACCGCCTGATGAACCGCACGCCCCTCTCGCTCGCCGCGCTCGAAACGCACGACGCGTTCGCCGAACGCCATATCGGCCCCGACGCCGCCAGCCAGCAGGCCATGCTCGACACGCTCGGCTTTGCGTCGCGCGCCGCCCTGATGGACGCCGTGATCCCGGCCTCGATCCGCCGCGCCGAAACGCTGCCGCTCGGCCCGTTCGCGCAGCCGAAGAGCGAGGCCGAAGCCCTCGCCGCGCTG
The DNA here is from genome assembly GCF_009362305.1 of Burkholderia sp. BE17. Classification (NCBI taxonomy): domain Bacteria; kingdom Pseudomonadati; phylum Pseudomonadota; class Betaproteobacteria; order Burkholderiales; family Burkholderiaceae; genus Burkholderia; species Burkholderia sp. BE17. The sequence goes on from NZ_WHNU01000040.1 coordinate 72,764, forward strand.
CGGGTTCTCGCGGACAAGAACCAGGTGTTCCGCTCGTATATCGGCCAGGGTTACCACGACACGCACACGCCGGCGGTGATCCTGCGCAACGTGCTCGAAAACCCGGCGTGGTACACGGCCTACACGCCGTACCAGCCCGAAATTTCCCAGGGCCGCCTCGAGGCGCTCCTGAACTTCCAGCAGATGGTGGCCGACCTCACGGGCCTCGCGATCTCGAACGCGTCGCTGCTCGATGAAGCGACCGCCGCGGCCGAAGCGATGACGCTGCTGCAACGCACCGGCAAGCCGGCATCGAACGTGTTCTACGTCGCCGACGACGTGCTGCCGCAGACGCTCGAAGTGATCCGCACGCGCGCGCTGCCGATCGGCATCGAGGTCAAGACGGGCCCGGCCGCCGACGCGGCACAATCGAACGCGTTCGGCGTGCTGCTCCAATACCCGGGCGTGAACGGCGACGTGCGCGACTACCGCGCACTCACGGAAGCGATCCACGCGGCCGGCGGCCACGTGGTCGTCGCGGCCGACCTGCTCGCGCTCACCGTGCTGACGCCGCCCGGCGAATGGGGTGCGGACGTCGCGATCGGCAACACACAGCGCTTCGGCGTGCCGATGGGCTTCGGCGGCCCGCACGCCGCGTATCTCGCGGTGCGCGACGAATTCAAGCGCCAGATGCCGGGCCGCCTCGTCGGCGTGACGGTCGACGCGCAGGGCAAGCCCGCGCTGCGCCTCGCGCTGCAAACCCGCGAACAGCACATCCGCCGCGAAAAGGCGACGTCGAACGTGTGTACCGCGCAGGCGCTGCTCGCGATCATGGCCAGCATGTACGCGGTCTACCACGGCCCGCACGGCCTGAAGACGATCGCGCTGCGCGTGAACCGCATCGCGGCGCTGTTCGCCGCCGGCGTGAAGCAGCTCGGCTTCGCGACCGTCAACGACACGTTCTTCGACACGCTGACGATCGACACCGGCGCGCGCACCGCGCAGGTCCATGAATTCGCTAGGGCGAAGCGCATCAACCTGCGCCGCGTGAGCGACACGCAAGTCGGCGTATCGGTCGACGAAACGACGACGCGCGACGACCTCGCCGATCTCCTCGGCGTGTTCGCGCAAGCCGCGGGCGGCACCGCGCCGGCCGTCGACGCGCTGGACGCAGGCCTCGCCGGCGTCGCCGCGCTGCCGGCCGGCCTCGAGCGCACGAGCGCGTACCTGACGCACCACGTGTTCAACCGCCACCATTCCGAAACCGAAATGCTGCGCTACCTGCGCAGCCTGTCGGACAAGGATCTCGCGCTCGACCGCTCGATGATCCCGCTCGGCTCGTGCACGATGAAGCTGAACGCGACGTCGGAAATGCTGCCCGTCACGTGGCCCGAGTTCGGCGGCATCCACCCGTTCGCGCCGGCCGACCAGACCGTCGGCTACCGAGAAATGATCGACCAGCTCGAGCAGATGCTCGTCGCGGCCACCGGCTACGCGGCCGTGTCGCTGCAGCCGAACGCGGGCTCGCAGGGCGAGTACGCGGGCCTGCTGATCATCCACGCGTACCACGCATCGCGCGGCGAAGCCCACCGCGACGTGTGCCTGATCCCGGCGTCCGCGCACGGCACGAACCCGGCATCCGCGCACATGGCCGGCATGAAGGTCGTGGTCGTCGCATGCGACGCGCAGGGCAACGTCGACATCGCCGACCTGAAGGCGAAGGCCGACGAGCACTCGAAGGATCTCGCGGCGATCATGATCACGTATCCGTCGACGCACGGCGTGTTCGAGCAGAACGTGCGCGAGATCTGCGAGATCGTCCATGCGCACGGCGGCCAGGTGTACGTCGACGGCGCGAACATGAACGCGATGGTCGGCCTGACCGCGCCGGGCCAGTTCGGCGGCGACGTGTCGCACCTGAACCTGCACAAGACCTTCTGCATCCCGCACGGCGGCGGCGGCCCGGGCGTCGGCCCGGTCGCGGTCGGCGCGCACCTCGCGAAGTTCCTGCCGAACCAGCGTTCGACCGGCTATGCGCGCGACGAAAGCGGCATCGGCGCGGTGTCGGCCGCCCCGTACGGCTCGGCGTCGATCCTGCCGATCTCGTGGATGTACATCGCGATGATGGGCGCGAAGAACCTGACCGCCGCGACGGAAACCGCGATCCTCAACGCGAACTACATCGCGAAGCGCCTCGCGCCGCACTACCCGGTCCTGTACTCGGGCCCGGGCGGGCTGGTCGCGCACGAATGCATTCTCGACCTGCGTCCGATCAAGGATTCGAGCGGCATCAGCGTCGACGACGTCGCGAAGCGCCTGATGGACTACGGCTTCCACGCGCCGACGATGAGCTTCCCGGTGCCGGGCACGCTGATGGTCGAGCCGACCGAATCGGAATCGCAGGAAGAACTCGACCGCTTCATCGCCGCGATGATCGCGATCCGCGAGGAAATCCGCGCGGTCGAGGAAGGCCGCGCCGACCGCGAGGACAACCCGCTGCGTCACGCACCGCACACGGCGGCCGTCGTCACCGCGAACGAGTGGCCGCACGCGTACTCGCGCGAGCAGGCTGCGTACCCGGTCGCGTCGCTCGGCACGAACAAGTACTGGCCGCCGGTCGGCCGCGCGGACAACGCGTACGGCGACCGCAACCTGTTCTGCTCGTGCGTGCCGATGTCGGAATACGCATAACGCGCGCCAGGCCCCGAGCCGTCCGATGGTGATCGCACCGCACGCAACTCCGTGTTGCGTGCGGTTTTTGCATTCGCCGCCCGAACCGGTGCGCGTTCGTCCGCCAATCCGGCTAACATCACACGCGATCCAGCCAATGAAGGAGTTCCGCATGGTGCGTCCGATGTTTCCGGGCCATGGTGCAACGCAGAAGCGGCCGCGCACGCGCCGGTTCGTGCCGATGCTCGTCGCGTCGCTGTCGTTTGCCGCTGCAGGCCTCGGCGCGGCCGGCAGCGCGCGCGCGGCGATGAATTTCTGCGCGGCGCCGGCACTTCAGGCGAGCGAGACGACCCAGGCCGAGCCGGGCGTGCAGGCGCTGATCCGCAGCGTCGACGCGCGCATCGGCGAGCAGCCGAAGGCGATGCCGCGCGTGCACACCGAGGGCACGCTGCCGCACGAAGGCATCTACGACCAGAGCGCCGCCGCGCTGAAGGACATGGAGCTGATGCGCGACGCGGCGCTCGCGTGGCGCGTGACGAACGCGCCGCGCTACCTGCAGCTCGTCGACCGCTTCCTGTCCGCGTGGGTCGCGACCTACCAGCCGAGCTTCAACCCGATCGACGAGACGCGCTTCGAAAGCCTGATCGTCGCGTACGACATGACCGCGAGCGCGCTGCCGGTGAAGACCCGCAACGCGACGGCCGCGTTCATCGCGAAGCTCGGCGCCGGTTATGTCGCGCAGATCGACGCGCAGAAGCGCCCGCTCACCGGCACCTGGCGCAACAACTGGCAGAGCCACCGCATCAAGCTGATCGCGCTGTCCGCGTTCACGCTCGGCGACCGCAAGATGATGAACGCCGCGCAGCGGCTGTTCGTCGAGCATCTTGCCGACAACATCGGCCCGGACGGCAAGACGTGGGACTTCGAGGAACGCGATGCGCTGCACTACGCGGTGTACGACCTGCAGCCGCTGGTAACGGCCGCGCTCGCCGCGCGCCGCTTCAACCGCAACTGGCTGCGCGAGCGCGGCGCGAACGGCGCGTCGCTCGCGGCCGCGCTCGACTGGCTCGTGCCGTATGCGCTCGGCGAGAAGACCCACGAGGAATTCGTGAATTCGCCGGTGCCGTTCGACGCGAAGCGCCGCGAGGCCGGCCTGCCGGGCTACACGGGGCAGTGGGACCCGAAAAACGCCACCGAACTCTTTCATCTGGCCGCGCGGCTGGACGGGCGCTATGCCCGCGTCGCGCAGCAGCTTTCCCCGACGCCGCCCGCATGGCTCGCCGCGTGCCTGCCATTGCAGGCGCGCTAGCACTACTCTTATAAGCAAGGCAGGTATCGAAATGGCAGTCAGCGTGTTTGACCTCTTCAAGATCGGCATCGGTCCGTCCAGTTCGCATACGGTCGGACCGATGCGCGCGGCGCTGATGTTCGTCCAGGGCCTCGAGCGCGACGGGCAGCTCGATGCAACGGCCCACGTGAAAGTCGAGCTGTACGGCTCGCTCGGCGCCACCGGCAAGGGCCACGGCACCGACCGCGGCGTGATGCTCGGCCTGCTCGGCGACGCGCCCGACACCGTCGATCCCGAAACCATCGACGCGCGTCTGGAAGACGTCCGCAAGTCGAAGAAGCTCGCGCTGCTCGGCACGCATCCGGTGCCGTTCGTGCTGAAGGAGAACATCGCGTTCTACCGCCAGGCGCTGCCCGAGCATCCGAACGGGATGAAGCTGCGCGCGTCCGACGCGAACGGAGCGGTGCTGGTCGAGCGCACGTACCTGTCGGTCGGCGGCGGCTTCGTCGTGACGGCCGGTGCGCCGAACACGAAGGTGCTGAGCGCGGCCGAGCAGATGACGCACCCGTTCCGCACCGGCGCGGAGCTGCTCGCGCTGACCGAATCGACCGGCAAGTCGATCGCGCAGCTGATGTGGGAAAACGAGCGCGCATGGCACACCGAGGAAGAGACGCGCGACGGGCTGCTGAAGATCTGGGCCGTGATGCAGTCGTGCGTGTCGCGCGGCTGCGGGATCGGCAACCCCGACGCCGACGGCAACCTGCCCGGCCCGTTCCAGGTCAAGCGCCGCGCGCCGCAGCTGTACCGCACGCTGACGGGAAGCCCGGAGCGCGCGCTGCAGGACCCGCTGTCGATGATCGACTGGATCAACCTGTACGCGATCGCGGTCAACGAGGAAAACGCGGCCGGCGGCCGTGTCGTCACCGCACCGACCAACGGCGCGGCCGGCATCATCCCGGCCGTGCTGCACTACTACACGCGCTTCACGCCCGGCGCGAACGAGCAAGGCGTGATCGACTTCCTGCTGACGGCCGCCGCGATCGGCATTCTCTACAAGCTCAACGCGTCGATCTCGGGCGCGGAAGTCGGCTGCCAGGGCGAAGTGGGCGTTGCATGCTCGATGGCGGCCGGCGCGCTCGCAGCGGTGCTCGGCGGCACGCCGCACCAGGTCGAGAACGCGGCCGAGATCGGCATGGAGCACAACCTCGGCCTCACCTGCGACCCGGTCGGCGGGATGGTGCAGATCCCGTGCATCGAACGCAACGCGATGGCGTCGGTGAAGGCCGTCAACGCGGCGCGCATGGCGCTGCGCGGCGACGGCTCGCACTACGTGTCGCTCGACTCGGTGATCAAGACGATGCGCGAGACGGGCGCCGACATGAAGACGAAGTACAAGGAAACGTCGCGCGGCGGGCTGGCGGTGAATATCGTCGAGTGTTGAACGCCTCCCGGGCCCATCGCTTCGCGCCAGGCCCCCGAGGGACTTATTCCCCAAAGGGCCTCACTGCAAGGCGGAGAACCTTGAGCGGCCCCGCGTTTTCTTGAGAGCCCCGCGCATCACGGCCACTGCCGCCGCGCATGCAATACGCGGAGGATCTCCACGATGCAGTCGGCCGGCCGGATGCGATACACGAGCACGTAGTTCGGCGCGACCGCCAACTCGCGCGTGCCCGCCACGCGCCCTTGCCGATACAGCTCGGCGCGCGCGGGCAACGCCGCGGCCCGCTCCTCCAGCCGCTCGTCCAGCTCGAGCGCGGCCAGCGGGTCGTCCCGGCCGATGTAGTCCATGATCGCGGCGCGGTCCTCGCGCGCCTTCGGATGCCAATGCAGCGCGAGGGTCAAGCAGCATTACCCCGCTTGCCTGCGATCCGTTGACGCAGCGCGGCACGGCGCGACGCAAACTCTGCGCTGACCTCGGCATCGGGAATCGACGGGCGCGGATCGTCCAGCGCCTGCTGCACCTGCTCGCGAAACCAGCGGTCGTGGACAGCCGCTTCATGGGCCGCTTTCAGCGCGGCCGCACGATCGGCCCGGGTGGCCCGGCCGGCTGCATCCGGGTCGAAATCCGACGCGTCCACATCGAACCGGCTGATGCCTATTTCGCGCAGAAACCCGACCAGCGTTTCAAAACGGCGGAACACGCGCACGTCGCCGCGCTTGGCCGACAGGAGCCGCTCGCTTGCGCCGCAACGGGCCGAAACGGCCCAGCCGTTGCCGCGGCCGATCACACGCGCGGCGCGCACGGCGCCGGCCTCGACGAGCTGGACGAGCGTCTTTTGATCGATCGTTTCGGTTGCCATGATGGATTCTCGATACCGTTAGTCATCCCGGGAAATTTTACTATTGAATGGCCTCCCGGTTTATTGTTACTTGGGAGGTGCGACATCGACGATCGAGACCCGCATTCGCCTCGACATCCGCAGCCCTCACTCTTCCCTGTCGAGCAATCACGCACAAGTCACCCTTTCGGCCAACCGCATCCGGTCAACACGGGCGACGCGCCGTCCGGATCACCCCGTGTTCCGACACTTTTCACCGGCCGGCGTACCGGCGACCCGCCGACAGGCGTAAACTGTACGTCCCGCTACCCAGGGAGACGGCAGCCCATGTCGCATTCCAAGGATCTCGAGCCGCGCGCCACCACCGGTGCGCGACTGCTCGTCGATGCGTTGCTCGCCAATCACGTCGAACGCGTGTTCTGCGTGCCGGGCGAGAGTTTCCTCGCCGTACTCGATGCGCTGGCGGACGACACCGCGCGCATCCAGACGGTCGTCTGCCGCCACGAGGCGGCCGCCGCGAACATGGCCGAAGCCGTCGGCAAGCTGACCGGCCGGCCCGGCATCGCGTTCGTCACGCGCGGGCCCGGCGCGACGCATGCGTCGATCGGCGTGCACACGGCATTCCAGGATTCGACGCCGATGATCCTGTTCGTCGGCCAGTGCGCGCGCGAGCACCTCGACCGCGAAGCCTTCCAGGAAATCGACTACCGCCGGATGTTCGGCCAGATGGCGAAATGGGTCGCGCAGATCGACGACCCGCGCCGCATCCCCGAATACCTGAGCCACGCGTTCCACGTCGCGATGTCGGGCCGGCCCGGCCCGGTCGTGCTCGCGCTGCCGGAAGACGTGCTGTCCGAAGCGTGCGCGCCGCAGCCCGTCGTGCCGGCCGCGAAACGCATCGCCGCTGCACCGGCGACCGCACAGATCGACGAGCTGCGCGAGCGGCTCGCGCGCGCGGAACGGCCGCTCGCGATCGTCGGCGGCAGCGGCTGGACGCCCGACGCGTGCGCGAACCTGCGCACCTTCGTCGAGCGCTGGCAACTGCCGGTCGCGTGCGCGTTCCGTTACCAGGACACGATCGACAACGCGCACCCGAACTATGCGGGCGACGTCGGGCTCGGGATCAACCCCGCGCTCGCGAAGCGCATCCGCGACGCCGACCTGCTGCTCGTGATCGGGCCGCGCCTCGGTGAAGCGACGACCGGCGGCTACACGCTGCTCGACATCCCGAAGACGCGCCAGACGCTGATCCACGTGCACCAGGGCGCGGACGAACTCGGCCGCGTGTATGCGGCCGACCTGCCGATCGTGTCGGGAATGCCCGAGATCGCCGCGCCGCTCGCCGCGCTCGAACCGCCCGAGCACCCCGCGTGGGCCGGCGCGGCCGCCGACGCGCATCGCGCGTACCGCGAATGGCACGCGCCGCTGCCGATGCCCGGCGACGTCCAGCTCGGCGACGTGATGGTGCAGTTGCGCGAGCGCCTGCCGCACGACGCGATCCTGACCAACGGCGCCGGCAACTATGCGATCTGGCTGCATCGCCACTTCGCGTACCGGCATTTCCGCTCGCAGCTCGCGCCGACGAGCGGCGCGATGGGCTACGGCATCCCGGCCGCGCTCGCCGCGAAGTCGCTGTACCCGTCGCGGGCCGTCGTCGCGCTCGCGGGCGACGGCTGCTTCATGATGGCCGGCAACGAACTCGCGACCGCGATGCAGTACGGGCTGAACATCGTCGCGATCGTCGTCAACAACGGGCATTTCGGCACGATCCGTATGCATCAGGAGCGCAACTACCCGGGCCGCGTGCACGGCACGGGGCTCACGAATCCCGATTTCGCCGCGTATGCGCGCGCGTTCGGCGCGCATGGCGAGACGGTGGAGCGCACCGCCGATTTCGCACCCGCGCTCGAGCGCGCGCTGACCTGCGGGCTGCCCGCGCTGATCGAGATCCGCATCCCGCAGGACGCCAGCACGCCGGCCGCTACGCTAGAACAGATCCGCGAGCAGGGCCGCCGCGCGCGCGGCGGATGACGGTGGAAATGCGCACCGCGCCGCCCGTCGTCGCGCTGTCGCACGACGACGCGCTCGTGCTCCCCGGCACGCTGCTCGCGCCCGACGGCATGCTCGTCGCGCCGTACGACGTCGAGCACGGCGATGCCCGCGCCGTCGGCCACGTGCCGGCCGCGGCCGCGCTCGGGCTGCTGCACGCCGCGCACCGGCCGTTCCGGCTCGACTACGACGGCGCGCGGCATGTGCACGTGATCAACGGGATGGGCGTCACGCTCGGCGATTCGGTGATCGGGCTGACCGCGCTCGCCGCGCTGCGCGCAGCGCACGCGGGCCTGCATTTCACGCTGTACCGGCCGGCCCGCACGCCGCGCTATGTCGACGCGCTGTATGCGCTCGCGGCCGACGTCGTCGCGCCGTCGCGCACGCTGCCGTGCGCCGTCGAAGCGCTGCCCGCGGACGCGCCGTGCATCGACGTCGGCAATCACCTGTACTGGCCCGCGTTCGCGCGGCTGCCGATGATCGATTTCTTCCTCGACGCGCTCGGCGCCGACCCGGCCGCCGTGCCGGCCGCCGCGAAGCGCAACCGCTGGCTCGCGCGGCTGCCGCTGCCCGCGCTGCCGGCCGCATGGCAGCGGCCGTACGTGCTGTTCTGCCCGAGTGCGAGCACCGCGGTGCGCAGCGTGCCGCTCGCGCTGCGCGCGGCGTTCGTGGAACGGCTCGCGCAACGCTACGGACTGCCGGTGGCCGGGTTCGGGCCCGTTGCGCATCCGGCCTACACCGACGTGAGCGGCGACTCGGCCGACACCGCGCACTTCATTGCATGGATCAAGGGTGCAAGCCTGCTGTTCGCGCCCGACACGGCCGCGCTGCATCTCGCCGACGGTTTCGACGTGCCGACGCTCGCGTGTTTCACGACGATCGAGCCGGCGCTGCGCGTGCGCGACTATCCGCATTGCGTGCCGGTCGCGCTCGACGTGCCGGCCGAATTGCGCGGGCTGCATCGCAGCGAGCGGCCGGACGATCTTGCGGCGGTCGAAGCCGCGTATCGCGCGATCGACTGGGACGGGCTTCCGTGGCCCGAGCCGCGTGAAGCGGCAGCGACCACCGGATAACGGAACAGCGCGCGGCAGCCAGCCGGAACGCCGGCGCCGCAGTCATCACCCCGCCGCGACCGTCGCCGCGCGATCGCGCAGCGTCTCCGACGGCCGCTTGCCGAACAGCCGCCGGTAATCGGTCGCGAACTGACTGAGATGCCAGAAGCCCCACGCCTCCGCGACGTCCTGCACCGAGCCGGCCGCGCGGCCGCACAGATCGCGCCGCGCGCCGTTCAGCCGCAGCGTGCGCAGATAGGTCGCGGGCGCCATCCCGAGCACGTCCTGGAAGCAGTACTGCAGCGTGCGCCGGCTCACGTGCAACTGCTCGCACAGCTCGGGCACGCCAACCGGGCGCGTGCGGTGCGCGAGCACGTAGTCGCGCGCCTGCCCGACGATCCAGCGTCGCGTCGACGGCGCGCGGCCGGCACCGTCGTCGCCCGGTTGCGCGCACGCATCGAACAGCGCGGCCAGCACCTCGGCCTGCAGGTCGTCGCGCTGCGCATCGGGCAGCGGGCCGGCCACGGCCACCGCACCATCCAGCCGGCGGCCGAGCAGCGCGCACAGGCGCGCGAGCCGCGCATCGCCGACCTGCATCACGCGCTGCGTGAACAGCCGCTCGTCTAGCGCGCAACGTTCGACCTCCTCCGCATAGCGGCGCAGCACGTCGCCGCGCACGACGACGCCGTAGATCGAGAACTGCGCGGGTGTCAGCAGTTCGAATTCGACGTTGCCGGGCCGGAACGCGAGCGCGCCGGGCCCGATGCGGCATGCGTCGACGCGCGCCGTGCCGTCGCACACGAGCGGGATGCCGAACCAGTACGCATCGCCGCGCACCTCGCATGCCTGGCGCAGCAGGTGGCTCGTCGATTCGCGAAACAGCTTCATCGTGTCGAGCGGCAGCTCGGTCAGCGTGCCGACGAAGCGGCCGGCCGCGAGCTGGTCGTAGGTCTGCCGCCAGCCGATCAGGTTGCGCGCCTGCTCGTCAGCGTCGTGCGCGACGCTGACGACGGCCTGCCCGGCCAGCGCGTCGTCGCCCTGCGCGTTGCGACGCGTGTCTTCGGCCGTCGGTTCTTCGATACTCGCCACGTGTTGATCCATCGTGTTCTCCTTCGCCTGCCCGGAACCGCACCTGTCACGCAAGTCCCGTGCCGAACCGCGCGGCCCGGCGCACAACCCGTCATTTCACGCTACCCGGCCGGCGCGCGCGATACGGGCGCACCCGAAGGCGGCGTGCCACGCACGCCGCCGGTGCGATCCGCGCTGCGACCGCGCATATCCGCCGCCGCCACCGGCTACCGAATACCGGCTACCCGGCCGGCTTCAGCCGCACGACCCGCGTGCCGCAGTTGCCGTACGCCTGCGCGACCGTCAGGTCGACGATCGCGCTGCCAACCGGCCAGGGCGCCGCGTCCGCTTCGGGCAAGTCGGCACGCAGCGTCGCGCGGCCGTTGATCCGGTAGCGGATGCCGCGCACGAAATCGATGAACAGCAACCCGACCCCGCTGCCGTCGCACGCTGTCGCGTCGATCCGGCCGTCGCGGTGTGCGGGCAACGCGAACCGCAGCGTCTTCGTGTCGATCACGCGGACGACGGGCAGCAGCTCGCCGTTCGCGTCGCGCAGGCTCTGCACGATGTCGCACGTCACGGCTGCACGTCCGCCACATGCGGTGCCGACGAACATGAACGGCTGCGATTCGACGAACTGCCGCACGCCGATGCTCACGCGCGTCGTGACGACGCCGCTCATCCGCTCGGCTTCGTCAGCCACGCCGAAGCGGTGCTGCGCGTCGAGTTCGCCCGCGTGGAATACGGGGTGGCGTGGAAAGGATCGGGGCAGCTCTGCCATGCTGGTTTTCGTTACACGCATCGGCGCACCGTGCCGCCGCGAACACGCGGCTGCCGGTATCGTTTCCGGCGTTGGCCGCGACGATGCGCGGCCAACGCCGGGGGACGGATGTCGAAGTCGAAAATGGCGAAGTGCCGGATGGCCAGGTGGCCAGGTGGCCAGGTGGCCGGATAGCCGATAGCCGATAGCCGATAGCCGATAGCCGATAGCCGATAGCCGATAGCCAGCGTATCGCACCCGCGCGTGAGCCGCGCGACGGCCGGGCAACCGTCGCCCGCCCGTCGAACCTTCTACGCAGCCCGCATCACGCGCGTCACCGTCGAACACCGGCAACCGTACCGGCCGGCGCTCCTTTGCCAACCGGCCGGCCCCGGCGCTTCGCCACTGCCTTGACGATCAGATCAGAAGAACCCGAGCGCCTCGGCCTGGTAGCTCACCAGCAGGCACTTCGTCTGCTGATAGTTCGACAGCGCCATCTTGTGCGTCTCGCGACCGATCCCCGACTGCTTGTAACCACCGAACGCCGCGTGCGCCGGGTACAGGTGATAGCAGTTGGTCCACACGCGGCCGGCTTCGATCTCGCGGCCCATCCGGTACGCACGCGTGCCGTCGCGCGTCCACACGCCCGCGCCGAGCCCGTAGAACGTGTCGTTCGCGAGTTCGATCGCTTCCTGCTCGTCCTTGAACGTCATCACCGACGCAACCGGCCCGAAGATTTCCTCCTGGAACACGCGCATCTTGTTGTTGCCGAGCAGCATCGTCGGCTTCACGTAGTAGCCCGTGCCGAGTTCGGCGGCCGGCGCCGTGCGTTCGCCGCCCGTCAGGCATTGCGCGCCTTCGCCGCGGCCGATGTCGATGTACGACAGGATCTTGTCGAGCTGCTGCTGCGACGCCTGCGCGCCGATCATCGTCTGCAGGTCGAGCGGGTGACCGGACTTGATGCGCTCGACGCGCGCGACGGCCTTCTCGATGAAGCGTTCGTAGATCGATTCCTGGATCAGGATGCGCGACGGGCACGTGCACACTTCGCCCTGGTTCAGCGCGAACATCGCGAGCCCTTCGAGCGCCTTGTCGAGGTACGCGTCTTCCTGATCGAGCACGTCGGCGAAGAAGATGTTCGGGCTCTTGCCGCCCAGTTCGACCGTCGACGGGATCAGGCTCTCGGCCGCCGCGCGCAGGATGTGCTTGCCGACCGGCGTCGAGCCCGTGAACGCGATCTTCGCGATCCGCTTGCTGGTCGCGAGCGCTTCGCCCGCTTCCTTGCCGAAGCCGTTCACGATATTGATCGTGCCGGCCGGGAACAGGTCGCCGATCAGTTCCATCAGCACCAGTACCGACGCGGGCGTCTGCTCGGCCGGCTTCATCACGACGCAGCAGCCGGCCGCGAGCGCGGGCGCGAGCTTCCACGCGGCCATCAGCAGCGGGAAGTTCCACGGGATGATCTGGCCGACGACGCCGAGCGGCTCGTGGAAGTGGTACGCGACGGTGTTGTCGTCGATTTCGGAGATGCCGCCTTCCTGCGCGCGGATGCAACCCGCGAAGTAGCGGAAGTGGTCGACCGCGAGCGGCAGGTCGGCCGCCATCGTCTCGCGCAGCGGCTTGCCGTTGTCGATCGTCTCGGCCACGGCCAGCAGCTTCAGGTTCTTTTCCATCCGGTCGGCGGCGGCGAGCAGCAGGTTCGCGCGCTCGGCCACGGACGTCTTGCCCCACTTGCGGCGCGCGGCATGCGCGGCGTCCAGCGCCAGCTCGATATCGTCGGCGCCCGAGCGCGGAATGCGGCAGAACGGCTGGCCGTTGATCGGCGACACGTTCTCGAAATACTCGCCCTTCACCGGCGCCACCCACTTGCCGCCGATGTAGTTGTCGTACTGCTGACGGTACGGGTATTCGACGTCGAGGCCCAGTTGTTTCAGGTCAAACGGGTTCATACATGTCTCCTGTTCATCGTGCTTGTGTAAGTACAGCGCCGGTTGGATCGCGCTGCATCGGTTTACGCAACATGCGTGCCAAACGGACGGGAGCAAAAGGAAAGCACGACGACCACGGCCGGCACGGGTGCGCGCCGCGCCGTGTTCACGCACGCAGCACGGCGGGTGTGTCGATTCGGAACACCGCGACTGCGCAGCGGGGTAGCCGGTGTTCTGAATTTCCACAGCGGCTGTGCCGGACGACACAGGCATGCGGGCCACGACGCGTGGCATGTCGCTTGCGTGCGAATCGCGCATCCCATCCACATGCGGCGGCGTTCGCGCCGGCCGACACCATGAGCGACCCGCCCCCCCTGACCGACGACGCCGTCGCGTTCATCCGCGAGCAGGCGTTCCTGATCGTCGCGACCGCCGACGCGACGGGCGACAGCGACTGCTCGTACCGCGGCCGCCAGCCGCGCGCCGACGGCGCGTTCGAGCCGCTCGTCGACATCCCCGACCGCCGCACGCTCGTGCTGCCCGACTTCGCGGGCAACAATCTGTTCAACACGATCGGCAACCTGCTCGTGAATCCGGCCATCGCGCTGCTGTTCGTCGATTTCGTGCGCCAGACGACCTGGCTCGTGCAGGGCCGCGCGACGATCGACGAGGATGCGGGAAGCCGCGCGCATCTGTGGCCCGACGCGCGGCGCTATGTGGTGATCGAGGTGGAGCACGCGCGGGTGCGCGCGGATGCGGCGCTGCCGCCGCTCGTGCTGGCGTGATGTGATGCGTTTGGCGGATCGTCAGCGTGCGAAGGCGGTGGTGCAGCACTGCACGGGCGCTCCGGCTGCCATCGCCAAAGCCCCACGCGCGATGACGCGACGCTCAACGCGCAGATGCGGTGATGCAGCACTGCACGGGGGCTCCGGCCGCCATCGCCAAAGCACCCATGCGTGACGACGCGACGCTCAACGCCCGTGCGTCTCCGCACAGGCCGGTTCGATCCGGCTGCGCGCCGGCGCGTCCGCATGCGCATGCCCGTCCGCGTCGTCGCCCGCTTCAGCCGCCGACCGCCCGCCGAGAAACACGAACACCACCACCGCGCACAGCACCGTGACGACGGCCAACCCGGTCAGCAGCCGGTCGAACGCATGCGTATAACTCGCGAGCAGCGCCGCATGGCCGACGCCCGGCAACGCAGCAGCCGCGCCCGCGAGATCGCCGGTCGCGAGCCGCGCGGCCGCACGCAGCGTCGCGTCGGACGTGCCGGCTGCGCCGGCCGCCTGCCGCAGCCCCGTCTGCGCGAGCGCGGCCAGCACCGCGCCGACGATCGCGAGCGCGATCCCCTCGCCGGCCACGCGCGTCGTGCTGAAGATCCCCGTCGCCATTCCCGCGCGCTCCTTCGGCACGACACTCACCGACAGCCCGTCCATCAGCCCCCACGGCATCCCGGCGCCAATCCCGATCGCGAGCATCGGCGCGATCGCCGCCGGCCCCGCGCCGCCGCGCAGCGCTTCACCCAGCCACACGAGCCCGCCCGCCGCGACCAGCAGCCCGAGCGCCGAGATCACGCCGGCCGACAGCCAGCGCGTGAGCGTCGCCGCGGCGAACGGCACGACGAGCATCGGCGCGGAGATCGCGAGCATCAGCCAGCCGGCGTCGATCTCGCTGAAGCCGTCGATGCCGATGAAGCGCAGCGGCAGCACGACGAGCAGCACGATGTAGCAGCAGCAGGTCGATATCGGCAGCACCTGCACGCCGACGAAGCGCGCGATGCGGAACAGCGACAGGTCGAGCATCGGCCGCGCGACGCGCGTCTCGATCGTCACGAATGCGCACGCGCCGAACGCCGCGCCGGCCAGCAGCACGATCACGAGCGCGCTGGTCCAGCCGCGCGCGGGCGCCTCGATCACGCCGAACGTGAACAGCGTCAGCGCGGCTGTGAACGCGGCCGTGCCGGGCCAGTCGAGCCCGGTCGCGTGCGGGTCGCGCGACTCGCGCATGCGCGGCAGCCCGAATGCGAGCGACAGCACGCCGGCCACCGCGCTCGTGACGAAGATCGCGCGCCAGCCGTAATGCCCGATCAGGCCGCCGGCCAGCACGGGCCCGAACGCGAGCCCGATGCCGAAGGTCGTGCCGAGCAGGCTGAACGCGCGCGTGCGCGCCGCGCCGTCGAACTCCTGCGCGAGCGCGGCCGTGCCGCCCGCGAGCGCCGCGGCCGCCGCCAGCCCTTGCGCGGCGCGCAGCAGGTCGACCGCGAGCATCGACGGCGCGAACGCGAGCGCAACCGACATCAGCGTGAAACCGCCGACGCCGATCGCGAACAGCCGCTTGCGGCCGAACTGGTCGGCCAGCGCGCCGGCCGCCATCAGGAAACTGCCGAACGCGAGCATGAACGCGTTGGTGATCCAGTTCATCGCGACCGTGCCGCCATGCAGGTCGCGGCCGATCGCCGGCGTCGCGACCGCGCCGCCCGAAAACGACAGCGGCAGCGCGACGGCGGCCATGCAGACGGCGGCCAGCACCCACGCGCGCCGCCGCGCGGAATCCGCCGATACGGCTGAAAACGGATGATCCATCATCGCTCCTCGAAACGCCGGCGCGGATGCGCCGTCAGAGCGACAGAAGATAAATCCGATTCAATCCGCGAAAAACCACGCGAAGTTCCAGATATAACGGACTAGAATTCCGCAATTCACTCGGCCGCGCCCGTCGGCGCATGCACCTCGATTCGATGGAAAACCTGACCGGCATCGTCGCCTTCGTCCGCACCGCCGAAGCGCTGAGCTTCGTCGCGGCCGGCCGCGCGCTCGGCATCTCGGCGTCGGCGGTAGGCAAGACGATCGCGAAACTCGAGCAGTCGCTCGGTGTGCGCCTGTTCAACCGCACGACGCGGCGCGTCACGCTCACCGAAGAGGGGCGGCACTTCTACGAACGCTGCCAGCGGATCCTCGAGGATTTCCGCGATGCGGAAGCGACCGTGACGGCATCGGCGCAGCGCCCACGCGGCAAGCTGCGCGTGAGCCTGCCGGTGATCGGCTACCGCTTCCTGCTGCCCGTGCTGCCCGAGTTCCGGCAGCGTTATCCGGACGTCGAGCTCGATCTCGACTTCAACGACCGGATGGTCGATGTCGTCGAAGGTGGCTTCGATGCGGTGATCCGCAGCGGCCCGCTGTCGGATTCGAGCCTGATGTCGCGGCGGCTCGGCCCGTTCGCATTCGTGCTGTGCGCGACGCCCGCGTATCTCGCGCAGGCCGGCACGCCGCACACGCCGCGCGATCTCGAAGCGCACGACTGCGTGCGCTACTGCTTCCCGACCACCGGCAAGCTGCAGGACTGGGCGCTCGCGGCCGACGACGGCACGCCGCTGAAGCTGCGCACCGCGATGACCTGCAACAACATGGAAGCGCTGCGCGGCACGGTGCTCGCGGGGCTCGGCATCGGCTACATGCCCGATTTCCTCGCGCGCGACGCGCTCGAACACGGCGCGCTCGTCACGGTGCTCGACGACTTCCGGATCGCACCGGGGCAGTTCTCGATCGTGTGGCCGTCGAGCCGGCAGTTGTCGCCGAAGCTGCGCGTGTTCGTCGATTTCCTGTGCGAGCGGCTGTTCAGGTAGCTGCCCCGCACGCAGTCGCCCGCCGCGCTGTCATGCCCCGATCCGCTCCGCTTCCGCCTGCGGCAACAGCGCGTCGCTGTCGTCCTTCAGCCCGACGCCGGTCAGCCCGAGCCTGCGCGCATGCGTCATCAGGTAATGCAGCTTGTGCGCGGCGGCTGCGTGCGGCAGCCCTTCGGGCCGCACGTTCGAGATGCAGTTGCGCAGCGCGTCGTGGCAGCCGACCTTCGGCGCCCACGTCAGGTACACGCCGAGGCTGTCCGGCGAACTGAGCCCCGGCCGTTCGCCGATCAGCATCGCAACCACCTTCGCGCGCAGCAGCTCGCCGATCTCGTCGCCGAGCGCAACGCGCGCCTGCTTCGCGACCACCACCGGGCCGATCCGCCAGCCGTCCGCGTCGAGCCTCGGGCGCACCGCCTGCAGCAGCGGCAGCGCCTGCTTCGCGGCCGCGAACGCCGACAGCCCGTCGCCGACCACGAACACGACGTCGGGCGCATCGTCGAGCGCCGCGCCGTAACCCGCGAGCAGCCCGCGGCTGTCATCGGAAAGCTTGCGGCCGAGATCGGGCCGGCGCAGATAGTGGTCGCGGTCCGGCGCGGCGCTCTGCACGCCGAGCGTCGGCAGCAGGCCGGCCGCCTCGATCTCGCGCCGCAGCGCGTCCGCGTCGAGCGGCTGGTGCACGGCATCGCGCGCCTGCGCGTGCGACAGGTTGAAGGCCAGCAGCGGCGCGGTCGGCAGGCTGTTGCCCGCGCGGCCGAGCGCGATCCGCGCGTTCGTGAACGACTTCAACTGGCCCCACGGATTCTTTTCGACGGCATCGCTCATGCTGACAACCCCATCCAGTCGTTCGCGCCGGCCAGAAGCGGCACGCGGGCCGACGCGGCGCGCAGCGCGCCGTGCGCATCGGCGATCTCCATCGTCTCCAGCCACTCCTCGAACTCCGGCGCGCGCCGCAGGCCGAGCACCTCGCGCACATAGAGCTGGTCGTGGAACGACGTGCTCTGGTAGTTCAGCATCACGTCGTCCGCGCCCGGAATCCCCATGATGAAGTTGATGCCGGCCGCGCCGAGCAGCGTCAGCAAGGTATCCATGTCGTCCTGGTCGGCTTCCGCGTGGTTCGTGTAGCAGATGTCGCAGCCCATCGGCACGCCGAGCAGCTTGCCGCAGAAGTGATCCTCGAGCCCCGCGCGGATGATCTGCTTGCCGTCGTACAGGTATTCGGGCCCGATGAAGCCGACCACCGTGTTCACGAGGAACGGCTCGAACTTGCGCGCGACCGCATACGCGCGCACTTCGCAGGTCTGCTGGTCGACGCCGTGATGCGCGTTCGCCGACAACGCGCTGCCCTGGCCCGTCTCGAAGTACATGAGATTGTTGCCGACGGTGCCGCGCTTCAGCGACAACGCGGCCTCGCGCGCCTCGCCGAGCAGCGCGAGCGAGATTCCGAAACTCGCGTTCGCCTTCTCGGTGCCCGCGATCGACTGGAACACGAGATCGACCGGCGCGCCCTTCTCGATCGCCGCGATCGTGTTGGTCACGTGCGTGAGCACGCACGACTGCGTCGGCACGCCGTAGCGTTCGCGGAACCCGTCGATCATCGCGAGCAGCTTCACGATCGCCGCGAGGCTGTCGGTCGCCGGGTTGATGCCGATCATCGCGTCGCCGCAGCCGTACATCAGCCCGTCGAGCATCGACGCGGCGATCCCCTTCACGTCGTCGGTCGGGTGGTTCGGCTGCAGCCGCACCGACATCCGGCCGGCGAGCCCGACCGTGTTGCGAAAGCGCGTGACCACGCGACGCTTGCGCGCGGCCGCGATCAGGTCCTGGTTGCGCATCAACTTCGACACGGCCGCGACCATCTCCGGCGTGAGGCCCGGCGCGATCCGTTCGAGCGCCGCGCCGTCGGCCGCGGGCGACAGCAGCCAGTTGCGGAAATCGCCGACGGTGAGATGCGAGATTTCCGCGAACGCGGCAGCGTCATGATCGTCGACGATGAGGCGCGTGACCTCGTCGTCTTCATACGGGATCACCGCTTCGTTCAGGAACGCCTTCAGCGGCACACCCGCGAGCGCGATCTTCGCGGCGACGCGCTCCTCCTCGCTCGCCGCCGCGACGCCGGCGAGCTGGTCGCCGGAACGCAGCGGGCTCGCCTTCGCGAGCAGCGTCTTCAGGTCCGCGAAGCGGTACGTGCGCGGACCGATCGTCTCCGTGTAGGACATCGTGCGAGTCTCCTTGCCAAAAGCCGACGGCGCGCCCGTTCGACAGGGCGCGCCGGATGCCGTCAGGAACGGCCGTTCACCGTCGCCATGCTCATTCCTCCAGCAGCGCGTCGCCGGGCGCACTCTCGCGCTGCGAACGGGTCGCGAGGAAGTACGCGTAGCCGATCGCGAGAAAGCCCAGGAACACCAGCGCGACCAGCCCGTTGAAGTACACCATCGTACCGAGACAGATCACCGCCGCGAGAATCGCGAATGCCGGGAAGATCGGGTACATCGGTGCGCGGAACGGCCGCGCCATGTTCGGCTGCGAGCGGCGCAGCTTGAACAGCGACGCCATGCTCACGATATACATCACGATCGCGCCGAACACCGACATCGTCACGATGTTCGCGGTCAGCGTCTGCCCGCCGAACTGGATCAGCTCGTCGCTGTAGATCGCCGCGATGCCGACCACGCCGCCCGCGAGAATCGCGCGATGCGGGGTCTTGAAGCGCGGATGCACCTTCCCGAGCCACTCCGGCAGGTAGCCTTCGCGGGCCAGCGCGAAGATCTGGCGCGAATAGCCGAGAATGATCCCGTGGAACGACGCGACCAGACCGAACAGCCCCAGCCACACGAGCATGTGCATCCAGCCGCTGTTCGCGCCGACGATGTACTTCATCGCCTGCGGCAACGGGTCGTTGATGTTCGCGAGCTTGGTCCAGTCGCCCGCGCCGCCGGCGAACACCATCACGCCGATTGCGAGCGCGACGAGGGTCAGGATCCCGGCCACGTAGGCGATCGGAATCGAGCGCTTCGGGTTCTTCGCTTCCTCGGCGGCCATCGCGACGCCTTCGATCGCGAGGAAGAACCAGATCGCGAACGGGATCGCCGCGAACATCCCGTGGAATGCGCCGACGCTGAAATGATCGGCGCCCGACCAGCCGCCCTTCATGAAGTTGCTCCACGCGAAGCCCGGCGACACGACGCCCATGAACACCAGCAGCTCGAAGATCGCGAGCAGCGTGACGACCAGCTCGAACGTCGCGGCGATCTGCACGCCGACGATGTTCAGCGCCATGAACACGAGATACGCGCCCATCGCCGCGTGTTTCGGTTCGAGCCCCGGAAACTGCACGTGCAGGTACGCGCCGATCGCGAGCGCGATCGCGGGCGGCGCGAACACGAACTCGACGAGCGTCGCGGCGCCGGCGAGATAACCGCCGGTCGGGCCGAACGCGCGGCGCGCATACGCGAACGGGCCGCCTGCATGCGGGATCGACGTCGTCAGTTCGGTGAAGCTGAAAATGAAGGTCGTGTACATCGCCGCGACGAACAGCGCGGTGACGACGAAGCCCAGCGTACCGGCGCTCGCCCAGCCATAGCTCCAGCCGAAGTATTCGCCGGAAATCACGAGGCCGACCGCGATGCCCCACAGTTGCCAGGTCCCGAGCGTCTGCTGCAGCGCGGGCTGGCCGGACGACTTGGCGCCGGCGGCGGGCCGGCCATTCGACTCTGCTTTCATCGGACTCTCTCCTCAAAGGCGCCGGGCCCGATGGCCTGCGCGACTGAGAATCGATGCTAGAGAGTCATTAAACGACGTGTTATCGAAATTCGGCAAAGATCGCGGCTGACATTTCGCTGACGGAAACGCCAGCCGCGGTCGTCGCGCGTGCCATCCGGCCGCACGAAGCGGCCGGGTCCCCCACGCTTACTGGCCGCCGCTGCGCTGGTTGAACCAGCGGTCGAGCAGCTTGCCGGCCGCTTCGCGGCCGCCGAGGCCGAACGACAGCGCGACGGCCACCGCGATCGCGCCGAGCACGAGGCCGAACGCGAGCTGGACGATCTCGTTCGCGATACCCATCGCGCGCAGCCCCATCGCGAACACGAGGCCGAGGATCGCGAATTGCGCGATGCGCGCGAACAGCACGCTGTGCTCGCGATCGGCCTGCTCGATCACGCGGCGCGCGAGGCCCGCGAGCCACACGCCGATCACGAGGATCACGCCGCCCATCAGCACGTGGCCGCCGAATTCGATGAACAGCGTGACGACGTCGCGCACCTGCGAGAAACCGAGCCGGTTCGCGGCTTCGACCGACGCGAACAGCATCGCGAAGAACACGATCAGCCGCGCGACCAGCACCGACGGCTGCAGGATCCCCGAGAACACGCGCTCGACGCCGAGCACGGCCGGCAGCCCGTCGACGCCGGCGGCTTCCAGCAGCTTCTGCGCGAGCGACGCGACGAAGCGCGCGAAGTAGAACGTGACGAGCACGATCATGATCGCCGCGACGATGTCCGGCACCGCGCCGAGGAACTGGTTCAGCATGTTGGTCGCCGGGCCCGAGATCGCGTCGATCTTCAGCGCGTCGAGCGCGGAGATCAGCGTCGGCACGAACACGAACACGTAGACGATCGTGCCGACCAGGCTCGACACGCGCACCGGCGTCGGGCTGTCGAGACGCTGCGTGAGGCGATCGGCGCCGGCGGCGACGAGCAGGTTCGTCACGAGGCCGCGCAGCACGCGCGCGACGACCCAGCCGACGAAGCCGATCACCGCGGCCGCGAACAGGTTCGGCACGATCGCGAGCAGCTTGTCGACCATCCCCTGCACCGGCGACAGCAGGCCCGACAGCGCGAACGACGCGAGGATCGCCGGCAGGAACATCAGGATCACGAGCCAGAACAACACGTCGCCGAGGTAGCCGCTCATCGGCTGCATGCCCGCGCCTTCGGACAGCTTGTCGTCGATCTTGCTGGCCTTCAGTGCGCGGTTCGCGAGGCTGCGCAGCAGCGACGCGATCAGCCACGCGATCAGCGTCAGCGCCGCGCCGCCGATCAGGTTCGGCAGGTAGTTGACGATGTGCGTGACGAGCAGCGAGAACGGATTGGAGACCGCGTACAGGTTGAGCACGTTGAAGATGCCCACCGCGGTGACGAGCAGCACGAGCCAGAACAGGCCGCCAGCGATGATCCGCTCGACGTACGCGCCCTGGCCGGTGCTTTCGTTGATCCGCTGATCGACCTTCAGCGCGCCGAGCAGGCGCAGCGCGCCGGCCCGCGCCACCACCGCGATCAGCCAGCCGATCACCAGGATGCCGATCGCGCCGGCGATCTTCGGCAGATATCCGCCTAGCGTGGTCTGCAGCGACGTGATGAAGCTGGAAGCATCCATTTCTTGTTCTCCCGAAAACGTGGCGTTGCGATTGAACATCGACGAACTACCTGCGTACTTCGAATGGCGTGCGTTGCCGTCTGAACAACTTACCCGAGAAAAATGACGTCTTCACCCGATTTCACCGTCTTTAACTTTAGACATAGATCGCAGGGGGACAAGACCCCATTTCGGCAAATAAAAAGGGGCGGATTTGTCGGCCGCTACGCATTTCCGCAAGATTTATCCGTTCGGGCCGTGCTACCGTGGCTTCGGTTCTTGTCCGGACACGCCGATGACAGTCGAAACGAAAACCGGCAAACCCGCGTGGATCCGCTATACGGCCAGCGTGGCGCGCGTCCACGAATACATCCGCGCGCACCTCGACGGCCCGCTCGACCTGAACCGGCTCGCCGAGGTCGCGTGCCTGTCGCCGTATCACTGGCAGCGCGTCTATCGCGCGCTGTACGGCGAGTCGATCGTGCTGACGGTGCGGCGGATGCGGATCGTGCGTGCGTCCGAGGATCTCGTCTGCACGGCGCGGCCGCTCGACGAGATCGCGCGGCGCGCGGGCTACGGCTCGACGCACGCGTTCGCACGGGCGTTTCGCGACGCATACGGCGTGCCGCCCGCGCAGCATCGACGCACGGGCGTTCACCGGCCCATCTATCCGCTACAGAGAGGAGAGGAAGACATGTTCAAGCATGAAGTCGAGATCCGGCGCCTGCCGGAACTGCACGGCTACGCGGTGGCGCACACTGGCGCGTACATGAAGGTCGGCGACGCGTTCGCGCGGATCGGCGCGTGGGTCGGGCAACACGGGCTGATCGGCCCGGGCGCGAAGATGATCGGCATTTTCTACGACGATCCGGACACGACGCCGGAACCGCAGTTGCGCGCGAAGGCCTGCTTCATCCCGGCCGACGGTGCGCCGGACGTCGAGCCGGTGCCGCCCGTCGAACGCGCGACGGTAGCGGGCGGCGAATACGCGGTGCTGCTGCATACGGGGCCGTATGCGGACCTGAAGACGGCCTACCAGTGGCTCTACGGCGACTGGCTGCGTCACTCGGGCCGCGAAGCCGCCGACGCGCCGCCGTTCGAGCTGTACCTCAACACGCCGATGGACGCGGCGCCGGCCGACCTGCGCACCGAGATTTACCTGCCGCTGCGCTGATCGAAGGGCTGGGGTGCTGGTGCTGGGGTGCTGGGGTGCTGGGG
>NZ_WHNU01000041.1:0-92359 GCF_009362305.1 Burkholderia sp. BE17
GCCGCCAGCATCACGGCCTTCAGGCCCGAGCCGCACACCTTGTTGATCGTCATCCCCGGCACCGCCGACGGCAGCCCGGCCTTGATCAGCGACTGCCGCGCCGGGTTCTGCCCCGAGCCGGCCGTCAACACCTGGCCCATGATCACTTCGCTGATCTGCTCGGGCTTCACGCCCGCACGCTCCAGCACCGCGCGGATCACCGTCGCGCCCAGCTCCGGCGCCGCAATCTTCGCAAGCGAGCCGCCGAATTTGCCGACCGCGGTCCGCGCGGCCGATACGATCACTACGTCCGTCATGTTCAGTTCCTGCATCGAAATCAAGTTCGCGTTCTGACGCCGGCACGTGCCGGCTGCAACCGGCGACGGCGCACGTCGGGCCATCCGGCGCGATAAAGGTCGCACGCCGCCGCGCCACGAGCAGCGCCCGGTCGCACCGGCACGGCCCGCACATGCACCGGCGCCTTGCGGCAGACCGGAGGTTCCACGCACTGCGCGGCACACGCGGTGCGCGGCGCCACCCGGCGCCGATCAATCGTGTCGCGCCTGCGCGCGACACGCACTCACGTCCGCGGTTATGTCCGCGGTTACGTCGTTACGCAGCCGATTCGCGCGCAGCCGCTGCGTCCTTGCGTGCGGCGGCAGCCGTCTGCTTGCCGCCGCGCGCGGCCGTTTCGCTGACCGCCTCGAAGCTGCTCTGTGCGGCTTCGATCGCCTGACCCGTCGCTGCGCGCACGGAGTCGGCCGCGGCCGTCGCCGCGGACAGCGCCGAATTCAGTGCGGCCACCACCGGTGCCGAGCCGGCCGGCGCATGCTTCGACAGCTCGCCGATCACGTCCTTCAGGCGCTTGTCGTTCTGTTCGTATTGCGCCTGCGCGACCTTCGCCCATTCGGATTGCGTCGACACCGCGATGTCGAACAGATGGCGGCCGTACGACACGACCTTGCCGGCCGCTTCCTGCGGTACGGCTGCCTGCTGCGCGAAACCCGCGGCCGGATTGCTGCTGTTGAAGGCGTTCTTCAGCTTGTCCTCGTATTCCTCGAGCGCAGTCCGGGCCGCCTGCAGGTTGAGTTCGACGACAGCCTCGAAACCCTTGATCGCCGGACGGGCGATCGCGAACCACGCGGCGATACCGGATTGATAATCGGCGGCGAATTTTTCGGGGGCAAATACGGACATCGGGCACGCTCCTGTTAGCAATGCGAGAGACGACGTAAAGAAAAATGGAAGCCAGATCGATAGCCGACTTCCTTATTGACAACCCGCCACTCATTTGAGCACGAGAAGTTGAAGGGAGCCATTCTAGATCGATTAATTGTCAATAAAATGGCATTAATGCTAGGTATAAACCCTTACACCCCTTCGGGCGGCAGCCGGAGCCTGCGACGCGTCGATATCACGGAGAAAACGCCGCGGCACTCTGTCCCGCAATATCTTCTTTTACCTTTTTACAGCATAGCGCATCGTGACATCGCGCAACATTTACCAATTCATTATTCCGTTTATTAGAAAACCGGCGCCCATTGAAAATGGAGCAGCCGCTTATGTAATCGTTTTTTCCGGATTTATTATGAAATCGTTTCCGGGATTATTAATGACGGAATCAATGATCGGACGAATTTCGGGTCGTAATGAAAAAGCGCGGCCGTATGAAACGGCCGCGGCCGGCGCCGGCGCGCGCGATCAGCCGGCCAGTTCGCGATGGAGTGCGAGGAATTCCCGCGCGAGCTTGTGCCCGGGTTCGAGGTGAATCACGGGCTTGGACTGCTGATGCGACTCGCGGATCTTCACCGACGCCGACAGTCTCGACGCGAGCACCGGCAGCCCTTCGTCGACGAGCTCGTCGACCAGCCGTTGCGGCAGGCTCGCGCGCGGCTGGAACTGGTTGATGACGATCCCCTCCACTTCGAGCGCCGCGTTGTGGTCCTGCTGGATTTCCTTCACGTTCTCGAGCAGCGTGTACAGCGCGCGGCGCGAGAAATCGTCGCAATCGAACGGGATCAGGCAGCGCTCGACCGCGATCAGCGCCGAGCGCGTGTAGAAATTCAGCGCGGGCGGCGTGTCGATGTACACGGCGTCGTAGGTGTCGAGCTCGTTCAGCGCGTCGCGCAGCTTGTAGATCTTGTAGCGCGATTCGAGCTTGCCGTGCAGCGTGTCGAGGTCCGGATGCGCGGGCATCACGTCGAGCCCTTCGAACGGAGTCGGATGGATGAACGACGCGACGTCGACCGGACGGAAGTTGAAGGTCAGCGCGGTTTCGAAGAAGCCGGCGACGCCCGGTTGCGCGTCGGCCGCGGCGTCGCCGAGCAGATAGCGCGTGGAGTTCGCCTGCGCATCGAGGTCGATGACGAGCGTGCGCAGCCCTTCGCTCGCGCCGATCGCCGCCAGGTTGCAGACGATTGTCGATTTGCCCACGCCGCCCTTCTGGTTGAATACGACCCGCCGCATGGTGTCTCCTCGATCGAAACGTCGAAAGGAGCAGCTTAGCCGGTCAATAATGGCGGCTGCGTGACGCAGATCGAATTACGCGCGATTGTGGGCGGCACGCATCAGATGCGCGGCAGCGCCCCCGACACATATCGGTTGCCGGGCACGCTCCATCGCCACGGCAAATCCTTGCCGACGCGAATGCCGATGCGCGGCCCGCCCGCCAGATCCGTGGGCGGCGCCATGCCGTCGTCCACGATCGCGAACCCTTCGCGTGCGCCAACCAGATCGACGCCATCCTGCGCGCCGCCGATCCCCATCGCCTGCGTCAACCGCGCCGGCCCGCGGCACAGATCGCGATCGCGCGTCAGCGGCGGCCGTGCCGCACGCATCCGTTCGAGCCCGTGCAGCGGTTCCAGCGCACGAATCAGCACGCCCGTTCCCATGCCGTCCGGGCCGCACACGCAATTGCAGCACCAGTGCATGCCGTACGTGAAATAGACGTACAGGTGCCCGGGCGGCCCGAACATCGTCGCATTGCGCGGCGTCTTGCCGCGATAGGTGTGCGCCGCCGGATCGATCGCGCCGGCATAGGCTTCCACCTCGACGATGCGGCCGGCCCGGCCGTCGGCTGCCGCGAGGATCTTGTTGAGCAGTTGCGGTGCGACGTCGGTGGCCGGGCGATCGTAAAACGCACGCGACAACACGGTGCCCGGCCACGGGGATGCCGTCTTATTGCGTCGCATTCGGCTGCCCGTCCGGCTGACGACCGGACGCGGACCTCGCCTGCCGATAAAGCTGACGGTACGCATCGACCAGATCGTCGAGGCCGAACGCAAGATTTCTCCCGCTGGGATTGGGCAGCACCCAGACGCTCGCGCACTGCATGCGGGCCGGCTGCAATCCCCATGCGATTTCGCGTTGCCCTGAAAGCGCCGAGTACGCCGCCTTGCCGAGAAAGGCGACAAAGCGCGGCCCATAACGCGCTACCTTCTGCTCGAACTCCGCGGCCGCGGCGATGAATTCCGCGCGCGAAAGCTGATCGGCACTCGCGGTCGGCCGCTTCACCACTGCCGTCACGCCGCAGCCGTACCGGAGTATCGTGCGATCGTCCTGCGGGGGAATTTCCGTTGGCGTGAAACCCGCGAGATGAATCACGCGCCAGAAGCGGTTGCTTCTCCCCGCGAAGTGGTGCCCGGTCGCGGCGGCGGTCATGCCGGGGTTGATCCCGCAGAACAGCACGTCGAGATGCGCAGCGATGAGGTCGGGGAGTTCGTCAGCCACGGTTCGCCTGCAGTGCGGGGGACAAGGACGTAAACGAAGCAAGGCCCGAAGACCCGGGCCAAGCGACTGGCTTGACTCGGACATTCGGGCCCATCGTGATGCGGGATGCCGACTTGCCGATCAGAACGGAATATCGTCGTCCATCTCGTCGAAGCCGCCGCCTGCCGGTGCGCTCGGACGGCTCTGCGCGCCGCCGCCGGCACGACCGCCGCCGCCACCGGCGCGTTCCGTCTGCTCGCCGCGGCCGCCGCCACCACCACCGTAGCCGCCGCCGTAACCGCCTTCGTCACCGCCGCCACCGCCGCCACCCGCACCGCCGCGGCCGCCGAGCATCTGCATCTGGTCCGCGACGATTTCGGTCGAGTAACGATCCTGGCCGTCCTGGCCTTGCCACTTGCGCGTGCGGATGCGGCCTTCGATATAGACCGACGAACCCTTCTTCAGGTATTCGCTGACGATTTCCGCCAGACGGCCGAAGAACGCGACGCGATGCCACTCGGTCATTTCCTTGAAATCGCCGCTTGCCTTGTCCTTGTAGCGGTCGGTCGTCGCGAGACGGATGTTCGCAACCGCGTCGCCGCTCGGCAGGTAACGGACTTCAGGATCGGCGCCGAGATTGCCGACGAGGATGACCTTGTTGACGGATGCCATGTGTTTCTCCAGTAAATTCGATGCCGGGCCGCCCGCGCATGCGTCGGAGCGGCCCGCCGGGCAAGCCCGCGAACGCTGCCGGTGCCTGCCCGAAAATTAGGTTCAGGCCTTGCGCGGCGGCGCTTTCATGCTGGCCGCGATTATAAGCCACGCGGCAACCAGCCCCGAACACGCATAGAACACGGTATTCGCGCCGCCGTGCTTCAGCAGCCAGCCGCCTGCGATGCCGCCGAGCGCGAGCCCGATCGACTGCGTGGTGTTGTAGACGCCCGTGGCCGCGCCCTTGCGCGAACCCGGCGCGAGCTTCGACACGAGCGACGGCTGCGACGCTTCCAGGATGTTGAACCCGAGGAAGTACACGAACAGGATCGCCGCCACAATCAGAATGGTATGCGGCGCGCTGCCCAGCAGCAATTGGCCGATCAGGATAGCCAGAATGCCGCCGAGCAGCACCGGCTTCATCTTGCCCCGCTTTTCCGCGACGATGATCGCCGGGACCATCATCACGAACGCGAGCCCCATCACCGGCAGGTAGACCTTCCAGTGCGCGGCGACCGGCAGCCCGCCGTCGACCAGCAGGCGCGGCACGACGAGGAACAGCGCCGTCTGCGTCGCATGCAGCACCAGCACGCCGAAGTTCAGGCGCAGCAGCTCGACGTTGTGCAGCACCTCGGCGAACGGCGCGGGCACGTGCACGGGCTTCGCCGCGTCGGGCACGATCCACAGCACGACGCCGATCGCGAGGATCGACAGCAAGCCGACGATCGTGAACAGTCCGCTCATCCCGACCCAGTGGAACACGATCGGCGCACCGACGATCGCGACCGCGAACGACACGCCGATCGAGCCGCCGACCATCGCCATCGCCTTCGTGCGGTTCTGCTCGGACGTCAGGTCGGCGATGAACGCGAGCACCGCGGACGATACGGCGCCCATCCCCTGGATCACGCGGCCGACGATGATCCACGTGATGTCGTGCGCGAACGCGGCGACGAAGCTGCCGAGCGCGAAGATCACGAGGCCCGCGGCGATCACCGGCTTGCGGCCGAACTTGTCGGACGCCCAGCCGTAGAAAATGTAGAACAGCGACTGCGTGACGCCGTAGGCCCCGAGCGCGATGCCGACGAGCAGCACGTTGTCGCCGCCCGGGATGGTTTTCGCGTAGACCGAGAACACCGGCATGATCATGAACAGGCCGAGCATGCGCAGCGCGAAGATCGCCGCGAGCGACGTGGTCGCGCGCAGCTCGGGCGCGGTCATGCGGGAAGACGTGGCGGACGGATTGGACATCGGGAATGAATTTCGAATGATCGGTGTGCCCGCCCGGCAGCGGGCGGCGAAAGATCAGGACCGGCGGCCCGGGAGGCCCGGCGGGCGACGCGTCGGGGCAGGATGCCGGCGGCCTGCGGGCCGCCCGGAACCGCGCGGCGCGACCGCCTTCCCCGGCGCAGGCGCCGCCTTGCTGCCACCTGCTGTAAGGCTGGGGGCCCCAAACGACGGCCTCGAAAAGCCGTTATAGTAGCAGGTTTGGTTCCCTCCATTTTCGCCAGGTTCATGGAACAGATCCGTATCCGTGGGGCACGTACCCACAACCTGAAAAACGTCAATCTCGACCTGCCGCGCCACAAGCTGATCGTGATTACCGGGTTGTCAGGGTCGGGCAAGTCGTCGCTCGCGTTCGATACCCTTTATGCCGAGGGCCAGCGCCGCTACGTCGAAAGCCTTTCCGCGTATGCCCGCCAGTTCCTGCAGTTGATGGAGAAACCGGACGTCGACCTGATCGAGGGCCTGTCGCCCGCGATCTCGATCGAGCAGAAGGCGACGTCCCACAACCCGCGTTCGACCGTCGGCACGGTCACGGAAATCCACGACTACCTGCGACTTTTGTACGCACGTGTCGGCACGCCGTACTGCCCCGACCACGACATCCCGCTCGAGGCGCAGAGCGTGTCGCAGATGGTCGACGCGGCGCTCGCGCTGCCCGAGGAAACCAAGCTGATGATCCTCGCGCCCGTCGTCGCGAACCGCAAGGGCGAGCACGCCGAGCTGTTCGAGGAGATGCAGGCGCAGGGCTTCGTGCGCTTTCGCGTGCGCTCGGGCGGCGGCACCGCGAACGAAGGCGTCGCGAAGATCTACGAGGTCGAGTCGCTGCCGAAGCTCAAGAAGAACGACAAGCACACGATCGACGTCGTCGTCGATCGCCTGAAGGTGCGCCCGGACATGAAGCAGCGCCTCGCCGAATCGTTCGAGACGGCGCTGCGCCTCGCCGACGGCCGCGCGATCGCGCTCGAGATGGATACCGACCACGAGCACCTGTTCAGCTCGAAGTTCGCGTGCCCGATCTGCTCGTACTCGCTGCAGGAGCTCGAGCCGCGCCTGTTCTCGTTCAACAACCCGATGGGCGCGTGCCCGGAATGCGACGGCCTCGGCCAGATCACGTTCTTCGACCCGAAGCGGGTCGTCGCGCACCCGTCGCTGTCGCTCGCCGCCGGTGCGGTAAAGGGCTGGGACCGCCGCAACCAGTTCTACTTCCAGATGCTGCAAAGCCTCGCGGCGTTCTACGAGTTCGACATCGACGCCGCGTTCGAGGATCTTCCTGAAAAGATCAGGAAGGTGCTGCTGTTCGGCTCGGGCAAGCAGACGATCCCGTTCTCGTACATCAACGAGCGCGGCCGCACGACGATCCGCGAGCACGTGTTCGAAGGGATCATCCCGAACCTCGAACGCCGCTACCGCGAGACCGATTCGGTCGCGGTGCGCGAAGAACTGTCGAAATACCAGAACAACCAGCCGTGCCCGTCGTGCGAAGGCACGCGCCTGCGCCGCGAGGCGCGCCACGTGCGGATCGGCACCGGCGACTACGCGCGCGGCATCTATGAAATCAGCGGCTGGCCGCTGCGCGACGCGCTCGGCTATTTCGACGGGCTGACGCTCGAAGGCGCGAAGCGCGAGATCGCCGACAAGGTGATCAAGGAAATCGTCGCGCGCCTGACGTTCCTGAACAACGTCGGCCTCGACTACCTGTCGCTCGAGCGCAGCGCCGAAACGCTGTCGGGCGGCGAGGCGCAGCGGATCCGGCTCGCGTCGCAGATCGGCTCGGGCCTGACAGGCGTGATGTACGTGCTCGACGAGCCGTCGATCGGCCTGCACCAGCGCGACAACGACCGCCTGATCGGCACGCTCAAGCACCTGCGCGACCTCGGCAACTCGGTGATCGTCGTCGAGCACGACGAGGACATGATCCGCACGGCCGACTACGTCGTCGACATGGGCCCCGGCGCGGGCGAGCACGGCGGCGTGGTGGTGGCCGAAGGCACGCCGAAGCAGGTGCAGTCGAACCCGCAGTCGCTGACGGGCCAGTACCTGCTCGGCAAGCGCACGATCGAGTATCCGGACGAGCGGATCGCACCCGACGCCGAGCGGATGCTGCGCATCGTCGACGCGCACGGCAACAACCTGAAGCACGTCGATCTCGAACTGCCGGTCGGCCTGCTGACCTGCATCACCGGCGTGTCGGGCTCCGGCAAGTCGACGCTGATCAACGACACGCTGTATCACGCGGTCGCGCGCCACCTGTACGGCTCGTCGGCCGAGCCGGCGCCGCACGAGGCGATCGAGGGCCTCGAGCACTTCGACAAGGTGATCAACGTCGACCAATCGCCGATCGGCCGCACGCCGCGCTCGAACCCGGCCACGTACACGGGCCTGTTCACGCCGATCCGCGAGCTGTTCTCGGGCGTGCCGACCTCGAAGGAGCGCGGCTACGATCCGGGCCGCTTCTCGTTCAACGTGAAGGGCGGCCGCTGCGAATCGTGCCAGGGCGACGGCGTGCTGAAGGTCGAGATGCACTTCCTGCCGGACGTCTACGTGCCGTGCGACGTGTGCCACGGCAAGCGCTACAACCGCGAAACGCTCGAAGTGCAGTACAAGGGCAAGAACGTCAGCGAAGTGCTCGACATGACGGTCGAGCATGCGTACGAGTTCTTCAGCGCGGTGCCGGTCATCGCGCGCAAGCTGAAGACGCTGCTCGACGTCGGCCTCGGCTACATCCGCCTCGGCCAGTCGGCCACGACGCTGTCGGGCGGCGAGGCGCAGCGCGTGAAGCTGTCGCTGGAGCTGTCGAAGCGCGACACGGGCCGCACGCTGTACATCCTCGACGAGCCGACCACCGGCCTGCACTTCCACGACATCGCGCTGCTGCTCGAGGTGATCCACCGGCTGCGCGACCAGGGCAACACGGTCGTGATCATCGAGCACAACCTCGACGTGATCAAGACGGCCGACTGGGTGATCGACCTCGGCCCCGAAGGCGGCGCCGGCGGCGGCCAGATCATCGCGCAGGGCACGCCCGAGCAGGTCGCGAAGACGAAGGCGAGCTTCACCGGCAAGTACCTCGCGCCGCTGCTCAAGCGTTCGACCCGCAAGGTCGCGGCCGGCTGACGCGCATTCCGCCGTCCCGGCCCTTCCCGCGCGCGGCCACCCGGCCGCGCGCGACCGTTGGCGGCACGCCGTCCGCCCCCTCGTTTTCCCTTCTGCGTTTACACCATGCGCCAAACGGCCCGGTTGCGGACCATAATGGCAGCTATACTTTACGGTCGTAAGGTTCGCCGTCCGCACCAATCCGGTGCGGCGCCGGGCGAGCCCGGCTCTGCCGCGCGCTGCACGGCATGACACACGAACGACAGGAATCCACGATGGAGAAGCAACAAGAGTCGCGCGACGCGCAGAGCCGCGAGCCGCACCTGCGCAGCGTGCGGCTGACGAGCGACTTCAGCCTGCCGAGGCTGTCGGCACTCGAGATCGGCAGCTATCTCTTCGCGATCGTCACGATGTGGCTCGTCCTCGAGCTCAAGCTGCTCGGCGGGCTGCTGGCCGGCCTGCTCGTCTACCAACTGATCCACACGATCGCGCCCATGATCGAACGTCACACGACGAGCATGCGTGCACGCTGGGTCGCCGTCGTGCTGCTGGCGATCGTGATCGTCGGCGGGCTCACGGGCCTGACGATCGGCATCATCGAGCATTTCGAGCACACGGTGCCGAACCTGCAGAGCCTGCTCGACCAGTTGATGCAGATCGTCGAGCAAACCCGCGCGCGCACGCCGGCCTGGATCGCGAACCTGCTGCCGGTCGACGTCGAGCAGATGAAGACGAAGGCGGCCGTGCTAATGCACTCGCACATGGACCAGCTCCAGCAGAGCGGCAAGAGCGTCGCGCGCGGCTTCGGCCACGTGCTGTTCGGGATGATCATCGGCGCGATGATCGCGATCGGCGTCGAGCATGGCAAGGTACGCCGGCCGCTGTCGACCGCGCTCGTCACGCGCGTGTCGCGCTTCTCCGATGCATTCCGCCGGATCGTGTTCGCGCAGATCAAGATCTCGGCGATCAACGCGACGTTCACGGGCATCTACCTGCTCGTCGCACTGCCGATCTTCCACGAGCGGCTGCCGCTGTCGAAGACGCTCGTGCTCGTCACGTTCATCGTCGGCCTGCTGCCGGTGATCGGCAACCTGATCTCGAACACGCTGATCGTCGCCGTGTCGCTGTCGGTCAGCATGGGCACCGCAATCGCGTCGCTCGTGTTCCTCGTGGTCATCCACAAGCTCGAATACTTCCTGAACGCGAAGATCATCGGCGGCCAGATCGAGTCTCGCGCGTGGGAGCTGCTGCTCGCGATGCTGATCATGGAGGCCGCGTTCGGGCTGCCGGGCGTGATCGCCGCGCCGATCTTCTATGCGTACCTGAAACGCGAGCTGTACCTGCTGCGGCTGATCTGAAACCCGCGCGCCACGCGATAAAAAACGCCGCGCCCCGTGAAGGGCGCGGCGTTTTTGTTTGTGCAGGCAGGCCGACGAACGCGGCTGGCCGATCAGCGGAACACGACCGTCTTGGTCCCGTTCAGCACGATCCGATGCTCGACGTGCCACTTCACCGCGCGCGCGAGCGTCACGCACTCGACGTCGCGGCCGATCGCGGTCAACTGGTCGGGCGTCATGCTGTGGTCGACGCGCTCGACTTCCTGCTCGATGATCGGGCCTTCGTCGAGATCGGTCGTCACGTAGTGCGCGGTCGCGCCGATCAGCTTCACGCCGCGGTCGAACGCCTGGTAGTACGGCTTCGCGCCCTTGAAGCTCGGCAGGAACGAGTGGTGGATGTTGATCGCGCGCCCGGCGAGCTGCTGACACATGTTCGGCGACAGGATCTGCATGTAGCGTGCGAGCACGACGAGATCGGCCTGGTGCTCGTCGATCACTTCCAGCACGCGCGCTTCCTGCGCGGCCTTCGCCGCATCGGACGAACCGCCGATCAGCGGGAAGTGATGGAACGGGATGTTGTAGCTTGCGGCGAGCTGGTAGAACTCCTTGTGGTTCGACACGATCGCCGGGATCTCGATCGGCAGCTGGCCGGTGCGATAGCGGAACAGCAGGTCGTTCAGGCAGTGGCCGATCTTCGACACCATGATCACGACGCGCGGCTTCACGGCCGCGTCGTGCAGTTCCCAGCGCATCGAAAACTGCTCGGCGAGCGGCGCGAATTCCTTGCGAAGTGTGTCGAGCGCCGACGCGGCATCCGTGCCGTTGCCGTCCTGCTCGAAGTGCACGCGCATGAAGAATTCGCTGGTGCGGCTGTCGCCGAACTGCGCCGAATCGAGGATGTTGTTGCTGCGCTCGAACAGGAAGCCCGAGACCGCGTGGACGATGCCGTGCCGGTCGGGGCACGACAGTTTCAAGATAAAGCTGTGATCGGTCGGCATGACCGCTACTCCCTTTGTTTCCGTATTCGTCAAATTGCCCGTTCGCGCCGCCGGACTGCGCGTCGCGGCGCGCGTCACGCGGCCGGCGCGTACAGCGCGTCGATGCCCGCCGCGTCGGCCGCAGCGAGCCAGCGATGGCGCAGCAGCGTGTCGAGCGTCGCGAGGCTCGCGTCCATCGTCGCGCGGCCCTCGCGCAGCCAGCCGATCACCTCGGGCACGCCGGCCAGCAGATGCTCGGCCACTTCGCCGTCCTGGTTGCGCGGCGCGAAGTCGTGCGGCAGCGGCAGGTCGTACACGAAGATCAGTTCGGACTGCGTGCCTTCCGGCAGCGAGCACAGCACCTGCACCGCGCGGCCCGCGATCGCACGCGCCGCGAGTTCGGCCGGAATGCCGGCTTCCTCCCAGCACTCCTTCGCGAGCGTCTCGTGAACGCCCAGGCCCCAGCCGATGCCGCCCGCGACGACATTGTCGAGCATGCCGGGGTCGGTTGCCTTGGTCGCGCTGCGGCGGCCGAGCCACATCTGCGGCACGGCCGCGGCGGGCGCCTCGCCCGGCGCAGCCGCACATTCTACGATGCCGTTCAGATGCACCGCATAAGTCTGCGTCCCGAAGAACCGCGACGCGGCGCGCTCGATGTATGCGAGCGGTGCATCGTCGAAGCGGTTGCGGATCGCGTAGATCTCGTCGCGCCAGCCGGGAATCGCGCCTTCGGCCGCGAGCGCGCCGATCGCGCTCGCCAGCGCCATGCTGCGCGCGTCGACCGAATCGTAGCGCGCCGACAGCAGGACGCGCTCGCCGGTCAGCTCGAACACGTCGGGCCAGCGCGCAAGCTTCGCGACATCCTTGCTGCGCACCCAGCCGACCGCCTGGCCGGCGATCTCGAAGCGCAGGTGCGCGGCCGGATCGAAGCGGCGCGCGGCCGCGATGCACGGAAACGTCATCGCCGTCAGTCCTTCAGCGCGACGCGGATGCCGATCGCGATGAACGTCGCGCCGGCGATCCGGTCGAGCCACACGCCGGCCTTCGGGCGGCGCTTCAGCCATGCGCCGATCATGCCGGCGCCGATGCCGAACAGCGAGAAGATCGCGGCCGTCTGCAGCATGAACAGCGCGCCGAGCTCGAACATCTGCAGCGTCACGCTCTGCGCGCCGTGCGGATCGACGAACTGCGGCAGGAACACGACGAAGAACAGCGTGACCTTCGGGTTCATCAGGTTGCCGATCACGCTCTGCCGGAAGATCGTGCCGAGCGGCTGCGGCGGGCGCGCGTGCGCGTTCGCGAGGCCCTGGCTGCGCAGCGCCTTGATGCCGATCCACACGAGGTACGCGGCGCCCGCGAGCTTCAGGATCTCGAACGCGACCGGCGACGAACGCAGCACGGCCGCGACGCCGAGCGCCGCGAGCGTCGTGTGGAACAGGATCCCGGCCGTGAAGCCGAGCGCGGCGACGAAGCCGGCCGCGCGGCCCTGCGAGATGCCGCGCGCGAGCACTTGCAGATTGTCGGGACCCGGCGCGAACGTGATCGCGATCGACGTGGCGAGAAACAGCATGAAGTTGGGCATCGTGACCTCGTGGTGTAAGCCGGCGTTCAGTGGCCGGCGAATTCGGTGACGGTATAGACGGGCAGTCCCGCGTTGCGCAGCAGCGCCGAGCCGCCGAGATCGGGCAGGTCGATGATCGCGGCGCCCTCGACGACAACCGCGCCGAGCCGCTGCAGCAGGTTGCGCCCCGCCATCATCGTGCCGCCGGTCGCGATCAGGTCGTCCATGATGATCACGCGGTCGCCGGGGCGGCACGCATCCTCGTGGATCTCGACCGTCGCGCTGCCGTATTCGAGGTCGTACGATTCCGAGCACGTCTTGTACGGCAGCTTGCCGACCTTGCGGATCGGCACGAAGCCGACGCTCAGCTCGTACGCGACGATCGGCGCGATGATGAAGCCGCGCGCGTCGAGGCCCGCGACGTAGTCGAGCTTCGCATCGACATAACGTTCGACGAACAGGTCGACGAGGATGCGCAGCGCCTTCGGGCTCTGCAGCAGCGTCGTGATGTCGCGGAACATCACGCCCGGCTGCGGCCAGTCGGGCACCGTGCGGATCTGGCTGTGGATGAAGGCGACCGGATCGAGCGGCGCGCCCGACGACGAATGCGGCATGAAACTCTCCGAAAAAAACGGTGCGCGAAGATCGGGCACCGTTTCGAACAAATACGGGTCAGGTTATTGAAGCGCGACTCACGCGGCCGCGGCCGGCGGGTCGCGCCGATGGCGCGACAGCCGCTCCTCCGCGAGCGCGAGCGCCTCGGGCAGCCCGCGCAGCACGACGATGTCGCTCGCGCGCAGCTTGGTCTGCGGATCGGGTTCGACGCCGCGGATGCCGTGCCGGCGGATCGCCGTGACTTCCAGCCCGAGCGCATACAGCCCGAGCTCCTCCAGCGAGCGCCCGACCGCGTCCGCGCGCGCATCGACCGGCACCGATTGTAGCCGCACCTGCTCGTGGTCGTCGTCGTCCGCGTCGTCCGCGCCGCGGAAATAGCCGCGCAGCAGGCTGTAGCGCTCGTCGCGCATTTCCTCGACGCGCCGCACGACCTTGCGCATCGGCACGCCGACCAGCACCAGCGTATGCGACGCGAGCATCAGGCTGCCCTCGACGATCTCCGGAATCACCTCGGTCGCGCCGGCCGCGAGCAGCTTCTCGAGATCGGCATCGTCGACGGTGCGCACGATCGCGGGCAGCGTCGGCTCGAGCTCGTGCACGTGATGCAGCACGCGCAGCGCGGACGGCGTGTTCGCATAGGTGATCGCGACCGCGGCCGCGCGGTGGATACCGGCCGCGAGCAGCGACTCGCGGCGCGCCGCGTCGCCGAACACGACCGATTCGCCGGCCGCGCCAGCCGCGCTCACGCGATCGGGGTCGAGGTCGAGCGCGACATACGAAATGCCTTCCTGCTCGAGCATGCGCGCCAGGTTCTGGCCCGCGCGGCCGTAGCCGCAGATGATCACGTGGCCGCGCTGCTTCAGGCTTTGCGTCGCGATCCGCGTCATCTGCAGCGACTGCTGCATCCATTCGGTCGACGACAGCCGCATCACGATCCGGTCGGCGTTCTGGATCAGGAACGGCGCGGCGAGCATCGACAGCAGCATCGACGCGAGGATCGCCTGCAGCAGCGTCGAATCGACGAGATGCCGGTCGAGGATCAGGTTCAGCAGCACGAAGCCGAATTCGCCGGCCTGCGCGAGGCCGATGCCCGTGCGCATCGCGACGCCCGGCGTCGCGCCGAACAGCCGCGCGAGCCCGGCGATCATCGTCCCCTTGAACAGGATCTGCCCGACGAAGAAGCCGAGCACGAGCAGCGGATGCTCCCAGATCACGCGCGGATCGAGCAGCATTCCGGTCGTCACGAAGAACAGGCCGAGCAGCACGTCGCGGAACGGCTTGATGTCCTCCTCCACCTGATGGCGGAACGGCGTCTCGGAGATCAGCATCCCCGCGATGAACGCGCCGAGCGCGAGCGACAGGCCGAACTTGTCGGTGATGAACGCGGCGCCGAGCGTGACGAGCAGCAGGTTCAGCACGAACAGTTCCTGCGAGCGGCGCCGCGCGACGACGTTGAGCCAGCGCGTCATGAAGCGCTGGCCGATGACCAGCAGCAGCGTGAGCGCGATCACGATCTTGACCGCCGCGAAGCCGAGCGTCAGCGCGAGATCCTTCGACGATTCGGCGCCGAACGCGGCGATCACGATCAGCAGCGGCACGACCGCGAGATCCTGGAACAGCAGCACGCCGAAGATGTTGCGGCCGTGCTCGGTCTCGATCTCGAGACGTTCGGCAAGCATCTTCGACACGATCGCCGTCGACGACATCGCGAGCGCGCCGCCGAGCGCGACGGCGCCCTGCCACGTGATGTGCACCCAGCGCTCGAACAGCGCGCCGAGCAACAGCGCGAGCAAAAGCGTCGCGACGACCTGCAGCAGCCCGAGACCGAACACGAGCCGCTGCATCGACCTCAGTTTCGCGAGCGAGAATTCGAGGCCGATCGAGAACATCAGGAACACCACGCCGAATTCCGCGAGATGCTCGGCGCGCTCGAGATCCGCCGCGATCCCGAGCGCGTGCGGGCCGACCAGGATGCCGACGGTCAGGTAGCCGAGCATCGGCGGGAGGTTCAGCGAGCGGAATACGACGACGCCCACCACCGAAGCCAGCAGCAGCATGAGCGTCATTTCGAGCGGGGAAATCACGGGCAAAGCGTCCTCGTTCGTCGGGGCCACCGCGAAGCGGGCGCGATGGCGTAGCGTGGGATAGGCGACAT
The DNA here is from genome assembly GCF_009362305.1 of Burkholderia sp. BE17. Lineage (NCBI taxonomy): Bacteria > Pseudomonadati > Pseudomonadota > Betaproteobacteria > Burkholderiales > Burkholderiaceae > Burkholderia > Burkholderia sp. BE17. Next base: position 15,424 of record NZ_WHNU01000041.1, read on the forward strand.
CGGACGAGTCCGAGAGCCCGGCGCGGCGAACAAACGCCTTTGCTATACTCCGCGCATGATAGCGAAAATCAATGATGATCGGGCGCTCGCGCTCGCCCGCGACGTGCTCGACATCGAGGCGGACGCCGTGCGCGCGCTGCGCGACCAGCTCGACGGCGGCTTCGTCCAGGCCGTCGCGCTGCTGCTCGGCTGCCGCGGCCGCGTGGTGGTGTCCGGTATCGGCAAATCGGGGCATATTGCACGCAAGATCGCGGCAACGCTGGCCAGCACCGGCACGCCGGCCTTTTTCGTCCACCCTGCCGAGGCCAGCCACGGCGACCTCGGGATGGTCACCTCCGACGACGTCTTCATCGGCATCTCCTATTCCGGCGAATCGGAAGAGCTCGTCGCGATCCTGCCGCTCGTCAAGCGGATCGGCGCGAAGCTGATCGCGATCACGGGCCGCGCGGAGTCGAGCCTCGGCACGCTCGCCGACGTGAACCTGAACGCCGCGGTCTCGAAGGAAGCGTGCCCGCTGAACCTCGCGCCCACCGCGAGCACGACCGCCGCGCTCGCGCTCGGCGACGCGCTTGCCGTCGCGGTGCTCGACGCGCGCGGCTTCGGTTCGGAAGATTTCGCGCGCTCGCACCCGGGCGGGGCGCTCGGCCGGCGCCTGCTCACCTACGTGCGCGACGTGATGCGCACGGGCGACGACGTCCCGTCCGTCGGGCTCGACGCGACGCTGTCGGACGCGCTGTTTCAAATCACCGCGAAGCGCCTGGGCATGACCGCCGTGGTCGACGCCGACGGCAAGGTCGCCGGCATCTTCACGGACGGCGACCTGCGCCGCGTGCTCGCGCGCGACGGCGACTTCCGCACGCTGCCGATCGCCGACGTGATGACGCGCAACCCGCGCACGATCGGGCCGGATCACCTGGCGGTCGAGGCCGTGGAACTGATGGAGCGCCACCGGATCAACCAGATGCTGGTGGTCGATGCCGACGGCGCGCTGATCGGCGCGCTGAACATGCACGACCTGTTTTCGAAGAAGGTGATCTGATGAGCGCAGCGTTGACTGCGGCCGAGCGCGCGAGCCGCGTGAAGCTGATGATTTTCGACGTCGACGGCGTACTGACCGACGGCGGCCTGCTGTTTACCGCAGCCGGCGACGCGATGAAGTCGTTCAATTCGCTCGACGGCCACGGCGTGAAGCTGCTCGGCGAAGCCGGCATCGCGACCGCGATCATCACGGGCCGCCGCTCGGAGATCGTCGCGGCGCGCGCGAAGGAAATGAAGATCGCACACCTGTTCCAGGGCGTCGAGAACAAGCTCGCGGTGTTCGCCGACCTGATCGCATCGCTCGGCCTCACCGCCGACGCGTGCGGCTACATGGGCGACGACTGGCCCGACCTGCCGGTGATGCTGCGCTGCGGCTTCGCGACCGCGCCCGCGAACGCGCACCCCGAGGTGATCGCCCGCGCGCACTGGGTGGCCGAGGCCCGCGGCGGCCAAGGCGCCGTGCGCGAAGTCTGCGACGCGATCCTGCGCGCGCAGCGACGCTATGACGCGCTGCTCGCGGCCGCCTGCGGAGCCTGACGGATGAATACGCATTTCCGCTGGACCCAGCTGCTGCCGCTCGCCGCGGTCGCCGCGCTTGCGGGCATCACGTGGTGGCTGCTGCAGGCGACGCTGCCGCCGCCCGGCGAAGGCACCGTGCAGCCGAAGCGCCACACGCCCGACTATTTCGCGGACAACTTCTCGGTCACCGAGCTCGACCAGTCCGGCACGACCCAGTACCGGCTGACGGCCGCGAAGCTGGTCCATTACGAAGACACCGAAAACAGCGACCTGACCGATCCGGCCATGCGCGCATTCCAGCCCGGCAAGCCGGTCGTGACGACCACCTCGAAGCGCGGCACCGTCAATGGCGACGTGTCGATCGTCGATTTGTACGACGACGCGCGGATCCTGCGCGCGGCCGGCGGCGGCGATCCGCAAATGCAGGCCGATTCCCAGCATTTCCGGATCTTCGTCAATGACGATGTGATCCAGACCGAAAAGCCGGTTAAACTTCAGCGCGGCCTGTCGCTCGTCAACGCGACCGACGGCATGAAGTACAACAACGTCACCCGGGTCATCGAGCTTTACGGCAACGTGCGCGGCACGATCGCCGCGGCGGACACGTCCGGCGGCTCGAAAGGTCAACCCAAGTGACGCTTCCCTCACGTGACTGCATGAACGAACCGTTCCCTCGACAGATTTCCGGCGGCGCTGCGCGCGCCGTCCGCGCCGCGCTCGCCGCGACGCTCGTGGCGCTCCCGTTGATCGGGCTGGCGCCGCTCGCCCATGCCGAGAAGGCCGACCAGAACAAGCCGATCAACGTCGAGGCCGACAACCTGACCTATGACGACCTGAAGCAGGTCACGGTCGCGACCGGCAACGTCGTGATCACGAAGGGCACGATCATCATCAAGGGCGATCGCGTCGAAGTGCGCCAGGATCCGGAAGGCTATCAGTACGCTACGTCGTTCGGCAGCGGCAAGAAGCACGCGACGTTCCGCCAGAAGCGCGAAGGCCTCGACGAATACATCGACGGCGACGCCGAGCGCATCGACTACGACGGCAAGCAGGACCTGACCACGCTGACGACCGCCGCGACCGTGCGCCGCCTGCAGGGCGCGTCGACTGTCGCCGACACCGTGCACGGCAGCGTGATCACGTACGACGGCCAGCGCGATTTCTACACCGCGAAGGGCGGCAAGGACGTCGCGGCACCGGGCAACCCGAACGGCCGCGTGCGCGCGATGCTGTCGCCGAAGAACGGCGGCCCCGCGCCGCTGAACGGCGCGCCGGCGAAGCTGTCGCCGTCGACCACCATCCAGGGAGCGCCGGGCCAATGAACGCGCTACCGAACCGCCAACCGGCCGGCACCACGAGTTCGCTCGTCGTCCGCAACCTGAAGAAGCGCTACGGCTCGCGCACGGTCGTCAAGGACGTGTCGCTCGACGTGAAGAGCGGCGAAGTCGTCGGCCTGCTCGGCCCGAACGGCGCCGGCAAGACCACGTCGTTCTACATGATCGTCGGCCTCGTGCCGCTCGACGCGGGCGAGATCTCGCTGAACGGCAGCTCGATCAGCCTGCTGCCGATCCACAAGCGCGCGTCGCTCGGCCTGTCGTACCTGCCGCAGGAAGCGTCCGTGTTCCGCAAGCTGACCGTCGAGGAAAACATCCGCGCGGTGCTCGAGCTGCAATACGGCGAAGACGGCAAGCGGCTGTCGAAGGACGCGATCTCGTCGCGCACCGAAGCGCTGCTCGACGAGCTGCAGATCGGCCACCTGCGCGAGAACCCCGCGCTGTCGCTGTCGGGCGGCGAACGACGCCGTGTCGAGATCGCGCGCGCGCTCGCGACCAACCCGAACTTCATCCTGCTCGACGAACCGTTCGCCGGCGTCGACCCGATCGCGGTGCTCGAGATCCAGAAGATCGTCAAGTTCCTGAAGCAGCGCAACATCGGCGTGCTGATCACCGATCACAACGTCCGCGAAACGCTCGGCATCTGCGACCACGCCTACATCATCAGCGACGGCTCGGTGCTCGCCGCCGGCGCGCCGAGCGAAATCATCGAAAACGAAAGCGTGCGCCGCGTGTACCTCGGCGAACACTTCCGCATGTAACTTCCTCCTCGTGGCTGGCTGCACCCCGCCCGGCATCGCCGCGCGGGGCCGCGCCCCGCTTCGCGGCCATGCCCGCGGCCGGGCGGCGCGCCGCGCGTAATCGCGGATGGCTCAACGCGCCTGGGTCGTGGCAAACTGCCGGTATGACTCCCTCCTTGCCATGAAAGCCAGCCTTCAACTCCGCCTGTCGCAACATCTGGCGCTGACGCCCCAGCTACAGCAGTCGATCCGGCTCCTGCAGTTGTCGACGCTCGAATTGCAGCAGGAAGTCGCGATGGCCGTCGCGCAAAACCCGCTGCTCGAGAGCGATGACGAATGGATCGCGAGCCCGCTGCGCGTCGCGGCGGACGGATCGCTGATCGCGCAGACACCTCCCGGCCAGAACACCGAGCCGGCCCCGGCAAACATCGGCAGTTCGTCGGGCGATCGCGCGGAGCGCGACGAGCCGGCCGGCGCCGACGAATACGACGGTTATGCGTCCGGCGACGGAAACGACGGCCCGCAATGGAATCTCGACGAATTCGGCCGCTCGAGCGGCGCGTCCGACGACGACGATCTCCCGCCGCTGCAGGTGCAGGAAGCCGCGACGTCGCTGCGCGACCACCTGTCCGCGCAGTTGCGCGTCACGCAGGCCAGCCCGCGCGATCGTGCGCTCGTGATGTTCCTGATCGAATCGCTCGACGACGACGGCTACCTGACCGCCACGCTCGACGAAGTGCTCGCCGACCTGCCGCCCGAGCTGGAGATCGACTGCGACGAACTGAACGCGGCGCTCGCGCTGCTGCACAGCTTCGACCCGGCTGGGGTCGGCGCGCGCTCGGCCTCCGAATGCCTGAAGCTGCAGTTGCTGCGCCTCGATCCGTCCCCGACGCGCACGCTCGCGCTCGAGATCGTGTCGCAGCATCTGGAACTGCTCGCCGCACGCGACTTCACGCGGCTGCGCAAGCACCTGAAGGCGAGCGACGACGCGCTGCGCGACGCGCATGCGCTGATCCGCTCGCTCGAGCCGTTCCCCGGCGCCGCGTACGGCAAGGCCGAGGCCGACTACGTCGTGCCCGACATCATCGTGAAGAAGGCCGGCCAGGGATGGCTCGCGGAGCTCAATCCGGAGGTCGTGCCGCGCCTGCGGATCAACAACCTCTACGCGAACATCCTGCGCAACAGTCGCGGCGATCCTTCGACCGGTTCGCTGAAGCAGCAGCTCCAGGAAGCACGCTGGCTGATCAAGAACATCCAGCAGCGTTTCGACACGATCCTGCGTGTCGCGCAGGCTATTGTCGAGCGTCAAAAGAATTTCTTTGCGCACGGTGAAATTGCCATGCGCCCCTTGGTTTTGCGGGAAATTGCTGATACGCTGGGCCTACACGAGTCGACTGTCAGCCGTGTGACAACCGGGAAGTACATGCTGACCCCGTTCGGGACGCTTGAATTTAAGTACTTCTTCGGATCTCACGTTTCGACCGACACCGGTGGCGCCGCCTCGTCGACCGCCATCCGAGCCCTGATCAAGCAACTGATAGGAGCTGAAGACCCAAAATCGCCACTTTCGGACAGCCGCATTGCCGAGCTGCTGGCAGAACAGGGTTTCGTGGTCGCGCGCCGCACGGTTGCCAAATATCGCGAAGCCCTCAAGATCCCGGCAGTGAATCTGCGCAAGTCTCTTTAGCCTGCTGCCTGCCCGGCGGCAGGCGTGTTCCGGCCACCGCGCACACGGGGAACAAGCCGGGCGACCTGTCCGCGATACGCCGCCTAGTGCGGCACGGGCAAGTCGACCGGAGCGCCGCCTCGATGCGGCCGGGTGGTCACTCGCTTGGAGAAGCACTATGAACCTGAAGATCAGTGGACATCATCTCGAAGTCACGCCTGCAATTCGCGAATACGTGATCACCAAGCTGGACAGGGTGTTACGGCATAGCGATCAGGTGATCGATGGCACTGTGATCCTCTCGGTCGACAACCACAAGGAAAAGGACAAGCAGCAGCGCGCGGAAATCAATCTGCACCTGAAGGGCAAGGACATCTTCGTCGAAAGCGCAAACGGCAACCTGTACGCCGCGATCGATCTGCTGATCGACAAGCTGGATCGCCAGGTCGTCAAGCACATGGAGCGCCTGCAAACGCACGCGCACGACCCGATCAAGCTTCAGCCGTCGATCGACCAGATCGAACTGCCGCCGCAATAACGGTCACCGCAACACGCACGCCGCCCGGTTCGCCGGGCGTTTTTTTGCGACTCCGCGCACATGGTGCGGCCGGTCCGTCCATGCTGCGCCACGCACGCGGCTGTGCTCTATAATGTCCCGGTTATCGCCGGGGGGCGTTGGGTGCGGTAGCTGCGTTGCAGGATGCCGATGCCAAATGCCTTGATATCGCCGCACATGGAAAATCAGTCTGCCGCCGCAAGGAGACCCCAGGCCGCCCAATCGCCTGTCAACATGAATCGCCTAGCCAAAATCCTGCCCCTAGAGAACGTCGTCATCGACCTCTCGGTCACCAGCAAGAAACGCGTGTTCGAACAAGCCGGGCTGATGTTCGAGAATCAGAACGGCATCGCCCGCAGCACCGTCACGGACAATCTGTTCGCGCGCGAGCGCCTCGGCTCGACCGGGCTCGGCGAAGGCGTCGCGATTCCGCACGGGCGCATCAAGGGTCTCAAGCACCCGCTCGCCGCGTTCGTCCGGCTCGCCGCCCCGATCCCGTTCGAAGCGCCCGACGGCCAGCCGGTCGGCCTCCTGATTTTCCTGCTCGTCCCCGAGCAAGCCACCCAGCAGCACCTCGAAATCCTGTCGGAAATCGCGCAACTGCTGTCCGATCGCGACGCGCGCGAGCGTCTGCACAACGAAACGGATATCGCCGAGTTGCATCGCCTGCTCACTCAGTGGCAACCTTGAGTTGATCCGGGCGGAATATTTTCCCTCACGAGGCGGCATGCGCCACCGTCCAGGGCCGCCCGGCGCCGGCCCGGCATGGCGACGTCCGTCGCCGCGCGCATGCACCGGCTCATTGGAGTGACGAGAGTCATGGATACGTCCAGCATCAACGCCCAGAGCATCTTCGACGACAACGCGGCCACGCTGAAACTGAGCTGGCTGACGGGGCATGAAGGCTGGGAGCGCGGCTTTTCGGCCGACACGGTCGGCAATGCGACGTCGAGCGCCGACCTCGTCGGCCACCTGAACCTGATCCACCCGAACCGGATCCAGGTGCTGGGCGAAGCCGAAATCGATTACTACCAGCGCCAGACCGACGAAGACCGCTCGCGCCACATGGCCGAGCTGATCGCGCTCGAACCGCCGTTCCTCGTCGTCGCCGGCGGCGCCGCAGCGCCGCCCGAACTCGTGCTGCGCTGCACGCGCTCGTCTACTCCGCTGTTCACGACGCCGATGTCGGCCGCCGCGGTGATCGACAGCCTGCGGCTGTACATGTCCCGCATCCTCGCGCCGCGCGCGACGCTGCACGGCGTATTCCTCGACATCCTCGGGATGGGCGTGCTGCTGACCGGCGATTCTGGCCTCGGCAAGAGCGAGCTCGGCCTCGAGCTGATCAGCCGCGGCCACGGCCTCGTCGCCGACGACGCGGTCGACTTCGTCCGTCTTGGCCCCGATTTCGTCGAAGGACGCTGCCCGCCGCTGCTGCAGAACCTGCTCGAAGTGCGCGGCCTCGGCCTGCTCGACATCAAGACGATCTTCGGCGAGACCGCCGTGCGGCGGAAAATGAAGCTGAAGCTGATCGTCCAGCTCGTGCGGCGCCCGGACGGCGAATTCCAGCGCCTGCCGCTCGAAAGCCAGACCGTCGACGTGCTCGGTTTGCCGATCAGCAAGGTCACGATCCAGGTCGCGGCCGGCCGCAACCTCGCGGTGCTCGTCGAGGCCGCCGTCCGGAACACGATCCTGCAGTTGCGCGGAATCGACACGTTGCGCGATTTCATGGATCGGCAACGACTCGCGATGCAAGATCCCGACAGTCAGTTCCCCGGCAAACTGGTGTAACCCGCACGCGCCGGCCGCGCAACGCCGACGCGTCGAGCCGGTGCTATGATGAAACGTCAGGATTCTCTGCTTCCCATGCGCATCGTCCTTATCACCGGCATCTCCGGCTCAGGCAAGTCCGTCGCGCTGAACGCGCTCGAAGACGCAGGCTATTACTGCGTCGACAACCTGCCGCCGCATGTGCTCCCCGAACTCGCCCGCTACCTCGCCGAGGATGGCAAGCGCCGGCTCGCGGTCGCGATCGACGCGCGCTCGAGCGCATCGCTCGACGAAATGCCCGGCCTGATCCGCGAGCTGTCGCGCGAGCACGATGTCCGCGTACTGTTCCTCAACGCAAGCACCCAGGCGCTGATCCAGCGCTTCTCCGAAACGCGCCGCCGCCATCCGCTGTCCGGCTCGCTGTCGCACGATGCGGACGTCGGCCTGCTGTCGTCGCTCGAGGAAGCGATCGAGCGCGAACGCGACCTCGTCGCGCCGCTCGCCGAATTCGGCCACCAGATCGATACGAGCACGCTGCGCGCGAACGTGCTGCGCACATGGGTCAAGCGCTTCATCGAGCAGAAGAACAACGACCTGATGGTGATGTTCGAGTCGTTCGGCTTCAAGCGCGGCGTCCCGCTCGACGCCGATCTGATGTTCGACGTGCGCGCGCTGCCGAATCCGTATTACGACCACGAGTTGCGCCCGCTCACCGGGCTCGACCAGCCGGTCATCGCCTTTCTCGACGCACTGCCGATCGTCCACCAGATGATCGACGACATCCATGCGTTCCTGTTGAAATGGCTGCCGCACTTCCGCGATGACAACCGCAGCTACCTGACCGTCGCCATCGGCTGCACGGGCGGCCAGCATCGCTCGGTGTTCATCGCGGAAACGCTCGCCGCGCGCCTCGCGCACGAGGCGAACGTGATCGTGCGGCATCGTGACGCGCCAGTGGATGTCGACGCGTCGTCGCGGCTCGTCTCCGAGGTCGACCGACCCTAGCGACACCCGCCCCAACGCCCGCGCGCCATGTCCTCCCTATCGACCACCCTGATCGACCTGCCGCTGTTTCCGCTGCACACGGTGCTGTTTCCGGGGGGCCTGCTCCCGCTCAAGGTGTTCGAGGCACGCTATCTCGACATGTCCCGCGCGTGCCTGCGCGACAACGCGCCGTTCGGCGTGTGCCTGTTGAAGAGCGGGCCCGAAGTCGCGCAGGACGGCGCCGTGTCGGTACCCGAAACCATCGGCTGCATGGCGCGCATCACCGAGTGCGACACCGGCGAATTCGGGATGCTGTATCTGCAGGCGGTCGGCACGCAGCGTTTCGAACTGCTGTCGTATCGCGTCGAAGGCAACGGGCTGCTGGTCGGCATCGCGGAGCCGCTGCCCGACGACATCCCGCTCGAAGGCGAGCTGGCGCTCGCGCAGTTCGGCTCGTGCGCCGAAGTACTCGAGCGCATCATCGGCGCACTGAAGAAATCCGAGCCGGGCAAGCTGCCGTTCGGCGAACCGTTCCGCCTCGACGATCCGAGCTGGGTGTCGAACCGACTCGCGGAACTGCTGCCGCTCGACCTGCGCGCGCGACAAAAGCTGATGGAGTTTCCGGACGTCGGCGCACGCATCGACGCCGTGCACCACGTGCTCGACCGGCACGGCTGGCTGTAAGCGCCTCCGACAGGACTTCCTTCGGCGCGGAAAAGCTGCGGCAACCCGGCGTTTTCTCGAGCGCGCGGCCCGCGCCGCACCCTTTCCTCTTCGTTACAGCAGCGGCCCGCTCAGTGCATCGAGCAGCTTGCGCACGGGCGCCGGCACGCCGTACGCATCGAGCCGGCTCAGCGGCACCCACGCGGTTTCCGCGTCCCGTGCCTGCGACGGCAGGCCGCCGCCGTCCGCCATGTCGCTCAACCGCGGCTCGATATCGAGCCGGAAATGCGTGAACGTGTGCGTGAACGGTGCAAGCGGAACCGGGCCGCCGCCGCCGAAGCCGTGCGCAAGCTCCGCGAGCGCGGCGTCGCCGTCCGCCTGCGGCAGGCACCACAGGCCGCCCCAGATGCCGGCCGGCGGCCGCCGCTCGAGCAGCACGGCGTCGCCATCGCGCAGCACGAGCATCCAGGTCTTGCGCGTCGGCACGGCCTTCTTCGGCCGCGCGGCCGGCAGTTCGCGCTGCCGGCCCGTCGATTGCGCGACGCAGTCGCCCGCGAACGGGCAACGTGCGCAATCGGGCTTGCCACGCACGCACAGCGTCGCGCCGAGATCCATCAGCCCCTGCGTATATGCGCTTACGTCCGCCGCGTTCGCGGCGTCGGGCAACAGCGATTCGGCGAGCGCCCACATGTCGTTCTCGACGCGCTTCTCGCCCGGAAAGCCCTCGACGCCGAACACGCGCGCGAGCACGCGCTTCACGTTGCCGTCGAGGATCGTCGCGCGTGCGCCGTACGCGAACGACGCGATCGCCGCGGCCGTCGAGCGGCCGATGCCCGGCAGTTCGGCCAGCGCGTCGGGTGTCGCCGGAAATGCGCCGCCGTGCTCGGCGGCGACGACCTGCGCGCAGCGGTGCAGGTTGCGCGCGCGCGAATAGTAGCCGAGCCCCGCCCACAGCGCCATCACGTCGTCGACCGGCGCGGCCGCGAGCGCGGCGACATCGGGGCAGCGTTCGAGAAAGCGTGCGTAATACGGGATGACGGTCGACACCTGCGTCTGTTGCAGCATGATTTCCGACAGCCAGATCCGGTACGGATCGCGGGTGTTCTGCCACGGCAGGTCGTGGCGGCCATGCTCGCGCTGCCACGCGATCAGGCGCGTGGCGAACGTGCGGTGCAGCGGCGTGACGGGGAACGGAGCGGGGGCGATGCGGGGCGGCTTCAAGTTATCTAATTGCGGAAAAAGGTTTCAACGCTGGCAGGTCGCACAGAAATAGGTCGACCGCTGGCCCTGCACGATCTGGCGGATCGGCGTGCCGCATACGCGGCAAGGCTGGCCGGCACGGTCGTAGACGAAGCAGTCGAGCTGGAAATAACCGCTTTCGCCGTTGCTGCCGACAAAATCGCGCAGCGTGCTGCCGCCGCGCTCGATCGCATCGGCGAGCGTCGCGCGCACCGCGTCGGCCAGCCGCTCGTAGCGCGGCAGCGACACCTTGCCGGCGGCCGTCGTCGGCCGGATGCCGGCGCGAAACAGGCTCTCCGACGCATAGATGTTGCCGACGCCGACGACCATGTCGCCCGCGAGTAGCGCCTGCTTCACCGACACCGTGCGGCCGCGCGTGCGCGCATGCAGCAGCGCGCCGGTGAACGCCGGCGAGAACGGCTCGACGCCGAGGCTCGCGAGGAGCGGATGCGCATGCACGTCGCCCGCTTCGCGCGGGTGCCACAGCACGGCGCCGAAGCGGCGCGGATCGCGGAACCGCAGCACGAACTCGTCGAAGATCCAGTCGATGTGGTCGTGCTTCGCGGCAACCGGCACGCCGGCCGCTGGCAGCACGCGCAGCGTGCCCGTCATGCCGAGATGGACGATGAACCAGCCCGCGTCGACCTCGAACAGCAGGTACTTGCCGCGACGCTCGACGGCGAGCACCTCGCGTGCGCGCAACTGCTCGGCGAGCCCCGCCGGCACGGGCCAGCGCAGCATCGCGGTACGGACGTCGACACGCTCGACGCGGCGGCCCGCGACAAAGGGCTCGATGCCCCGGCGCGTGACTTCGACTTCTGGCAACTCTGGCATGTTATTCGGGTCTGAGGCTAGGGTCTGTTTGCATATGGAACGCGCATGCGTTGCCACGAGAACGGCCGCTCGCGAGGCGCGCGACGCTGCGAATACTGGACGTATTCGCAAGGAGCGCAACGCGGCGAGCGGCCGTTCTCGTGGCAACCCCAAATTAAAAAATTCATGTCACGGGAATGCCCGAAATCGCCCGCATAGCGGCGTCGCTCGTCGCTTGTTTGGCTCGCCAAACGGCGCTCCTCGCTTCTTGCTATGCGGGCGATTTCGGGCATTCGCATGTGCGTTCCATATGCAAACAGACCCTATCACGATCGTGCGTGTATTGTAGCGAGCGCGTTACAATCGGTTGAAACATCGAACGGATTTCCATGACTCTGCCCTCGAAGCTGCTTCAGAAGCGCCCCGCCGCCGCGCGCGGCGCGCGCGCCTTCCCGGTCCGTCGTGCAATCGGCGCCGCGCTGTTTGCCGCCTGGACCCTCACCGCCTTCCCGGCTCACGCGCAGGATCCGGCATCGGACGACGCGGAGCCGCAGGGCGCGTTCGAGCATGTGATGCCGGACGAGCAGAAGAATCTCCCGGGCGTCCCGCTGACGAGCCAGATCGTCTACCAGGTGCTCGCGGCCGAGGTCGCGCTCCAGCGCAACCAGCCGGCGCCCGCGTACCAAACCTACCTCGCGCTCGCCCGCGACACGCGCGATCCGCGCATGGCGCAGCGTGCGACCGAGATCGCGCTCGGCGCGCAGAGCCCGGCCGACGCGCTGTCCGCCGCGAACCTGTGGCGCCAGTACGCACCGGATTCGAACCGGGCGTCGCAGGTCGACGCCGCGCTGCTGGTGCTCGCCGGCAAGCCGGCCGACGCGCAGCAGATGCTCGCGCGCGAGCTGGCCCGCGCAACCGGCGAGACGCGCGGCCCGGCAATCCTCGCGCTGCAGGCGCTGCTCGTGCGCGGCCCCGATCGCGTCGGCGGCCTCGCGGTGCTGAAGGACATGCTGAAGAACGACATGAACCGGCCCGAGGCGCAGCTCGCGATCGCGCGGCAACAACTCGCGGTCGACGACAAGGACGGTGCCGCCCAATCGCTGAAGCAGGCGCTGCAGCTTCGCCCCGACTACCTGCCGGCGGCCCTGATGCTGTCGCAGATGGGGCCGGCGGAACGCGCGGCGGGCATCGCATCGTTCGAGAAATATGTTCAGCAGAATCCGAAGTCGCGCGACGCGCGGCTCGCGCTGTCGCAGCTCTATCTCGCCGACGATCGCCTCGACGACGCGCAGAAGCAGTTCGAGACGATGCGCAAGCTCGACTCGAAGGATCCGACACCGCTGATGGCGCTCGCGCTGATCAAGATTCAGCAGAAGAAACTCGACGAAGCGACCGCCTACCTGAAGCAGTACGTGCAGCTCGGCAACAAGCAGCCGAACCTCGACGTCGGCCAGGGCTACATCTACCTCGCGCAGATCGCGATCGACCAGAACAACGACGCGCAGGCGTCGCAATGGCTCGACAAGGTCGACCAGACGAGCCAGCACTATCTCCCCGCGCAGATCACGCGCGCGCAGTTGCTGCAGAAACAGGGCAAGACCGACGAGGCGCGCAAGGTGCTCGACGACCTGCCGATCACGGATCCGCGCGACGCGGCCGTGGTCGCGCGCACCGACGCGTCGATCCTGTTCACCGCGAAGCGCTATCCGGAAGCCGAGGCACGGCTCGGGCAGGCGGTCCAGGACTTCCCCGACGATCCCGACCTGCGCTACGACTACGCGATGGCGGCCGAAAAGACCGGTCACTACACGACGATGGAACAGCAGCTGCGCGAGCTGATCCGCACCCAGCCCGACAACCCGCAGGCGTACAACGCGCTCGGCTATTCGCTTGCCGACCGCAACCAGCGCCTGCCCGAAGCCAGCAAGCTGATCGACAAGGCGATGACGCTCGCACCGAACGATGCCTACATCATGGACAGCCTCGGCTGGGTGAAGTACCGGATGGGCGACACGGCCGGCGCTACGAAGGTCCTGCGGCACGCGTACGAACTGCAGCCGAACGCCGAAATCGGTGCTCACCTCGGCGAAGTGCTGTGGAAGAGCGGCGCACAGGACGACGCGCGTTCCGCGTGGCGTGCCGCGCAGAAGCTCGAGCCCGACAACGAAACGCTCGTGCAGACGCTGAAGCGCCTGCAGATCAACGGCCTCTGATGCAGATGTTCCCGATGCTTTCCCTGTCCTCCCGCGCGCAGCGCACGCTGGCCGCGGCCGGCGCCGCGCTCGCGCTCGCCGGCTGCGCGAGCACGCCGCCATCGGCAAGCGCGCCGACAGGCGCGGTGCTGCAGACCGCCGCGACGCACGCTTACCATGGCCGCTTCGCGGTACAGTACGACGACCGTCTCGGCAAGCAGCAGAACGTGTACGGCAACTTCGACTGGCAGGAGCACGGCGACGACGTGTCGCTCGAGCTGCGCAGCCCGCTCGGCCAGACGCTCGCGGTCGTGAAGTCGACGCCACAGGCGGCGTCGCTCGAGCTGCCGAACCGTCCGACGCAATTTGCGACGGACGTCGGCGACCTGATGCAGCGAACGCTCGGCTTCGCACTGCCGCTCGCGGGCCTGCGCTACTGGCTGCTGCCGACGCCCGCGCCCGCGACGCCGGCGGAGACGGTACGCGATCCGGCCGACGACACGCACGTCAAGCAGATCCGCCAGGACGGCTGGACGATCGACTACCTTGCCTACGCGGACGCTCCGGCCACGGGCGTCAAACGCGTCAACCTCGTGCGCGCGACACCGCCGCTCGACATCAAGCTCGTGCTCGATCAGTGAAGCACGAGCGCCTAGCCCCGACATACGCATGACCGATTCGACCCGCTCGCTGCGCAACTGCCTTGCGCCCGCGAAACTCAACCTGTTCCTGCACATCACCGGCCGCCGCCCGAACGGCTATCACGACCTGCAGAGCGTGTTCCAGTTGCTGAACTGGGGCGACACGCTGCACTTCACGCTGCGCGACGACGGCCGCGTCGCACGCGTCACCGACGTGCCCGGCGTGCCCGAGGAAAGCGACCTCGTCGTACGCGCGGCCAACCTGCTGAAGGCGCACACGGGCACCGCGGCAGGTGTCGACATCGAGATCGACAAGTGCCTGCCGATGGGCGCCGGCCTCGGCGGCGGCAGCTCCGACGCGGCGACGACGCTGCTCGCGCTGAACCGGCTGTGGCAACTCGACCTGCCGCGCGCGGAGCTCCAGTCGCTCGCGGTGAAACTCGGCGCGGACGTCCCGTTTTTTATTTTTGGAAAAAATGCGTTCGCAGAGGGTATCGGAGAAGAATTAGCTGAGGTAGAATTGCCGACTCGCTGGTTCTTGGTTGTGACGCCACGCGTTCATGTCCCGACCGCTGAAATTTTTTCAGATGAGTTGTTGACAAGAGATTCGAAGCCAGTCACAATTGCTGACTTTCTTGCACAGCAAAACAGCGATGCGGGATGGCCAGACAGCTTCGGCCGGAACGATATGCAGCAAGTTGTGACAAGTAAGTACGCGGAAGTTGCGCAGGTGGTCAAATGGTTGTATGATGTGACCCCCGCGAGGATGACCGGCTCCGGAGCAAGCGTGTTTGCAGCGTTTCGCAGCAAACACGAGGCAGAAGCGGCGAAAGCCAAGCTGCCCGCCAGTTGGAACGGCGCAGTTGCCGAGAGCCTGAACGAGCATCCGCTCTTCGCTTTCGCGTCATGAAGTTTTACTTTGCCGGATGGCCTACACGAATCCGGTAAAGTTATCAGTTAAGTGTAGGGGAGTCGCCAAGTTGGTCAAGGCACCGGATTTTGATTCCGGCATGCGAGGGTTCGAGTCCTTCCTCCCCTGCCAAAAATTTTCCCGCATTTCCCGCCTAAGCCTGAAGCAGGTGCACGATGAGCAGCCATGACGGCCTGATGGTTTTTACTGGCAACGCGAATCCCGCGCTCGCCCAGGAAGTCGTCAACATTCTTGGAATTCCCCTCGGCAAAGCGATGGTCAGCCGTTTCTCCGACGGCGAGATCCAGGTCGAGATCCAGGAAAACGTACGTGGCAAGGACGTCTTCGTCCTGCAATCCACGTGCGCACCGGCGAACGACAACCTGATGGAACTGATGATCATGGTCGATGCGCTCAAGCGCGCATCCGCCGGCCGGATCACTGCAGCCATCCCCTACTTCGGCTACGCCCGTCAGGATCGCCGCCCGCGTTCGGCGCGCGTCGCGATCTCGGCGAAGGTCGTCGCGAACATGCTGGAAATCGCCGGCGTCGAGCGGATCATCACGATGGATCTGCACGCCGACCAGATTCAGGGCTTCTTCGACATCCCGGTCGACAACATCTACGCAACGCCGATCCTGCTGGGTGACCTGCGCAAGCAGAACTACTCGGATCTGCTCGTCGTGTCGCCGGACGTCGGCGGCGTGGTGCGTGCCCGGGCACTCGCGAAGCAGCTCAACTGCGATCTCGCGATCATCGACAAGCGTCGTCCGAAGGCGAACGTCGCCGAAGTGATGAACATCATCGGTGAAGTCGAAGGCCGCACCTGCGTGATCATGGACGACATGGTCGATACGGCCGGCACGCTCTGCAAGGCCGCGCAAGTGCTGAAGGACCGCGGTGCGAAGCAGGTGTTCGCGTACGCGACGCACCCCGTGCTGTCGGGCGGCGCCGCCGACCGCATCGCCGCATCGGCACTCGACGAGCTGGTCGTCACCGATACGATCCCGCTGTCGGCCGAATCGCTGGCGTGCTCGAAGATCCGCTCGCTGACGAGCGCGAGCCTGCTGGCCGAGACGTTCTCGCGGATCCGCCGCGGCGATTCGGTGATGTCGCTGTTCGCGGAATCCTGATCGCGAGTCGACACAACAAAGCATGCGCAGAAAGCGAAGCGGCAACGCTTCGCTTTTTGCACAATCGGACGGGATAGACGAAACCCCGCCGTTTCATCGGGGGCCGCCGTTTGACGGCCCCGTTTTACTGCCTGGTCGCGGGCAGCTATTGGAGAATTACATGAAAGTCGTCGCTTTCGAGCGCCAAGAGCAAGGTACGGGTGCGAGCCGCCGCCTGCGCAACGCCGGTAAGACCACGGGTATCGTTTACGGTGGCGAAGCAGCCCCGCAAAAGATCGAACTCGATCACAACGCCCTGTGGCACGCGCTGAAGAAGGAAGCCTTCCACTCGTCGATCCTCGACCTCGAAGTGGCCGGCCAGTCGCAGCAGGTTCTGCTGCGCGACGTGCAATACCACCCGTTCAAGCAACTGGTGCTGCACGTGGACTTCCAGCGCGTTGACGCGAAGAAGAAGCTGCACACGAAAGCACCGCTGCACTTCCTGAACGCTGAAATCAGCCCGGCCGTGAAGCTGTCGAGCGCGATCGTTTCGCACGTCGCGACGGAAATCGAAATCGAGTGCCTGCCGGCCGACCTGCCGGAGTTCCTCGAAGTCGACCTGTCGAAGATCGAAGCCGGTCAATCGCTGCACGCGAAGGACATCACGCTGCCGAAGGGCGTCGCGCTGGTCGCGCACGTCGACGCGGAAAACCCGGTTGTCGCATCGGCGACGATCCCGGCTGGTGCCGTGTCGGACGCAGGCGAAGGCGAAACGCCGGCTGCCTAAGCGGCTGCCTACGCGCCCCATCGATCCGTTTCACGAAACGGTCGACGCAACCCGCCGCGGCTTGCCCGGCGGGTTTTTCTTTTTCTGCGCCCAGGCGGCCGTTGCCGCCTTCGAAACGTCATGATCAAACTGATCGTCGGCCTCGGCAATCCCGGGGCGGAATACACCGCGACGCGCCACAATGCCGGCTTCTGGTTGATCGACCAGCTCGCCCGCGAAGCAGGCACGACGTTACGCGACGAGCGCCGCTTCCACGGCTTCTACGCGAAAGCACGCCTGCACGGCGAGGAAGTGCACCTGCTCGAGCCCCAGACCTACATGAACCGCTCCGGTCAGTCGGTCGTCGCGCTCGCGCAATTCTTCAAGATCCTGCCCGACCAGATCCTCGTCGCGCACGACGAGCTCGACCTGCCGCCCGGCACCGTGAAGCTGAAGCTCGGCGGCGGCAGCGGCGGCCACAACGGTCTCAAGGACATCTCCGCGCACCTGTCGACGCAGCATTACTGGCGGCTGCGGATCGGCATCGGCCATCCGCGCGACCTGATTCCGGAAAGCGCGCGCGCCGGCGCGAAGCCCGACGTCGCGAACTTCGTGCTGAAGCCGCCGCGCCGCGAGGAGCAGGACGTGATCGACGCGTCGATCGAACGCGCACTCGCCGTGATGCCGATGGTCGTCAAGGGCGAACTCGACCGCGCGACGATGCAGCTGCATCGCAACTGATCGCGCATCGCACCGGCCCGGTGCATCGTGCCGTCCGGCGTCGCCGGGCGTCACGCCTTTCCCACCGTGACGCGCACATGCGGTAATCTGGTCGTTTTGCCCGACAGGAGCCAAGCGGTGAGCCGTTACTGGAGCGACGTCGTTCAGCAACTCGTGCCTTACGTGCCGGGCGAACAGCCCGTGCTCGCGCACCCCGTCAAGCTGAACACCAACGAGAATCCCTATCCGCCATCGCCGCGCGTCGTCGCGGCGATCGCACGCGAACTCGGCGAGACCGGCGACACGCTGCGCCGCTATCCGGATCCGGTCGCGCGCGCGCTGCGCGAAACGGTTGCGGCCCATCACCGCATCAAGCCCGAACAGGTGTTCGTCGGCAACGGCTCCGACGAGGTGCTCGCGCACACGTTCCAGGCGCTGCTGAAGCACGACCGGCCGCTGCGGTTTCCCGACATCACGTACAGCTTCTATCCGACGTATGCGCGCCTGTACGGTGTGCAGACCACGGTCGTGCCGCTCGCTGACGATTTCTCGATCCGCGTCGACGACTATCTCGACGACGCCGGCGGCGTGTTGTTTCCGAACCCGAATGCACCGACCGGGCGCGCGCTGCCGCTCGCGGACGTCGAGCGGATCGCGACCGCGAATCCGTCGTCGGTCGTCGTGATCGACGAGGCGTACGTCGATTTCGGTGCGCAGTCGGCGATTACGCTGATCGACCGCCATCCGAACCTGCTCGTCGTGCACACGACGTCGAAGGCGCGCTCGCTCGCGGGCATGCGCGTCGGCTTCGCGTTCGGTGATGCGGCGCTGATCGACGCGCTGAACCGCGTGAAGGACAGCTTCAACTCCTATCCGCTCGACCGGCTCGCGCAGGTCGCCGCGCAGGCCGCGTACGAGGACACCGACCATTTCGACGCAACCTGCCGGCGCGTGATCGACAGCCGGACGCGGCTCACGCATGCACTCGACGCGCTCGGCTTCGACATCGTGCCGTCGGCCGCGAATTTCGTGTTCGCGCGCCATCCCGCGCACGATGCGGGCACGATCGCGGCAAGGCTGAAGGAACGGGAAATTTTCGTGCGGCACTTCCGGCTGCCGCGGATCGACCAGCATCTGCGCATCACCGTCGGCACCGACGCCGAATGCGATGCGCTCGTCGCCGCGCTGCGCGAGCTGCTTGCCTAAGGAAGAACCGGCGCCGGACGGCGCCGCTCGGGAAGCGTGACGCGTGCGCCGATAGCCCAAAGCGCGCGCGTCACCGCGGGGTCACGACGCGTCGTCGCCCTTCCCGGCGATCAACGCGTGGTACTTCTCCATCAATTGCGCGTGCGATTCGTCATGCTGCGGATCGCGCGGAATGCATTCGACCGGACACACCTGCTGGCACTGCGGTTCGTCGAAATGGCCGACGCACTCGGTGCACTTGTTCGGGTCGATCACGTAGATGTCCGGGCCCATCGAAATCGCGCCGTTCGGGCACTCGGGCTCGCACACGTCGCAATTGATGCACTCGTCGGTAATCATCAAAGCCATACTGATCTCACTTCTTCAGGCCGGCGGCCGGCTTCGCAACGAAACCGGCCGGCGCCGCGTCACGCGGCAGGGCCTCCCATCGCAGCAACTTTCTCGGTCAGCCACTTCTCGACGGACGGGAACACGAACTTGCTGACATCGCCGCCCAACTGCGCGATTTCGCGCACGATCGTTCCCGAGATGAACTGGTACTGATCGGACGGCGTCATGAACATCGTCTCGACGTCGGGCAGCAGATAGCGGTTCATCCCGGCCATCTGGAACTCATACTCGAAATCGGACACGGCGCGCAGGCCGCGCACGATCACGCGTGCGTTGTTGGTGCGGACAAAGTCCTTCAGGAGACCGGTGAAACTCATCACCTTCACGTTCGGATAATGGCCGAGCACCTCGTTCGCAATCGTCAGACGTTCTTCGAGCGAGAAGAACGGCTTTTTCGCGCGGCTGTCGGCGACGCCGACCACCAGCGTATCAAAAATGCTCGACGCACGCCGCACGAGGTCTTCGTGCCCGCGCGTCAGCGGATCGAACGTACCGGGATACACGGCGACTACCATGTCGCTCCTCCTGTCATCACGCAAACGGGATGGCAGCCGTGCGATGCGCACGCCACTGCCGAGATGGGCATGCGTCGCCTTTGCGGTGCGCCGCCTCGTATGGAACGCGCATTATTCATCATTTTCGCGCCGCAGCAAATGATAGTGAACCGCACCCGCCTTGCCGTGCTTCACGACCTGCCAGCCCGCGAGCGCGTCGTGCGCGGCCGGATCGAGTTCCGCCCCCGTCTCGACGTACAGCGCGCCGTCCGCCGCGACGAGCGGCGCCGACAGCGCGATCGCGCGCTCGAGCGCGGCCGGTTCGCCGAACGGCGGATCGAGAAACACGACATCGAACGCGCCCGGCGTGAGCCCGGCCGCGAGCCGCAGCGCATCGGCCTCGGCGACCTCGACCGCGCGGGCGCCGAGCTTGTCCTTGATCGCACGCAGTTGCTGCGCGGCGCGCGGATGGCGCTCGACCATCACGACGCTCGCCGCGCCGCGCGACGCGGCCTCGAAGCCGAGCGCGCCGGTGCCCGCGAACAGGTCGAGGCAGCGCCGGCCTTCGAGATCCTGGCCGAGCCAGTTGAACAGCGTCTCGCGCACGCGATCGGGCGTCGGCCGCAGGCCGTCGAGATCGAGCACCGCGAGCGGGGTGCGTTTCCAGTCGCCGCCGATGATGCGGATCGTGTGCGGCTTGCCGCGGCCAGGAGGGGCCGCCGGGCGGCCGGGAGAGGAACGGGACATACGGAATATAGGCAACGGAGGGACCGGGCGCGCGCCAGGGCGCACCGCCAAACAGGCGCACGTTACCACAGCGGCGGCGCGCACTGACGCGAGCGCCGCGCCGCACTGATAAAATGCACGGTTTCGGCCGCCGAGCGCCGCGCCCGCGCGAACGCAGAACGGCCCCTCCGGCGCCCCGCCTCTGGCGGCGGCCCGCCCTCTTCCCGACGCCAGACCATGTTCAGCTTCTTCAAACGATTCAAGAAAACGCAGGAGCCCGATCCCGCGGAATCGCAATCGGCCGACGCGCAGCAAACGGACGAGCCGTCCGATGCGCCCGCGCCCGAGGCTCCGCCCGCGGTCGACGTGCCGCAGGCGCCCGCGCAACCGGCCGCGCCGGCCGTCGTGATGACGGTCACGCCGACCAACGACGGTCGCGACGAAGTCGTCGAGACGGTCGAGATCGTCCCGCCGCCGCTGCAGGACGCATCCGCGAAGAAATCGTGGCTTGCGCGCCTGAAAACGGGGCTCGCGAAAACGGGCAACAGCATCACCGGTGTATTCGTCAACACGAAGATCGACGAGGATCTGTACGAGGAGCTCGAAACCGCGCTGCTGATGTCCGACGCGGGCGTCGACGCGACCGAGTACCTGCTCGACGCGCTGCGCGAAAAGGTGCGCACCGGCCGGCTGACCGACCCGCAGCAGGTGAAGGGTGCGCTGCACGACCTGCTCGTCGAGCTGCTGAAGCCGCTCGAGAAATCGCTGATGCTCGGCCGCGCGCAGCCGCTCGTGATGATGATCGCCGGCGTGAACGGCGCGGGCAAGACGACCAGCATCGGCAAGCTCGCGAAGCATCTGCAAAGCTTCGACCAGTCGGTGCTGCTGGCCGCGGGCGACACGTTCCGCGCGGCCGCGCGCGAACAGCTGGCGGTCTGGGGCGAGCGCAACAACGTGACGGTCGTGCAGCAGGAAAGCGGCGATCCGGCCGCGGTGATCTTCGACGCGGTCAGCGCCGCGCGCGCGCGCAAGATCGACGTGATGATGGCCGACACGGCCGGCCGCCTGCCGACGCAGTTGCACCTGATGGAAGAGCTGAAGAAGGTGAAGCGCGTGATCTCGAAGGCGCACGACGGCTCACCGCACGAAGTGCTGCTGGTGATCGACGCGAACACTGGCCAGAACGCGCTCACGCAGGTGAAGGCATTCGACGACGCGCTCGGCCTCACGGGCCTCATCGTCACGAAGCTCGACGGCACCGCGAAGGGCGGGATTCTCGCCGCGATCGCGCGGCAACGCCCAGTGCCCGTCTACTTCATCGGCGTCGGCGAGAAGGTCGAGGACCTGCAGCCGTTCAGCGCCGTGGAATTCGCGGACGCGCTGCTCGGCTGAACACCGCCGGCACGTATCGCACGGGGCGCCTTCGGGCGCCCTTTTTCATGCGCGCCCGATCATGCGCACCTCGGGGGCGCCGCGCTCATTCGGCGTCGGGCTGCACGCCGGGTTCGGCGGCCTTGAACGCGTCGAGCGTCGATGCATGGTCGACGATCCGCTGGATCGTCGGATAGCGCGTCGTGTCGATCGAGAAGCGGTTCGCGTTGAACACCTGCGGCACCAGGCACACGTCGGCGAGCGTCGGCGTGTCGCCGAAGCACAGCTTGCCGGCGCGCGGATCGTGCGCGAGACGCGTCTCGAGCGATTCGAAGCCCGCCTCGATCCAGTGCCGGTACCACGCGTTCTTCGCCTCTTCCGGCACCTGCAGCATGTGCTTCAGGTACTTCAGCACGCGCAGGTTGTCGAGCGGATGGATTTCGCACGCGATCTGCAGCGCGATCGCGCGCACATACGCGCGGTCGACCGGCTGCTTCGGCAGCAGCGCGGGCGCGGGATGGGTTTCTTCGAGATATTCGATGATCGCGAGCGACTGCTGCAGCGTCGCGTCGCCATCGGTCAGCGTCGGCACGACCGCATCCGGATTCAGCGCGCGGTACTCGTCCTTCAGTTGCTCGCCGCCGTTGCGCAGCATGTGCACGGGGACATAGTCGAACGGCAACTGCTTCAGGTTCAGGGCGATCCGCACGCGGTACGACGCGGAACTGCGGAAATAGCTGTAGAGCTTCATGACATGTCTCTCGTAGTCGTATTCGGCCGGCAACGGCACAGGCGCGGCGCAGCCGGCGCGCCCACCGCCCGTAACCAGAGTGTAGCGCGACGCGATGCGCGGCCGCGCTTGCGCCGGCCGCGCCCATGCGATACTCGGGGCATTCCTCACCGCTCACCGCGCGGCCCGATGCCGGCCGCCCGCCCCACGCACCGATGACCGCTTCCCACGATCCCGCCGCCACTCCGTTCCCTTGCGCCCGCTTCATCAAGGAGATCGGCCGCGGTCCGCACGGCGCGCGCGCGCTGTCCGCCGAGGACACGTTCGAACTCTATCGCGCGATGCTCGACGCACGCGTGTCGGACGTCGAACTCGGCGCGATCCTGATCGCCTATCGGCTGAAGGGCGAAACGTCCGACGAGCTGGCCGCGATGCTCGCCGCCGCGCAGGCGTCGTTCGAGCCCGTGCACGTGCAGGACGCCGCGTTCCGCCCCGTGTCGATCCCGAGCTACAACGGCGCGCGCAAGCAGCCGAACCTCGTGCCGCTGCTCGCGCTGCTGCTGGCGCGCGAAGGCGTGCCGGTGCTCGTGCACGGTGTCGAGCGCGACCCGGGCCGCGTGACGAGCGCGGAGATTTTCTCGGCGCTGTCGCTCGCACCGTCGACGTCGCACGATGCGATCGAGGACATGCTCGCCGAACGCCGCGTCGCGTTCGCGCCGATCGAGGCGCTGGCGCCGCGCATCGCGCACCTGCTGTCGATGCGCCGCGTGCTCGGCGTGCGCAACTCGACGCATACGCTCGTGAAGATCCTGCAGCCGTTCGCGCCGGCCGGCCTGCGGCTCGTCAACTACACGCACCCGCCTTACCGCGACAGCCTCGCGCAATTGTTCCGCGACCATCCCGACGCAGCGCTCGGCGGCGCGCTGCTCGCGCGCGGCACCGAAGGCGAAGCCGTCGCCGATACGCGCCGCCAGGTGCAGGTCGACTGGCTGCACGACGGCGTGTGCGACACGCTGATCGAGGCCGAACGTTCGTCGACCGATACGCCGCCCGTCGCACTGCCCGAATCGCGCGATGCGGCAACGACGGCCGCGTGGACGGACGCCGTGTTGCGCGGCGAGGTGCCGGTGCCCGACACGGTCGCGCGGCAGGTCGGAACGATCGTGCAGATCGCCCGCACCACGCGCTGACGGCACGGCAACGACCGGCCCCCGCGCACCGACGATTTGACACGCGCCCGCATCCTGGCATAGAGTGACCGTCATGCGTTCCTTTCCGAACACCCTCCGAATTACCTCCGGCCGCCTAGCGCGGCCGCTATCTCTACGACTAGCCTAAGGCTGTCGTAGCGCCGTGTGCTGTCCGCACGGTCCCTCCCAGCAGTTCCTCGCAGTATCCCTCTCGCAGTTTTTACAACCCGAAGTCGTCAGCATTCGTCCGTCTATCCGTCGGTCGATTCGCGAAGATCATTCGCATCCGCAGCGCATTTCGCGCGCCGCGGTGCGAGGCAGCGCCAACCGTCGCCCCTGCCGCCCGTCTTCGCTCGCGACTTGAGACCCGAGGTCCAGAAGATGAAGCGCAATCCGCAAGACAAGTACCGACCGTTCGAGCCCGTCCGCATCAATGGCCGCCGCTGGCCGACCCGCACCATCGAGCGCGCGCCCGTCTGGATGAGCACCGACCTGCGCGACGGCAACCAGTCGCTGATCGAGCCGATGAGCATCGAGCAGAAGCTCGAGTTCTTCGAGATGCTGGTCGCGATCGGTTTCAAGGAGATCGAAGTCGGTTTTCCGTCGGCGTCGCAAACCGACTTCGATTTCGTCCGCAAGCTGATCGACGACAAGCGGATTCCCGACGACGTGACGATCGAGGTGCTCGTGCAGTCGCGCGAAGACCTGATCGCACGCACGTTCGACGCGCTCGAAGGCGTGCCGCGCGCGATCGTGCACCTGTACAACGCGGTCTGCCCGTCGTTCCGCCGCATCGTGTTCGGGATGTCGAAGAGCGACGTGAAGGCGCTCGCAGTCGACGGCACGCGCATCATCAAGGAGCACGCCGCCGCGCGCCCCGACACGCACTGGACCTTCCAGTACTCGCCGGAAACCTTCAGCATGACCGAGCTGACGTTCGCGCGCGAGATCTGCGACGCGGTCGCGCAAACCTGGCGGCCGACCCGCGACCACAAGATGATCGTCAACCTGCCGGCCACCGTCGAAGCCGCGAGCCCGAACGTGTTCGCCGACCAGATCGAATGGATGGACCGCAACCTCGCGTATCGCGACAGCATCGTGCTGTCCGTGCATCCGCACAACGATCGCGGCACCGCGGTCGCGGCAGCCGAACTCGCGCTGCTCGCGGGCGCCGACCGCATCGAGGGCTGCCTGTTCGGCAACGGCGAGCGCACCGGCAACGTCGATCTCGTCACGCTCGCGCTGAACCTCTACACGCAGGGCATCGATCCGGGCCTCGACTTCTCCGACATCGACGCGGTGCGCCGCGTCGTCGAACGCTGCAACCAGATTCCCGTGCATCCGCGCCATCCGTACGCGGGCGACCTCGTGTTCACCGCGTTCTCGGGCTCGCACCAGGACGCGATCCGCAAGGGCTTCGCGCAGCAGCGCCCCGACGCTGTCTGGGAAGTGCCGTACCTGCCGATCGACCCGGCCGACCTCGGCCGCAGCTACGACGCGGTGATCCGCGTGAACAGCCAGTCCGGCAAGGGCGGCGCGACGTTCCTGCTCGAACGCGGCATGGGCTTCACGCCGCCGCGCCGCGTGCAGATCGAATTCAGCCATGCGGTGCAGACACTCGCCGATGCATCCGGCGAGGAAGTGACGGGCGACGCGATCTGCGCGCTGTTCGCCCGCGAATTCTTCGAGACCGACGGCCCGGCCGCGCGGCATGGTAGCGGTGCGCGCTGGCAGAGCCGCGAGATCGCGGCAGCGCCGGCGGCGGCCGATGCGACGCCCGAGGATGCCGTGCGACGTTTGGCCGCGGCATTCGCGGCGGCCGCCGGCGCCGCGATCGACATCGCAGCGTGCGAACACGCGCGCACGACGGACGGCCGGAACGCGGTATCGGTCGGCTGCCGGGTCGGCGATGCGCCGCTGCGGCACGGCGTCGGCCTGCACGCCGATGCGGCGAGCGCCGCGCTCGATGCAATCGTCAGCGCAATCAACCGCTCGGCATGGCATTGCACGGACCGCCGCGCGGCGGCCTGACGCTCAGGGTTCGACAGTCAGCGAGCAGGGCGTGACCGCCCGTGCGCCGCGCGATCCGCGCCGCACGGGCCTGCAAAAAGCGGCCTAGAAAGCCGCTTCGGTGGGGACATGAAAAGGAGCGCCACACGCGCTCATGTCTCGGTCGCGCACCGCGTCGCCTGCCATGCGAGCAGGCACCAGCGGCCCTGCTCCGCGGTGTGGACGGACGTATAGGCTATCGGGAAGACCAGGCCGCCGTTGTTCGTTTCCATCTCGATCAACGCGCGCCCGGTGACGACGCAGGTTTCGCCGCCGACTGGCAGCACGTCCTGCGACTGGATTTCGATCTGACGATAGCGGCGGCGGCCGGCGACGATGGCGTCGATGAACTGCTGCTTGGTTTCACGTTTGCCGTTGGTGTGCACGAAGAACACCTTGTCCGACAACAGCGCGTCGAGCGCCTCGCCGTCCCCGTCCACCATCGCCCGGAACCGATCGCGCTCGAGCGCGCGGATCGCATCGACCACCTTCGCCATCGCCTGACTCCTCGGCAACGCGCACGCCGTGCGCCGTGCGCAGGCATGCGGATCAGAAGTTGTACTGCACGTAGAACTGGTGGAAATTTATACCAGGATTCGGCTCTTTGATACCCGCGTTAGACACATGTTGAAAACGGTAACCGACCTGATACTGTTGCCGTTCTCCGAATTGTGCGCCGACGCCGACCACATCCACGAACTGGAACGACGTCGCGAGCGAAAGATTGTTGGAGATCGTCGGGGAAGTGAGGAACCGGATGCCGGCGCCGGCCTCGACGAACGGGCGCACCTGGCCCGCGCTCTTGATGAAGCGGAACATCGGCGTCGCGCCGAACTCGCCGAGGTTGCCGTGGACATTGCCGCCCGTGTGCCAGTAGCCGACGTGGCCTTCCATCACGAACGCGAAGTGCCAGCCGCCGATTTCCCACCAGTTCCAGCCCGGATCCCACACCACGCCGAGATCGGCCTTGTCGATCGCGTGACGATCCGAAAACCCGCCGCCCGCCTGGATCCCCCATCGATCCGCGAACGCCGCACCCGATCCACCCAGCAGTGACGCCGCCAGCATCGCATGCAGCGCAAGCCGGCTGCGGGGCCGGCGATTCTTCTTATTGTTCATCTGACACTCCAACTTTGTGGGTTGAATGGGGCCTGCCGCGACGGCCTGGCCCGAGCGAACTGAATGGTATGGTAAAGGACTTTTCGGATCGGCATCACGAAGCGAAATGGCTTGCTTCCAAAACGACAAAAATCGAAACCGTCTACCGATTCTCATCAGAAACAACGACTTACGGAACTTCGCCTCGCCGCCTCTGTCGCAGAATCGACTATCGACTCGACGAACTCGATAGAAAACCGGGAACTCCGATGCCCACGCCCGCTCTAAGGAATTAGCACTCAGTTTGCGGGAGTGCTAAGATGGCCCACGGAATCTCATCCGAGACCGGGGGTTTGTCCCTGATTCCAAAGGAGTTTTTTAGTGAGCAACGCCCTGACCCTTCCGAACACCCTGAGCCTGACGCCGGCCAAGGCCGAATCGGCAGGCTCGCTGGCGCTCGCAGCTCAATCGATGTTGCCGGGCCAGCTTGGCAACATCGATTCGTATATCCAGGCCGTCAATCGCATTCCCCTGCTGACGGCTGAAGAAGAACGCCAGTACGCAACCGAATTCCGCGAAGACAACAACCTCGATTCGGCGCGCCGCCTCGTGCTGTCGCACCTGCGTCTCGTCGTGTCGATCGCGCGCAACTATCTCGGCTACGGCCTGCCGCACGGCGACCTGATCCAGGAAGGCAACATCGGCCTGATGAAGGCCGTGAAGCGCTTCGATCCGGCGCAGAACGTGCGTCTCGTGTCGTACGCGATCCACTGGATCAAGGCCGAGATCCACGAGTACATCCTGCGCAACTGGCGCATGGTGAAGGTCGCGACGACGAAGGCGCAGCGCAAGCTGTTCTTCAACCTGCGCAGCCACAAGAAGAGCATGCAGGCGATGACGCCCGAGGAAATCGACGGCCTCGCGCAGGAGCTCAACGTCAAGCGCGAAGAGGTGGCCGAGATGGAAACGCGCCTGTCGGGCGGCGACATCGCGCTCGAAGGGCAGGTGGAAGACGGCGAGGAGTCGTACGCGCCGATCGCCTATCTGGCCGACTCGCACAACGAGCCGACCGCCGTGCTCGCCGCGCGTCAGCGCGACACGCTGCAGACGGACGGCATCGCGCAGGCGCTCGACGCGCTCGACGCACGCAGCCGCCGCATCATCGAGGCGCGCTGGCTGCACGTCGACGACGACGGCTCGGGCGGCTCGACGCTGCACGATCTCGCCGCCGAGTTCGGCGTGTCCGCGGAACGCATCCGCCAGATCGAAGCGAGCGCAATGAAAAAGATGCGCACCGCCCTCGCCGAATACGCATAAATCCGGCGATTCAGAGCGCTTCATCGAAAACCGCTGCCCGACCGGCAGCGGTTTTTTTTCGTCCGATTTTCCGCTGCATTTCACCCGCATCCCCGCTCGTTTCTTCGCCGATTAATTGACCTGATTCATCAGGTAATAGGCCGTTTTCGGGCCCCTTCCGCATAACCTTGATCTGCCTCAAGTTTCAGCCCGTAGTTAGCGACGGTCTGCCGCAGCGCAGCACTCGGCATCGCAAAGCCGTCATCTTAAAATTGGCATGTCAGGCGCAAAAGGATTAAAACAGCTTCACGGCCGTCATAAATCCGACGTAAAGTCGCCCCCAATCCGACCTCAATCGATTCAGGATAATCGCCTTGATCTCGATCAATAAAGAGCCTGCGCCGCCACCTCCCCCGCGGCCGGCCGGCATGATCGGCTGGCGCGCGCGCATCGCCGCGTGGGCTCGCGGGCCGACCCTCGCCCGCGACATCACGCTGGTGCTGATCGTCAAGCTGATCCTCCTGATGTCGCTCAAATACGCATTCTTCAATCATCCGCAGGCCGAGCACATGTCGCTTCCGCCTGCCGCCGTCGCCGAGAGGCTGCTCTCGGTACCGGCGCCTGCACCTACCGAGGGAGACCACCATGATAAGTAGTGAAGTCGTCGATCTATCACGCCTGCAGTTCGGCATCACGGCGCTCTACCACTTCCTGTTCGTGCCGCTGACGCTCGGCCTGTCCTGGCTGCTCGTCATCATGGAAGCCGTCTACGTGATGACCGGCAAGCAGGTCTACAAGGACATGACCCAGTTCTGGGGCAAGCTGTTCGGGATCAACTTCGCGATGGGCGTGACGACCGGCATCACGCTCGAATTCCAGTTCGGCACGAACTGGTCGTACTACTCGCACTATGTCGGCGACATCTTCGGCGTGCCGCTCGCGGTCGAAGGACTGATGGCGTTCTTCCTCGAGTCGACGTTCGTCGGCCTGTTCTTCTTCGGCTGGAACCGCCTGTCGAAGGTCAAGCACCTGATCGTCACGTTCCTCGTCGCGCTCGGCTCGAACCTGTCCGCGCTGTGGATCCTCGTCGCGAACGGCTGGATGAACAACCCGGTCGGCGCCGAGTTCAACTACCAGACGATGCGTATGGAGATGACGAGCCTGTTCGACGTGCTGTTCAACCCGGTCGCGCAGGTGAAGTTCGTGCACACGGTGTCGGCCGGCTATGTGTCGGCCGCGATGTTCGTGCTTGGCGTGTCGTCGTGGTACCTGCTGAAGAAGCGCGACATCGACTTCGCGCTGCGCTCGTTCGCAGTCGCGGCCGGCTTCGGCCTCGCGGCGACGCTCTGCGTGATCGTGCTCGGCGACGAATCGGGCTATACGACCGGCGAAGTGCAGAAGATGAAGCTCGCGGCGATCGAATCCGAATGGGAAACGCAGCCGGCGCCTGCATCGTTCACGCTGATCGGCATTCCGAACCAGGAAGAACAGCGTACCGACTACGCGATCAAGATTCCGTATGCGCTCGGCCTGATCGCGACGCGCTCGATCGACGAACCGGTGATCGGCCTGCGCGATCTCGCGAAGCACAGCGAGGAGCACATCCAGAGCGGGATGATCGCGTACGGCGCGCTGCAGAAGATCAAGCAGGGCGACACGAGCGCCGCGACGCGCGAACTGTTCGACCAGCACAAGCAGTATCTCGGCTACGGGCTGATGCTCAAGCAGTTCACGCCCAACGTGACCGACGCGACGCCGGAGCAGATCAAGGCCGCCGCGAAGAAGACGATCCCGCCGGTCGCACCCGTGTTCTTCTCGTTCCGGATCATGGTGCTCCTCGGCTTCCTGTTCGTCGCGACGTTCGTTGCCGCGTTCTGGTTCTGCGCGCGCCGCGAACTGCTGCAGGACAACCGCCGCTGGTTCCTGCGCTATGCCGTGTGGGCGATCCCGCTGCCGTGGATCGCGATCGAATTCGGCTGGATCGTCGCCGAGCTCGGCCGCCAGCCGTGGACGATCGCCGGCGTGCTGCCGACACACCTGTCCGCGTCGAGCCTGACGCCGACCGACCTGTACCTGAGTCTCGCGGGCTTCATCCTGTTCTACACCGCGCTGTTCGTCATCGAGATCAAGCTGATGTTCAAGTACGCGCGCCTCGGCCCGTCGTCGCTGCATACCGGCCGCTATCACCACGAACTCGCGGCTGCCAGCGAGCGCGCCCCGGCCTGAGCACGCACCTGAAACGGAACAAGGAATCGCTATGGACTATGCAACTCTCAAGCTGATCTGGTGGCTGCTCGTCGGCGTGCTGCTGATCGGCTTCGCCGTCACCGACGGCTTCGACATGGGCGCGACCGCGCTGCTGCCGTTCCTCGGCAAGACCGACGAGGAGCGCCGCATCATCGTCAACACGGTCGGCGCGACGTGGGAAGGCAACCAGGTGTGGCTGATCACCGCCGGCGGCGCGATGTTCGCCGCCTGGCCGCTCGTCTATGCCGCGTCGTTCTCCGGCTTCTACTTCGCGATGCTGCTCGTGCTGTTCGCGCTGTTCTTCCGGCCGGTGGGCTTCGACTACCGCAGCAAGCGGCCGGACCCGCGCTGGCGTGCCGGCTGGGACTGGGGCCTGTTCGCCGGCGGCTTCGTGCCGGCGCTCGTGTTCGGCGTCGCGTTCGGCAACCTGCTGCAGGGCGTGCCGTTCAAGTTCGACAGCGACCTGCGCGTGACCTACTACGGCAGCTTCTGGGCGCTGCTGAACCCGTTCGCGCTGCTGTGCGGGCTCGTCAGCCTCACGATGCTCGTCGCGCACGGCGCCGCGTTCATCAAGATGAAGACCGACGGCGCAATCGCGCGCCGCGCATCGATCGCGCTGCGCGCGTCGGCGTTCCTCGCGGTCGTGCTGTTCGTGCTGGCCGGCGTGCTGGTCGCGTCGTATATCGGCGGCTTCCACATCACGAACGCCGCGCCGACCGACACGGTCGCGAACCCGCTGCTCAAGGACGTCGCCGCCGGCTCGGGCCTGTGGCTCGCGAACTACGGCGAGTTTCCGTGGATGATCGCGGCGCCCGTCGTCGGGATCGCGGGCGGCCTGCTCGCGCTGCTGCTCGCCGGCTCGAAGCAGGAGAAGACGGCGTTCTTCTGCACGGGCCTGATGATCGTCGGCGTGATCCTGACCGCGGGCTTCTCGATGTTCCCGTTCATCATGCCGTCGTCGCTCGACCCGCGCAGCAGCCTGACCGTATGGGATTCGACGTCGAGCCACAAGACGCTGCAGGTGATGCTGTTCGCGGTGATCGTGTTCCTGCCGATCGTCCTGCTCTACACGGGCTGGGTGTATCGCGTGATGCGCGGCAAGGTCACGCACGAGACGCTCGAAGAGAACAAGCACTCGATGTATTGAACCGGGCCGGGGCGCGCTGGCGCCCCCGTCCACCGTTTCGCAAGGAGTCGGATCATGTGGTATTTCAGCTGGATTCTCGGTATCGGCGTCGCGCTGTCGTTCGGCATCGTCAATGCGATGTGGCTCGAAGCGCGGCAGAAGACGCAGGAAGCGCCCGCGCGCGTGCGCCGCGACTGACGCGTGACGCGCGCGGTGGATCGCACCGCCGCCGTCCGGAAAGAACCTCGCTTCGCGCGAGGTTTTTTTTCGTCCCGGCCGTCCGGACCGGCCCCGCACACCGATGCCAATTTAGCGCCAGATTGATACCACTTGAATACCAATAAAAGGTTTCATAAGATCTTTGGACACGGCCGCCGACAGGCCGAATCCTTCTTGGGTGGGGGAGACATGCGAATCCCGTGTATGGCGCGCGCCTGCGCGCCGTGTTGCCGGGCGGCGGCCGATTGCCGTTCGGCGGCACCTGTTGTCGCCATCGTGCGCGGCCGGACGAACGTAGCCGACTGCGGCCGCTTCGCCAGTGCGGCCGTTGTCGCGCGCCGCCGATGAACGCGCGTATGCCGCCCCGCCGGTCCGAGCGGCACGCCTGCCCGCCTCCCGTTCCGTAATGCACGCCCCCGCGTGCCGAAAGCGCGCGGTGCGGCCGCATCGCCCCGCGTGCAGGTATCTCCCGCAGCTCCATTGAAAGTCCGATCGCAGCGACGTCACTCCACGACGCCGCTACGCCCCCTTTTTTTATCAGGAGTTCAAATGAAGCGTACCTTGCCATCCCTCTTTGTCGGCGTGTTGATCGCGGCGCTGTCGCCGGCCGCGATCTCCGCCGAGCCGGCATCGACCGCGTCCGGTGCGACCGCGGGCACCGCGCAGCCCACCGCGCAAGCGGCCAGTCTCGCGACGCTGCTGTCGAACGGCCTCGCCTTGCGCGTCGCCGTCGACAACAACCACGCGGCCGCGGCCGGCGTGCCGTGCGCCGATCTCGGCGCCGACGGCGCGGCCTGCGCGACAGGCCGCCTGATCCTGCAGAACCGCGGCCACCAGGCGATCGCCGACGGCGGCTGGAAGCTCTATCTGCACAGCATCCGCCGCCTGCTGCGGATCGATCGTCCTGGCTTCGCGCTGCGGCGGCTCACGGGCGACCTGTACGAACTGACGCCGCAGCCGGGCTCGGTGCGGCTTGCGCCCGGCGAGCGCATCGAGCTGCCGTTCGTCGCCGAATACTGGCTGCTGCGCTACAGCGACGTGATTCCGCGCCCGTACGTCGTGGTCGACGGCGCGCCGCCCGCCGTGCTCCGCTACAACGACACCGACGACGAGCTGCGCTACGTCGAATCGCTGCCGGCCGACGCGCAGAACAACTCGACCGGCAATGCGCCGCCCGTGGCCGCACGGCCCGACGCGACCCGAGCGCTGCCGAGCGTGAAGCGCGAGCAGCCGCTGCCCGGCACGCTCGACCTGCGCGGCGTCGAGTTCGCGTTGCCGAACCTGCCGGACGCGCAGGTCGCGGCGCTGCGCGAGCGCGCGACGACGCTCGGCCTCGACGGCGCACGCGTGCCCGTGTGGGGTGCCGTCGCGCCGCGCCGGCTGCCGGCCGACATCGCGACGCCGGGCGGCTATCGGCTCGCGATCGGACCGCGCGGCGTGTTCATCGAAGCCTACGATCGCGCGGGCCTCTACTACGGCGTGCAGACGCTCTTCTCGCTCGCGCCGGCCGGCGGCGGCCCGATCCCGGCGATGCTCGTCGAGGATGCGCCGCGCTTCACGCATCGCGGGATGCACGTCGACCTCGCGCGCAACTTCAAGCACCCGGCGACGCTGCGCCGCCTGATCGACCAGATGAGCGCGTACAAGCTCAACCGCCTGCACCTGCATCTGTCCGACGACGAAGGCTGGCGCATCGAGATTCCCGGCCTGCCCGAGCTGACCGAGATCGGCTCGCGTCGCTGCCACGACCCGAGCGAGACGCGCTGCCTGCTGCCGCAGCTCGGCTCCGGCCCCGACAACCGCTCGGGCGGCGGCTACCTGACGCGCGACGACTACGTGGCGCTCGTGCGCTACGCGGCCGCGCATTTCGTCGAGATCATCCCGGAGATCGACATGCCCGCGCATGCGCGCGCAGCCGTCGTGACGATGGAAGCGCGCTACCGCCGGCTGCATGCGGCCGGCCGCGAGCAGGAAGCGAACGCATACCGGCTGCTCGATCCGCAGGACACGTCGAACCTGCTGACCGTGCAGTTCTACGACCGGCGCAGCGACCTGAACCCGTGCGTGCCGGGCGCGCTCAATTTCGCGTCGAAGGTGATCCGCGAGATCGCGGCGATGCATGCCGACGCGCAGGCGCCGCTGCACACCTGGCACTACGGCGGCGACGAGGCGAAGAACATCCTGCTCGGCGCGGGCTTCCAGCCGCTGAACGGCACCGACCCGAACAAGGGCCGCATCGATCTCGCCGCGCAGGACAAGCCGTGGGCGCGTTCGCCCGCGTGCACGGCGCTGCTCCAGCGCGGCGAGATCAAGTCGATCGACGAGCTGCCGACGCGTTTCGCGCAACAGGTGAGCGCTGCCGTCAACGCGAACGGGATCGACACGATGGCCGCGTGGCAGGACGGCATCAAGCATGCGAACGGGCCGCAGGACTTCGGCACGCGCCACGTGATGGTGTCGCTGTGGGACACGATCTTCTGGGGTGCGTCGGACAGCGCGCGCGACCTGAGCGGCAAGGGCTACCTGACGGTGCTGGCGCTGCCCGACTACCTGTACTTCGACTTCCCGTACACGCTCAACCCGCGCGAGCGCGGCTACTACTGGGGTTCGCACGCGACGGACGAGTACAAGGTGTTCTCGCTCGCGCCCGAGAACCTGCCGCAGAACGCCGAGGTGATGGGCGACCGTGCCGGCAACGCGTTCGAGGTAACGGGCACGGGCCCCGCGCCGCGTCTCGAAGGCATGCAGGGGCAGGCGTGGGGCGAAGTGATGCGCAACGACACCGTCCTCGAATACATGGCCTATCCGCGGCTGCTCGCGCTCGCCGAGCGCGCGTGGCACCGGGCCGACTGGGAACTGCCGTACGCGGCCGGCGTGCGCTACAAGCGCGGCGATACGCATCACGTCGACACGGCCGCGCTTCAACGCGACTGGGCCGGTTTCGCGACGCTGCTCACGCAACGCGAATTGCCGAAGCTCGACCGCGCGGGCATCGGCTACCGGAAGCCGACCTTCACGCTGACGAACCCGTGAACGGTTGGACGATTGAGCTGTTGAGCTGTTGAGCTGTTGAGCTGTTGAGCTGTTGAGCTGTTGAGCTGTTGAGCTGTTGAGCTGTTGAGCGGTTCAGCGGTTCAGCGGTTCAGCGATGCATTCATCCGCATCGCGCATCGCCCCACCAAACAAAAACGGCTTGCGACGCATCGCAAGCCGTTTTCGTTTCTGCCGGCCGGCCCGAACCCGCAGCGCGGATCCGGCCGGCCTTATTGCGTCATGCAGGTTGCGCAGCCGCCCCGCCGCCCGACGGCGGCAGGCGCGCGCCGAGCTGTTCGGCATAGCGGGCCGCCGCGTTGCCGCAGACGATGTGGAACGTGTCGAGCGACACCCATGCGACGTCGAGCGCGCCGAGACGATCGCGATCGACCGCCGACGGATCGCGCACGACGACGCGCAGGCGCGTGGTCGCGACCGCGTCGAGCGACGCGACGTTGGTCGCCCCGCCGAACACCGCGAGCCAGCGCGCCGGCTCCGGATCGAGCGGGCCGGCGGCCGCGCCCGTGACGGGCTGCGCCGCGGCGGCCGTCGCCGTCGACGCCGCGCCGGTCGCGCCGCTGCCGATCGCGGCACGCATCTCGTCGGCAATGATGTCGGCCTCGGGCCCGATGATCACCTGCACGCTGTTACCGCCGCGCTTGAGCACGCCACGCGCGCCGATCGACTTCAGTTCCGGCTCCGATACCTTCTCCGGATCGACGACGCTCAGGCGCAGGCGCGTCGTGCATGCGTCGACGACCGTCAGGTTGCCCGCCCCGCCGAGCGCGGCGATGTAGCGCTGCGCTCGCGGCGCAGCCGCGGCGGCGCCCGCAGCCGGCGCGACGAAGCCGCCCGATGCGTACGACTCGGCCGCCGCATCGGCCGATGCCGGCTCGCGGCCCGGCGTCGCCATGTTGAACTTGCGGATGAAGAAGCGGAACAGCCCGTAGTACGCGGCGCCGTACGCGATGCCGAGCGGAATCGCGATCCAGCCCTTCGTCGACAGCCCGTAGTTCAGCACGTAGTCGATCGCACCTGCCGAGAATGTGAAGCCGAGCTTCACGCCGAGGATCTGGCAGATCGCGAGCGACAGCCCCGTCAGCACCGCGTGGATCACATACAGCACCGGCGCGAGGAACATGAAGCTGAACTCGATCGGCTCGGTCACGCCGGTCAGGAACGACGTGAGCGCCATCGAGAACAGCAGGCCGCCGACCATTGCGCGGCGCTCCTTCGGCGCTTCGTGCAGCATGGCCAGACACGCGGCCGGCAGGCCGAACATCATGATCGGGAAGAAGCCGGCCATGAAGGTGCCCGCGGTCAGGTCGCCCGCGAAGAAGCGATGCAGGTCGCCGTGCACGATCTCGCCGCCGGCGGGCGGCGTGAAGTTGCCGAACACGAACCACGCGAGCGAGTTGATGATGTGGTGCAGGCCCGTGACGAGCAGCAGGCGGTTCAGGAAGCCGAACACGAACGCACCGATCGCGCCCGCCGTCGTCAGCCACTGGCCGGCCGCGTCGATCGCATGCTGGACCGGCTGCCACACGTACCCGAACACGATGCCGAGTATCACGCAGGCCAGCCCCGTGATGATCGGCACGAACCGCTTGCCGCCGAAGAACGCGAGGTAGTCCGGCAGCTTGATGTCCTTGTAGCGGTTGTACAGCAAGCCCGCAACGACACCCGCGATGATCCCGGACAGCACGCCCATGTTCAGCTTGGGATCGATGTCCTTCATGATCGCGGTTTCGATCAGGTAGCCGATCGCACCCGCGAGCGCAGCAACACCGTTGTTGTCCTTCGCGAAGCCGACCGCCACGCCGATCGCGAACAGCAGCGGCAGGTTGTCGAAGATCGCACCGCCGGCGTCGGCGATCATCTTGATGTTGAACACGTCAGGCTGGCCGAGTCGCAGCAGGATGCCGGCAACCGGCAATACCGCGATCGGCAGCATCAGCGCCCGGCCCAGGCCCTGTATTTTCAGAAACGGATTCCCGTTCATTCAGTCCTCCAATCCTTGTCTCGTCGTTAAGCGTCGTTGACCTAATTGCTCTCGTAGTGAAACGGGTCGCGAGCCTGCCTTCGACGTTCAGTCGAGCGGCCAGACCTCGCGGCTTGCTGCCCTTACCGCCTGTGCCGAATCGAGCGCGAGCAGATCCTGCGCGCGCTGACGGCACAACTGGTAATCGAGACGGCGCACACGCGCCTTGATGCCCGGCACCGCTACCGGGTCGACCGACAGCTCGGTCACGCCGAGGCCGACCAGAATCGGCACCGCGAGCGGATCGCCGCCGAGCGCGCCGCACACGCCGACCCACTTGCCGTGCTTCGCGGCGCCGCGCACCGCGATGTCGATCAGACGCAGCACGGCCGGATGCAGGCCGTCGGACTGCGCTGCCAGGTCGGCCTGGCAGCGGTCCATCGCGAGCGTGTACTGCGTCAGGTCGTTGGTGCCGATCGACAGGAAATCCGCGTGTTGCGCGAGCTGGTCGGCCAGCAGCGCGGCCGACGGCACCTCGATCATCACGCCGACCTCGATCGGCTCGGTGCGGCCCTGCGCGCGCGCGAACTCGTCGATGCGCTTTCTGAGCCGCACGATCTCGCCCGCGTCGGTAACCATCGGCAGCAGGATGCGCACCGCGCCGAACGGCTTCACCGCGAGCAGGCCCTGCAACTGGTCGTCGAGCAGATCGGGGCGCACCTGCGCGAGGCGGATGCCGCGCAGGCCGAGCGCCGGGTTCGGTTCGGGCGGCAGCGTCAGGTAGTCGACTTCCTTGTCGGCGCCGACGTCGAGCGTGCGGATGATCGCCGTGCGGCCCTGCAGCGCGTCGACGATCGACTGGTAGCTCTGCTGGTGTTCGACGACCGTCGGCGCGGCCTGGCGATGGATGAACATCAGCTCGGTGCGCAGCAGGCCGACCGCGTCCGCGCCGTTGTCGACCGCGGTGTTCGCGTCGTCGAGCGTCGCGATGTTCGCGGCGACCTCGATCGCGCGGCCGTCGGCCGTCGCGGCGGCAACGCCGGCCAGCTGCCGGTTCGCCTCGCGCACGCCTTCGAGGCGCTGGCGCTCGTGCCGCGCGCGTTCGACGTCGAGCGCGGTCGGCGTGTGTTCGAGACGGCCCGCGCTCGCATCGACGACGACCTGCGTGCCGTCCGGAATCGCATACAGCGCTTCGCCGACCGCCACCAGCGCCGGGATGCCGAGCTGCCGCGCGATGATCGCCGCGTGCGACGTCGCGCCGCCGCGCGCCATCACGAGCGCGGTCACGCGCTGGCGATCGAGCGACGACAGGTCCGACGGCGTGAATTCCTCGGCCGCGAGCACGGCCTCGTCGGGCAGCGCCCGCGCCGCGCCGTTCGTGTGGCCGAGCGCGCGCAGCACGCGCTTCTCGATGTCGCGCAGGTCGGCCGCGCGTTCGGCGAGCAGCGCGTCGTCGAGCTTCGACAGTGTGTCGATCTGCGTGCGGATCGTCGCGCGCCATGCGAAACCCGCGCTCTTGCCGAGGCTGATCAGGTCGCGTGCCGCGTCGATCAGCGTCGGGTCCTCGAGCAGCACGCGATGCACCGCGAAGATGCCCGCTTCGCCGACCGCGCCGCGCGCCGATGCACTGCGCACCGTTTCGTCGAGTTCGCCGTCGACAGCCTTCAGCGCCTGGTCGAGCTGGCGGCTTTCCGTGGCCGGCGTGCCGGCTGCCTGCTCGGGCGGCACGATTTCCGCATCGTCGAGACGCACCAGCGTGCCGACGGCGATGCCGGGGGCCGCGCATACGCCCACGAGCGTGTTCGGGTCGATCGGCGCGCCGACGTTGCGCGCGACCGTCTGCGGCGCGGGCGACCTCAGCCGTGCCGGCTTTTCCTCGACCTCGCCGTGCGCTTCGCGCAGCAGTTCGTGCTCGACCGCATCGACGGCCTGCTGCGCATGCGCGCCGCGGCCGACCAGTTCGACCGTCGCGCCTTCGCCGGCGCCGAGACCGAGCAGGCCGACGACGCTCGCGATCGACGCCTTGCGGCCGTCGAACAGCACGTCGACGGTCGCGTCGAGCCCGCGCACGGCCTCACGCGCACGCGCGGCCGGCCGCGCATGCAGGCCGCCCGGCTGCGCCAGCACGATTTCGCGGCGCACTTCGTTGTGCGCGGCCGCGCCGACCTGCGCCGCTTGCGCGGCCGCTTCGCCCTTGCCGCGCAGCGCAAGCAGCGGCGTCTCGCCGGCCGTCGCGAAACCGCTCGCGCGATCGACGACCTCGAACGCCTCGGAGTTCGCGATCGCGATCACCGACACGAGCGAATGCGCGCTGCGCGCGACCGCGTCCTGGTCGAACTCGATCAGCAGATCGCCCGCTTCGACGCGTGCGCCGGCCTCGACGTGCGCGGTAAAGCCCTGCCCGTTCAGCTCGACGGTGTCGATGCCGATGTGCAACAGCACTTCCGCGCCTTGCGGCGTCGTGATCGTCACCGCGTGGCCAGTGCGCGCGAGATGCGACACGATGCCCGCGCACGGCGCGACGAGCTTGCCCGCGAGCGGGTCGATGCCGATGCCGTCGCCGAACATCCCGCCGGAGAACACCGGATCGGGCACGTCGGCCAGCGGAACGATCGGCCCCGTCAGCGGGGCAAGCAGGACGATCTGATCGTGGGTGGGGCTGTTCAACTGGGACTCCTCGGCGCGTCTCATCGGCTGTCTCGGCTATCAGTGCGTTTCGGTGACTTTGTTCAGGTGGCGCGGCGTGTCGGGATTGCGGCCTCGCGCGACGGCGAGATCCGCCGCCATCACGTAGAACGAAAGAATGGCGGCGATCGGGTCGAGCGCCGGATGGGCGGACTGCGCGAGCGGCAGCACCGTGCCCGACAGGCCGGGCGTGCCGGCGGGCGCCGCGAGCAGCACGGCGGCGCCGCGCGCGCGCATGTCTTGCGCGAGTTGCAGCAGGCCGGCCTGTTCGGGCCCCGGCGGCGCGAACACGAGCAGCGGATAGTCGCGATCGATCAGTTCCATCGGGCCGTGACGGACTTCGGCGCTCGAGAACGCCTCGGCCTGGATGCCGGACGTTTCCTTCAGCTTCAGCGCGGCTTCCTGCGCGATCGCGAGACCGAGGCCACGGCCGATCACGATCATCCGCTCGACGCCCGCGAGTGCGGCAACGGCCTGCGACCAGTCGAGCCGGCCGGCCTGCGCGAGCACGTCGGGCAAGCCGCGCAGCGCGGTCATCAACGCGGCGTCGCGCTGCCAGTAAGCGACGATCTGCGCGGACAGCGACAGCATCGCGATATAGCTCTTGGTCGCGGCAACCGACAGTTCGGGGCCGGCGAGCAGCGGCAACTGGTGCTCGCACGCATCGGCGAGCGGCGACGGCAGCACGTTGACGGCGGCGACGGTGCGCGCGCCGGCTTCGCGCAGCGCGGCCATCGTGTTGACGAGGTCGGGGCTCTGGCCCGACTGGGAGAATGCGATCGCGAGTTGATCCTGCACCTTCAGCGGCGCCTGCTGCAGCGTCGCGACCGACATCGGCAGCGACGCGACCGGCACGCCGAGGCGGCTCATCGTCAGGCTCGCGAAATAGCTCGCGGCGTGATCCGAGCTGCCGCGCGCGACCGTCAGCGCGACGGCCGGCGGGTGATCGAGCAATTGGCCGGCGAGCGCTTCGACGCGCGTGGTGTCGGCGATTTGCGCGGCGACGACCTGGGCGGACTCGCGCGCTTCCTTAAGCATATTCGACAATCGATTCTCCTTCGACATAGGTCGCGGTGAGGTTCAGGTCGCGATCGAACACCGCGAGGTCGGCCCATGCGCCGCGCTCGAGACGGCCGCGATCGGCGATGCCGAGGTAGTCGGCCGCATAGCGCGACATCCGGTTCGACACGTCGGCGATCGGCAGGCCGAGCGACACGAGGTTGCGCAGCGCCTGGTCCATCGTCAGCGTGCTGCCGGCGAGCGTGCCGTCCGCGAGCCGCACGCCGCCGAGGCACTTCGTCACGTGCTGGCTGCCGAGCCGGTATTCGCCGTCGGGCATGCCGGTTGCGGACGTGCTGTCGGTCACGACGTACAGGCGAGGGATCGCGCGCAGCGCAGCACGAATCGCGCCCGGATGCACGTGCAGCAGGTCGGGAATGATTTCCGCGTATTCGGCATGCGCAAGCGCCGCGCCCACCAGGCCCGGGTTGCGGTGATGCAGCGGCGACATCGCGTTGAACAGGTGCGTGAAACCGCATGCGCCGTGCTTGAGCGCGGCGACGGCATCGTCGTAGGTCGCGAGCGAGTGGCCGAGCTGCACGCGCACGCCGCGCGCGGCCATCTCGCCGATGATCTCGATGTGGCCGGCGATTTCCGGTGCGAGCGTGACGACGCGGATCGGCGCGATCGACAGGTACTTCAGCACTTCGTCGAGCACGGCCGACACGGCCGCGTCGGGCTGCGCGCCGAGCTTGCCGGGGTTGATGTACGGCCCTTCGAGGTGCACGCCGAGCACGCGCGCGCCGCCTGGCGTGCGGGTGCGCGCGACGCTGCCGAGGTTGCCGACGACCTTCATCAGTTCGTCGCGCGGCGCGGTCATCGTCGTCGCGAGCAGGCTCGTCGTGCCGAATTGCGCGTGCGTGCGGGCGATCGTCTCGATCGCGTCGCCGCCTTCCATCACGTCGGCGCCGCCACCGCCGTGCACATGCAGGTCGATGAAGCCGGGCAGGATGTATGGCGAGTCGTTCTGCGCGGGATCGGCGGGCGGACCGTCGAGCGTGGTGATGCGGCCGTTCTCGCTGTCGAGCGAACCGTGAATCCAGCCGGCGGGGGTGAGGATGTTTCCAGTCAGCATGACGTTCTCTTGATGATCTGGTGACGCGGGCATCCGCGTCGTGATTTGCAAATTCGTGTCGTTGCGTCGCGCATGGCGCGCGCGAGCAGTCTCGCGCGTCAGCGTTTCAGTTCGGCGACGAAGTCGTAGTAGTCGTCGCGGCAATACGATTCGGTCACTTCGATCGCGCGCTGGTCGGCGCCGTAGCCGATGCGCGTGATCACGAGGAGCGCCGCGCCCGGCTTCACCGCCATCCATTTCGCGATCTCGCGCGTCGCGTTCACCGCGCGAAAGTGCTGCAGCGCGCGCACGACGACCATGCCGCGCGCTTCCAGGTATTCGTACAGCGACGCACCGAGCGCCTGCGGATCGGGCACCACCGCGGCCGGCAGCGTCGAATGCTCGACGGCCATCACGATGCCGTCCGCGCGGCGCAGCCGTTCGAGCCGAGCAACCGTCGCGCCCGGCGCGAGGCCGAGATGCACGATCTCGTCGCGGCTCGCGGTACGCAACTTGCGCGACAGCCACACCGAATCGGGCATGAAGCCGCGCTGCTGCATCTTCGCGGTGAAGCCGACGAGACGCGACAGCGGATCGGCGACGCGCGGCGTGATGAAGCTGCCCGCACCGCGCGCCCGCGTGATCAGCCCCTGCTCGACCAGCAGCGCGAGTGCGCGGCGGGCCGTGATCCGCGATACGCCGACCGACACCGACAGCAGCCGCTCCGACGGCAGCGCCTCGCCGGCCCGCCACGCGCCGCCGTGAATCGCGCTCGCCAGGTTGCGGGCGAGCTGCAGATAGAGCGGCGTATCGCTGAGGGGATCGGGCGCCAGTTCGGACCAGCCGGTTTCCATGTGCCTCCGGGTGTCGGACGACGACCTCGGGCCGTCGAAAGTGAACGCATTATATAACCACCATAATACCAGTCAACGAACTGGTATTAGATGTGCCGAAATCGCCGGAAGCCTTGCTGCGCAAGCGTTTTAGTGCCTGGAAAGCCTTTGTTTACAACACAATGCGAGGTAGGGATTTACCCGGAGTGGTATGCAAGGGGACAGTTCCAATGCACGTTTCAGCCAGGTTTCGGGGGCAAGTATGAGACCGAAATAGAACCAGTTGAGCCGACTGGTATGCATCGTGGGGCGAAGCGCCGCGCGGGCCGGCGGCACGCGTCGGGGGAGTCAGTGGAACTCCCGGCTCGACGTGCGCAGGCCGCCGAGCAGCGGCGTCAGATCCTCGAAATGCTGCACGACGAGGTGCCTCACGTCGCTCGCGACCTGCCACACGCCGGACGCCGCGAGCAGCCGCGAATCGAGGGTTTCGCGGCGCTGCCGCGCGAGCAGTTCAGGCCGGACGATCAGGTTCACGCAGCCTGTTTCGTCCTCGAGCGTCATGAACATCACGCCTTTCGCGGTGCCCGGCATCTGCCGCGCGGTCACGAGCCCGCACGCGCGCGCGAGCCGGCCGTCGGGACGGTCGTGCAGTTCGGCCGCGGACGACAGCCGCCGCGCGCGCAGTTCGGGCCGCAGCAGCGCGACAGGGTGGCGGTTCAGCGTGAGGCCGGTGGTGTGATAGTCGGCGAGGATGTCGTCAGCCTCCGACGG
Source organism: Burkholderia sp. BE17 (assembly GCF_009362305.1). Taxonomy (NCBI): domain Bacteria; kingdom Pseudomonadati; phylum Pseudomonadota; class Betaproteobacteria; order Burkholderiales; family Burkholderiaceae; genus Burkholderia; species Burkholderia sp. BE17. The sequence continues at coordinate 58,642 of NZ_WHNU01000041.1, forward strand.
CGCGCCGAGCGCGGGCTTCTCAGCCTCATCGATCGGCGCGGCGGCGAGCAGGTCGCGCTCCGGCGCCGCGGCGACGGCTTGCCACAGCGCATCGCGGCGATGGCCGGCGAGCGTCACGAGCGCGTTCGCGGCGGCGAGCGCTTCGAGGTCGCGGCGTTCGAGCTGCGCGCGGCGCGCGAGGGTGTCGACGTTCTCGAACGGGCCCGCCGCGCGTGCGGCTTCGATGCGGCGCGCGGCGGCTTCGCCGAGGCCGCGCACGAGCGACAGGCCGAGCCGCACGGCAGGCTGGCCGTGCGGCGGCAGCTGGCCGGGTAGCGCTTCGAGCGATGCTTCCCAGCCGCTTTGCGTGACATCGATCGGCAGGACCTGCACACCGTGGCGCTTCGCGTCCTGCACGAGTTGCGACGGCGGGTAGAAACCCATCGGCTGGCTGTTCAGCAATGCGGCGAGGAAGATCGCCGGTTCGTGGCATTTGAGCCAGCTGCTGGCGTAGGCGAGCTTCGCGAAGCTCGCCGCGTGGCTTTCGGGGAAACCGTAATCGCCGAAGCCCTTGATCTGTTCGAAGATCTGTTCGGCGAATTCGGGCGGATAGTCGCGCTCGCGCATCCCGTCGACGATCTTGCGGTGATATTGCTCCAGATTGCCCTTGCGCTTCCACGCGGCCATCGCGCGACGCAACTGGTCGGCTTCGCCGGGCGTGAAGCCGGCCGCGATCATCGCGACCTGCATCACCTGCTCCTGGAAGATCGGCACACCCTGCGTGCGCTCGAGCGCGGGCTTCAGATCTTCCTTCGGGTAACTGACCTTTTCGATGCCCTGCCGCCGCTTCAGATAGGGATGCACCGCTCCGCCCTGAATCGGCCCCGGCCGCACGATCGCCACCTCGATCACCAGATCGTAATAATTGCGCGGCCGCAGGCGCGGCAGCATCGACATCTGCGCGCGCGATTCGATCTGGAACACGCCGACCGTGTCGGCGCGGCAGATCATGTCGTAGGTCGCTTCGTCATCCTGCGGAATGTGTTTCAGCGTGAATGGCTCGCCGCCCGGCTCCGGCGGCCCGCGCCATGCGGTGCGCATGTCGAACGCGCGATGCAGCGCCGACAGCATGCCGAGCGCCAGCACGTCGACCTTCATCAGTCCGAGCGCCTCGAGATCGTCTTTATCCCACTGGATCACGCGCCGCCCGTCCATCGCTGCGTTCTCGACCGGCACGAGCCGCGTGAGCTTGCCGCGGCTGATCACGAAGCCGCCGGAGTGCTGCGACAGGTGGCGCGGGAAATTGAGCAATCGCCCCGCCAGTTCGGCCCATGCGCGGATCAGCGGCGTTTCGGGATCGAGCCCGGTCGTCGCGAACTTCTGCAGCAGATCGCGGCTGCCGTCGAACCAGCGGTGCCCTTTCGCAACGCGATCGACCAGCATCGGATCGACGCCGAGCGCCTTGCCGGTTTCGCGCAGCACGCCGCGCGGGCGATACGTCGATACGGCAGCGGCGAGCGCGGCGCGATCGTGTCCGTATTTTTCATAGATATGCTGGATCACTTCTTCCCGACGCTGATGCTCGAAGTCGACGTCGATATCGGGCGGCTCGCCGCGTTCCTCGCTGATGAAGCGCTCGAACAGCATCGTGCTCTGTTCGGGGTTCACCTCGGTGATGCCGAGGCAATAACAGACGACCGAGTTCGCTGCCGAGCCGCGTCCCTGGCACAGGATGTTCTGGCTGCGCGCGTATTTGACGATGTCGTAGACGGTCAGGAAGAACGGTTCGTAGCTCAGCTTCGCGATCAGGTCGAGTTCATACCGGATCTGTTTCTCCACTTTCTCCGGAATACCCCGCGGATAGCGCTCGGCCGCCCCAGCCCTGGTTTCCTGCTCCAGATAGCTCGTCGGCGTGAGCCCCTTCGGCACGATCTCGTCGGGATACTCGTAGCGCAGCGAATCGAGTTCAAAATGACACGCATCGAGCATCGCGCACGTTTCCGCGATCTCTTCAGGCGAAAACAGTTGCCCGATACGCTGCCGCGAACGCAGGTGCTGTTCGGCATTCGGCGCGAGCGCATAGCCGCATTCCGAAACCGGCATCCCGACGCGGATCGCCGTCATCACGTCCTGCAGCGCCTTGCACGAACGCCGGTGCATCGTCACGTCGCCAAGCGCAACGATGCGCACGCCGCGCCGCGCGCCGGCCGCACGAATCTCCTCGCGCTGCGCACCGTCCAGCGCGCGCTGCAACTGCACGAGCCCTAGCCGCGCACGCTCGCCGAATGTCGCGCGAAACCATGCGACCTGCGCATCGAGCACGTCCGCACGCACCGGATACGCGGACACGAGAATCGCGAAGCAGTCGGGTATTCCGCGCAAGTGCGCAAACTCCTCGGGCGGCACCGACAGCATCCGCGACGTCAGTCGATACGTGCCCTTCGGCGATGCCATCCGCCGCCATGAGATCAGCTCGGACAGGTTGCCGTAACCCTCGCGGTTCTGCGCAAGCAGCACGAGCCCGAACGCACCGGGGCCCGGATCGTGGCCCGGTGCGACGTCATCCGGCGTGACTTCGAAATACGAACCGATGACGAGCGGCAGCCCTTTCGCCTTCGCCGCGACATGCATGCGCGGCGCGCCCGCGAGCGAGCATTCGTCGGTGATCGCGATCCCGCGATAGCCGAGCTCGAACGCACGCTCGACCAATTCCTCCGCATGCGACGCGCCATGCAGGAACGAAAAGTTCGAACGACAGAACAGCTCCACGTAGTCGGGAAGAAACTGGTACTCCATAGCCATCGCCTTCACCCGAACAGACCGTGCAGGAACCAGCGCGGCTCGGCCTCGCTCCACGCCCGCTCCTTGAACACCCAGTAGCACGCACCGGCCTCGTCCTGCGCGACGCAGTAATCGCGTGCAGCGAGCTGACCGTCGAACCACCCTGCCTCGATCCGTTCCACCGACGACATCATCCTGAGCGGCGTATGAAATACCGGCCTGTTCTCACGCATCAACAACGGCAGCGGCTCGGCCAGCAGCCATGCAGGACGCGGCGGCACGGCCGGCGGACCAGCGGCCGGCTTGCCGGCCTGCGCATCGAGCGGCAGCCAGCGGTTCGCGGCCTCGGGCCGATGATCGGCGACAGGCGCCGCGCGCAGCACGTTCTCCGCGCCGAGCCGCGCGACCAGCAGTTCGAACAGCCGCGCGCGCGTCTCGCGCGTGCCGCCCGGCTCGGGAAACAGATCGTCGGCCGGCGGCGCGACCGATTCGACGCGCGTGGCCTTCAGACGCACCGCAATGACCGCGGCCGGCAACTCGACGCGCGCGAGCCGCTCGCCGAGCAGCCGCATGAAGTGCGCCTCGTCGCGCACGGGTGCGGCGAACGCAAGTTCGAGCGGTGTCGGCGGCACGGCCTGGCGGCCGCGCTCGTGCTCGAGCTCGAACGTCATCGCGGCCAGCGACAGTTGCCGCGCGGCCAGCCAGCCGCAGAGCTGCACGACGAGCCGCCGCGCGGCGAACAGCACGGCTTCCGCGTATTCGACGCGCTCCGGCAATTCGAGCCGCACGTCGAACACGGGCGGCACCGCCATCCACGCAAGCGGCTCGACCGCATCGCCGTACGCGCGATCGAGCGCGGCCAGCAGCGCGGGACCGCAGCGGCGCTGCAGCCCCGCGCGCGGCAGGCGGCGCAGATCGGCGAGCGTGCGGCAACCGAGGCCGTCGAACCAGCCCGCATACGGACGCGCATCGGGCAACAGCACGCACGGCAGCCCATCGAGCGCGCGAACCAGCGACGCAGGAGCGGCCACCCGGCGCCGGATCCGCGCGCGGGCCGAGACACGCGCGAGCAGCCATGCACCGCGCCCGGTCGGCGCGGCGGACAGGCGCGCCGCATAGCCGAGCGCCGCGAGCGTCGGACGCACCTGGCGGCACAGCGACGGCAGGCCGCCGAACAGGCGCAGGCTCGGGCCGACGTCGACGATCAGCGTGGCTTCGTCGTCGAGCGCGACGCATGGCGAGAAGCGCAGCAACGCGAGCGCGACCGCGCGCAGCGCATCGGCCTCGCGCGCGGGATCGCGTTCGACGAGCTGCGTCTCGGGCGCGAGCGTCAGCACGCCGCCGCGCTTCATGCCCGCGCGCACGCCTTGCCGGCGCGCAGCCGCATCGGCGATCAGCACGACGCCCTGCTCGAGCACCGCGCAGCCAGCGCCGCCGGCCGCTGCATCAGACGGCTGCGGGGCGCACACGTCGAGCGGCAGGCGCGGCAGATGGATGCCGAGCAAGACGCGCATAACGACTCTCCACGATGGGCGACGGCAGGTCGAGCACGAGCGGCTCGCCGCGCGCAGGCCCGCGACGCTTGACGATATCGAGCGACACGCCGCCCGGCACGGGATGCAGCGCGACGCGCAGCACGGCCGGCGACGGCTGCCGCGCGGCCGACAGCGGGCGCAGCATCACGAACAGCGTGTCGCCCGTGCGCGCGGCCGCGAGATGCAGGCGCCGCAGCGCATCGGGCCGCGGGTCCTGCCAGAGCAGCAGCGCGCCGCAACAGCCGGTCTTGAGCGCCTGCTCGGCGGCCCACAACGCATCCGTGCGGCTGCCGGCACGCAGCCACAGCAGCGCGTCGGCCGGCACGCCGAGACTGGCGAGCGCGGTCGCATGCGGCGATTGCGGCGGCGCGACGAGCGCGAGCGGACGCCGGGCGCTGACGGTGCGTGCGAGTGCGGGCGCGAGCAGCCGCATCTCGCCGCAGCCCGGCTGCGCGGCCAGCAATTCGACGAGCCCGCCGACCGGCCAGCCGCCGCCCGGCAGCTCGGCGGACAGCGGCGCGAAGCCGGTGTCGATCGTGCGCGGACCGCCGCGCGCGAGTTGCGAACCGCGCCAGAGCGATGGATGAAGGGATTCGGGAGAAATGGAGGATGCGAGCATGACGCCACCCACAACTGTATGGATATACAGTATATGGCAATGCGCTCGCGTCGCACAGCACCGGTGCGTAACCGGTTTTTGTCAGAGGAAAAACAGGGGAAAAGCCGGCGCGCCCGTCATGTTACGGCACGCCGGATCGGGCGCGGCCGAATCGTGCTGCCCGCGCCCGCCGCCACAACCATCCGGCCCGCTGCGACGCACGCGCGCCGAATCGCCCGGCCGTATCGGCATGCAAACCTCACGCAAACCGGCACGATGCAGCACCTCGCAGCACCGCGCCAGCCCGCCTGCCATCCGTCAGCCGAGCAACAACGCGTCGTCGTCGAGCTGCTCGTGCCGCACCTTCTCGAACATCTGCAGCAGGTCCGGCACGTCGAGCCCCTTGCGCGCGTCGCCCGACACGTCGAGCACGACCTGCCCCTGGTGCAGCATCACCGTGCGGTCGCCGTAGTCGAGCGCCTGCCGCATGCTGTGCGTGACCATCATCGTCGTCAGCCGGCTCTCGGCGACGATGCGCGCGGTCAGTTCCAGCACGAACGCGGCTGTCTTCGGGTCGAGCGCGGCCGTGTGCTCGTCGAGCAGCAGGATCCGCGACGGCCGCAGCGACGCCATCAGCAGGCTCACGGCCTGCCGCTGGCCGCCCGACAGCAGCCCGATCCGATCGGTCAGCCGGTTCTCGAGGCCGAGGTTCAGGAGCCGCAGCTTGTCGCGGAACAGCTCGCGCGACGGCCGGTCGAGCGCGGCCCGGAAGCCGCGCCGCACGCCGCGCGCCATCGCGAGCGCCATGTTCTCCTCGATCGTCAGCGCCTCGCAGGTGCCGGCCATCGGATCCTGGAACACGCGCGCGACGAGGTGCGCGCGGTCCCACGCGGGCTGGCGCGTGACGTCCGCGCCGTCGATCGCGATGCGCCCCGCATCGACACGCTGGTCGCCGCTGACCGCATTGAGGAAGGTCGACTTGCCGGCGCCGTTCGAGCCGATCACCGCGACGAACTGGCCGTCGGGAATCTCGAGCGACAGCCCGCGCAGCGCGCGCGTCTCGATCGGCGTGCCGGGATTGAACGTGAGTTTCAGGTCTTGTGCGGACAGCATGTCATGCCCCTCCGTTCTTGCGCGCGAACAGCTTCTTGCGCGTTGCCGGCAGCACCAGCGCGATCGTGACGAGCGCGGCCGTCACGAGGTTCAGGTCCTGCGCCTTCAGGCCGATGAATTCGCTGTTCAGCGCGAGCGCGATGAAGAAGCGGTAGACGATCGCGCCGAGCACGACGGCGAGCGTCGTCAGCACCAGCCGGCGCGCGGGCAGCAGCGTCTCGCCGATGATCACCGCGGCCAGCCCGATCACGATCGTGCCGATCCCCATCGAGATGTCCGCGCCGCCCTGCGTCTGCGCGAACAAGGCGCCTGCGAGCGCGACGAGCGCGTTCGACAGCGCCATCCCGGCAAGCGTCGCGCGGCCGGTCGCGATGCCCTGAGCACGCGCCATCCGCGGGTTCGCGCCGGTCGCGCGCATCGCGAGGCCGAGCTGCGACGAGAAGAACCAGTCGAGGCCGAGCTTCGCGACCACGACGACGATCGCGAGCAGCGCCGGGCGCAGCACGTAGTCTGGCATCCAGTCGGGCTGCAGCACGGTGAACAGCGTCGGCTCGGTGATCAGCGGCACGTTCGGCCGGCCCATGATCCGCAGGTTCACCGAATACAGCGCGATCATCATCAGGATGCTGGCGAGCAGATCCATGATCTTCAGGCGCACGTTGAGCCAGCCCGTGATGAAGCCGGCCAGCGCGCCCGCGACGATCGCGAGCACCGTCGCGGAGAACGGGTTGTAGCCGGCCGAGATCAGCGTCGCGGCGACGGCGCCGCCGAGCGGAAAACTGCCGTCGACGGTGAGGTCGGGGAAGTTGAGGATGCGAAACGAGATCAGCACCCCGAGGGCGACGAGACTGAAGATCAGGCCGATCTCCAGCGCGCCCAGAAACGAGAACAGAGACATGATGGGGAAATCCTGTTGCTTCCCGGCCGGACGTGTACGGCCGGGTGAAGCGAACGGGCGGCCCCGGGTGGGAGCCGCCCGTCCGGCGATGTCGTTCAGGCCCGGATCGGGCCCGCAAGCGCGGCGGTCGGGCCGCGGCTTACTTGATGACCGTCTTCGCGTCCTTCAAGAGATCCGGCGCCAGCGTGACGCCCTGCTTCGCGGCCGCGCCCGTATTCGCGAACAGCTCGAGGTTGCTGCTCGTCTCCGACGCGATCGCGCCCGGCTTCTCGCCCTTCAGGATGCGCGCGACGATCTTGCCCGTCTGGCGGCCGAGGTCGCCGTAGTTGATGCCGAGCGCCGCGATGCCGCCGCGCTTCACGCTGTCGGTGTCGCCGGCGACGAGCGGGATCTTCGCTTCGTTCGCGACCTTCACGAGCGCTTCGTACGCGGACACGACGTTGTTGTCGGTGTTCGTGTAGATCACGTCGACCTTGCCGATCAGGCTCTTCGCGGCCGGGCCGATGTCGACGGTGCGCGGTGCGGCCGCTTCCTTCAGCGTCATCCCCTGCTTCGCGAGGATCTCCTTGAGCTCCTTCACGACGACGACCGAATTCGCCTCGCCCGGGTTGTAGACCATGCCGACCGTCTTCGCATTCGGCACGACGCGCTTGATCAGCGCGACCTGGCGATCGAGCGGCAGCTTGTCGGACACGCCCGTCACGTTGGTGCCCGACGGGCCCCAGCCCTTCACGAGCTGTGCGGCGACCGGATCGGTCACGCCCGAATAGACGACCGGCACGCTCTTCGTCGCCGCGACGACCGACTGCGCGGCCGGCGTCGCAATCGCGACGATCACGTCGGGTTTGTCGCCGACGAACTTGCGCGCGATCTGCGCGGCCGTGCCCGTATTGCCCTGCGCGCTCTGGTATTCCCACTTGAGCTTGTCGTCGCCGTAGCCTTCCGCCTTCAGTTCGGCACGCACGCCGTCGCGGATCGCATCGAGCGCCGGGTGATCGACGATCGACAGCACCTTGACGGTCTGTGCGTGCGCGGCGCCTGCCAGCGCGAGCGCGGCCACGCCGGCCGTGATCGAACGGATCGCGAAAGTCTTGAATCGCTTCATGGGTGAGTCTCCCCCGTATTGTGTCGGTTCTGGATGATGGATTCCCGCCGCCGTCAGGCGGGCGCCGCCACGCGTAAAACTCGGCGGCGGCCGGCCCGCGTACACCCCGGGAAGGTGCGTAGCGGCGAACGCACGAGGATACCATTTCCGCAGACCACCGCCTGACTCCGCGCTTTCGCCCGGCGTGCCGGATTGCGCCGCCCGCCGGTGCCCGCAACCGCGTGCAAAGCCCGGCCGGCGGCGGTTTCGGTCAACATCGCCACAACGCGTCAGCCGCGTTGACGGCTTTACGTTATGCTGTCGGCCGACCCAGGCGACACCATCGGAGGGCACATGAAACGGGGAGTCCGTGCAATCGCATTCGCCGCCGTCGCGCTGGCGCTGCCGGGCGCGGCATTCGCGCTGACCGACGGCTATGCGCAATACGACGAGTGCATGCTCGGCGCGCTGCGCGAAAGCCGCAACGGCGCCGCGGCCCAGCTGATCCAGCGCTCCTGCGACGCGCTGTACCGCAACAACGCGATGCTGCTGCCGCGCGAGCGGCGCTTTCACGAGTGCGTCGTGCAGTCGCTGCCGGGGGTGCGCGACAACTACGCGATCCAGCAGATCATGGCGATCTGCTCGCGGCGCGGCGACATGTAATCCGGCGTTGAACGCGGCGCACCGCGCGGCCGTCCACCGGCCGCGCCAATGAAAAAGGGCCAGCGCGATGCAGGCCCTTTTCGTTCAGCGGTCCGACCGGTGTGCGGCGTTCAGAACGACGCGACCATCGAGCCCTTGAACTGCTTCTTGATGAATTCCCGCACTTCCGGCGACTGGTACGCCTTGACCAGTTTCTTCACCCACGGCTGATCCTTGTCCTTCGCGCGCACGGCGATCAGGTTCGCGTACGGGCTCGTCAGCGCTTCGAGCGCGATCGCATCCTTGGTCGGCTGCAGGTTCGCGGCCAGCGCGTAGTTCGTGTTGATCACGGCCGCGTCGACGTCCGACAGCACGCGCGGCAGTTGCGCTGCGTCGAGTTCGGAGATCTTCAGCTTCTTCGGGTTCTCGGCGATGTCGAGCACCGTCGCGTTGTTGCCGCCCGTGCCGGCGCCCGACTTCAGCTTGATCACGCCTTGCGTCTGCAGCAGCAGCAGCGCGCGGTTCTCGTTCGACGGATCGTTCGGCACCGCGAGCTTCGCGCCTTGCGGCAGGTCCTTCAGCGACTTGAACTTCTTCGAATACACGCCGATCGGCGAGATGTAGGTCAGGCCCGCGCTGACGATCTTGTAGCCGCGTTGCTTCACCTGGCTGTCGAGGTAGGGCTGGTGCTGGAAGCTGTTCGCGTCGAGGTCGCCCGAGTCGAGCGCCGCGTTCGGCTGCACGTAGTCGTTGAACTCGATGACCTTCACGTTCAGGCCTTCCTTCTCCTTCGCGACCTTCTGCACGAGCTGCCACACTTCCGCATCCGGGCCGGCGACCGTGCCGACCTTGATCACCTTGTCCTCGGCGTGCGCGCCCGCCGACAGCGTCAGCGCTGCACCGGCGGCCAGCACGGAAAATACCTTCAGGAGACTGCGACGCTTCATCTGTTTCTCGCTTTCTTGCTTACTGGAAATGGGGCGCGATACGGGTATCCCCCGACTCGCAGGAAGGGGCAAATGGTGTCACAGGATCCGCGGGAAGTGAAATACATCCCGCTCATATGGGTATGCACCGCAGCGGTGCTGGCGGACAACGCGCGACCTGGCCGTTAGTTGCGTTTGCGCGTGGCGCGCATCAACCAGCCCGCGCCACGCCTCCACCGCTTCGCCGGCCGCCTTCGTGCCGAACGCGGGTTCGAGCGCCCGCTCGCCGGCCCGGCGCGGCGACAGGCCGCCAGCGCCGTCGCCCCGCAACGCACCCGCCGGCGCGACAGCCCGCATCCGCTGTGCTACAAAGACCGGCTGGCCGGCGCGCGAAGCGCCGGCATAATTCCAGGGCCATCCATGTACGTCATCGACATCCACTACGCAGCATCGCTCGAGCGCATCGACGACGCGCTCGAACGCCACCGTGCGTATCTGCAGCCACTGTTCGACAAGGGCATCTTCATCGCGGCCGGGCCGAAGGTGCCGCGCGAAGGCGGCGTGATCCTCGCGGCCCGCATCGATCGCGACGAGCTGGATGCGATCCTGAAGACCGATCCGTTCGTCACCGAGGGGCTCGCGACGTATCGCGTGACGGAATTCCGGATCACGCGCGCCGCATCCGGCTTCAACGTGCCGGCACTGCCGTAACGCGACGCCTGCACGGCACGCACGCGCGTGCCGACGCGCCGCTCGGCGGGCAGCGCATGCAAACGACAAGGGGAAGAGGGAAAGCATGACGGCGCAACACGGCCGTCACGCGAAACGCCGGGCCGGGCGCCCGACGAATGCCGGTCAGTCGACCAGCAGCCTCAGGTCGTGGACCCACGGGCCGGGGCCCTGGCCGTCGCGCACGAACAGGCGCAGCTTGCCATCGCGATCGAACACGTAGCTCGCGGCGGTGTGATCCATCGTGTAGCTGCCGGGCGTCTTGCCGGGCACTTTCGCGTAATACACGCGGAAATCCTTCGTGACCTTCTTCAGCGCCGCTTCGTCGGTCGGCCGCAGGCCGATGAACGACGGATCGAACGCGGGCACGTACTGGCCGAGCAGCGCCGGCGTGTCGCGCTCCGGATCGACGGTGACGAACAGCACCTGCACGCGCTTCGCGGCATCGGGCCCGAGCTGCTTCAGCGCCTCGGACAGCTCGGCCATCGTGGTCGGGCACACGTCCGGGCAGTGCGTATAACCGAAGAACATCACGACAGCACGGCCCTTGAAGTCGGCGAGCGTGCGCACCTTGCCGGCCGTATCGGGCAGCGAGAAGTCGTTGCCGAACTGCGTGTTGCCGGTGATGTCGAGATTCTGGAATTTCGGCGCGTTGTCGCATCCGGCGAGCAGCAGCGCCGCCGTGAATGCGCACGCGAGCATCCAGCCTTGGCGCGCGCGGCGCCCGAACCGTGTATGGAGCATTGCGTTCAAACCGTGCGGTTACACGCCGAGCAGCGGGCGTGCATAGTGATCGACGAGCAGCGCGGCGAACAGCAGCGACAGATAGACGATCGAATAGCGGAAGGCCTTGCGGGCGAGTTCGTCCGAATAGTCGCGGTAGATCTTCCACGCATACGCGAGGAACACCGCGCCGAGCAGCACCGCGCTCGTCAGGTAGACAGCCCCGCTCATCCCGGAGATGAACGGCATCAGCGTGACCGCGAACAGGATCACCGTGTACAGCAGGATGTGCAGCCGCGTGAACTTCTCGCCGTGCGTGACGGGCAGCATCGGCAGCCCCGCGCTCTCGTAATCCTTGCGGCGATAGAGCGCGAGCACCCAGAAATGCGGCGGCGTCCACACGAAGATGATCAGCACGAGGATCCACGCGTCGCCGGGCACCGCGCCGGTGACCGCGGCCCACCCGAGCGCCGGCGGCATCGCGCCCGACGCGCCGCCGATCACGATGTTCTGCGGCGTCATCGGCTTGAGCAGCAGCGTGTAGATCACCGCGTAGCCGACGAACGTCGCGATCGTCAGCCACATCGTCAGCGGATTCGTGAACGTGTAGAGCGTCCATGCGCCGACGCTGCCGAGCACGGCCGAGAACACCAGGATCTGCGGCGTCGTGATCTCGCCGCGCGCGGACGGGCGCCATGCGGTACGGCGCATCATCGCGTCGATCTTCTGTTCGACGAGGCAGTTGATCGCGAATGCGGCGCCGGCCAGCAGCCAGATGCCGACCGTGCCGCCGATCAGCACATGCCACGGCACCATGCCCGGCGTCGCGAGGAACATGCCGATCACCGCGCAGAACACCGCGAGCTGCGTGACACGCGGCTTCGTCAGCGCCATGTACTGGGAAAAGCGGCTACCGGGCGATTGGGAGAGGGTGCTTTGCATGGGGGCGGTCACGCCGGGGCGGCGTCGCGCGCAGGCTGCGCGACACGGCCGGGGCGGCTTGAAAGGATGCGAAAGTTTAACATGACGACGAGCAGCAGCAGGATCGCGGCACCGCCGTTGTGCGCGACGGCGACCGGCAGCGGCCACTGCAGCACGATGTTGGTCAGGCCCGTCACGAACTGCAGCAGGACGACCAGCAGCACGCCGTTCGCGGGGCGCCGCAGCGATTCGAAGCGGCGCATCTTCAGCGCGAACGCGACCAGGTACGCGACCACGACGAACGCGAACGTGCGGTGCGTCCAGTGGATCGCGACCAGCGCATCCTGCGTGATCGCATCGCCGTCCTTCGTCATCCCGAGCGCGCGCCACAGGTGGAAGCCGTGCTGGAAGTCCATCGGCGGAATCCACTGGCCGTTGCAGGTCGGGAAATCGGTGCACGCGAGCACCGCGTAGTTGGTGCTCACCCAGCCGCCGAGCGCGATCTGCACGACGAGCAGCACGAGCGCCGCCAGCGCGGCCGCGCGATAGCGCCCGGCCTCCGGGTCATGAGACGGCAGCGGCGTCTGCCGCGCCGCGAGCCAGCCGAGCGTGCCGAGCAGCATGAGGCCGAGCAGCAGGTGGATCGTGACGATCACGGGCTGCAGCTTCATCGTGACCGTCCACGCACCGAAGGCGCCCTGCACGAGAATCAGCAGCAGCAGGCTCGTCGGCCACCACGGCGACACGTGCAGCGGCCGGCGGCGCAGCCGCGCGGCCCATGCAATCACGACCTGCGCGATGATCAGCACGCCGATCGCCATCGCGAAATAACGGTGGATCATCTCGATCCACGCCTTCGTCATGCTGACGGGGCCCGTCGGCATCGCCTGGTGCGCGGCCGAGATCGCGGCGTGCGCGATGAACGGCGACGACGTGCCGTAGCAGCCGGGCCAGTCGGGGCAGCCGAGCCCCGAATCGGTCAGCCGCGTGAAACCGCCGAACATCACCAGGTCGAGGGTCAGGAACGTGGTGATCCACACGAGCTTGCGGAACTTGTCGTCGTCGGCCTTCACCCACACGTACGACAGCGGCAGCAGCGCGATGCAGAAGCCGATCAGGCCGAGTTGCAGTAGATACGACATCGGAATGGTGCCTCGTTGTATTGCCTTAGCCGATGCTCGACCACTTCAGCAGCTTCGTCACGTCCGACTTGATCTTGCTGGGATTCGGGTCTTTCGGGAAGCGCATCATCAGGTTGCCGTTCGGGTCGACCATGTAGATATGGTCGCTGTCCTTCGTGCCGGCGTCGGCCGGCAGCCACGCGGCCACCGCGGCCGGATCGGCGACGAGCCGGCGCGTGTCCGGATAGGCTTCCAGCACCTTCTGCGGCATCGCGCCCGCATCGCTGCGCAGCCACACCATCGTGATCCGGTGCCGTTCGCCGGCCTGCGTGACGCGAATCTGGCGCATGAAATAGAGCTTCTGCGCGCATGTGTCGTCGCACGCGCTGCGGTCGGTCATCACGAACAGCCACACGCCGCGCAGCGACGACAGCGGCACCGTCTTGCCGGTTTCGTCGGTGACCTGCAGATCGGCCGGGATCGGCCGCTGCGGCTCGATCAGCGTGCCGTAGTTCGTCGAACCGCCCTTCGGCTTGATCACGTAATAGGTGAAGTACGACGCGAGCATCGGCGCCGCGCACACGAGACCGAGCAGCACGAGCATCCAGCGGCCGCGCTTGCGGGCCGCAGGCGACGGCGCAGCGGCCGGACCCTGACGGGAAGATTGCATGGACAAATCAGACCTCTCGAAACGAACCCGCGGCGCTTGCGCCGCGTCCTGGCATGGCGCTCACGCGCCGGCCGACTTCTTCGCCGCACGCCGCGCGGCGTACAGGCCGAAGCCGAGCGCGGCCGCCGCCATGGCCCACCACTGAAACATGTAACCGTAATTGCGCTCGACGCCGGTCGCCGCCGCCGGCCAGTCGCGCACCAGCTTGTCGCCGTCGTCGCTCGTCTGCTGGATCACGAACGGCTGAAGCGGCAGCCCCGTTTCCTTCGCATACGCGGCAACGTCCAGGTTCTGCCGGATCTTCTGGTGCGCCGCCGACCCGCCTTCGCCGAGCTCGAACGCACGCGACGCGTCCGCGCGCGCGATGCCCACGATCTCGACGTCGCCCGCGGGCGTCGCGAACGGCTCGATCGCCGTGCGATCGGCGATGTTGCGCGGCAGCCAGCCGCGGTTGACGAGCACGACGCCGCCGCCCGTGAGTTTAAACGGCATCACGACGTAAAAACCCGGCTGGTCGTTATACGGCCGATTGTCGAGAAACACCGCTTGCTCGGACAAGAAGCGGCCCTTCGCACGCACGCGATGAAACTCGATCGACGCGAGCGGAACCGGCTGCGCGCCGACATCGACGGGCGCCGCATGCTCGTAGCGCTCGATGCTCGCCTGCAGCGCTTCCTTCTGGTGCGCGCGATCGCGCTGCCAGAAACCGAGACGGATCGTGACCGCGACGACGACGAGAATCAGCAGCGCAGGCAGCCAGCGAATCTTCATCGTGCGGCCCGCCCGGCACATTCGCGAAAACGAAGTGCGATAATTATCCTCTTCCTTTCGAATTGCCGTCGTCCGGTTCGCGTCATGCACATACTCGTTCCCATCGCCTTCGTCCTCATCATTGCCAGCATGGGCTCGGCGCTCTACTTCATGATGCGCGACCGCGGCCACACGAAACGCATGGTCTGGTCGCTCGCCACCCGCGTCGGGCTGTCGGTCTCGCTGTTCCTGTTCATCCTGCTCGCGAACTGGATGGGCTGGATCCATTCGACCGGCCTGCCGATCGGGCGTTGACGCTTTTGTCGCCGCGGCCTGCTGCAACCGATGTGACATTTCGCCGCATGGCCGCGCCACCAAGCAAAAGCGCCGCCTGACTGAGTCGCGGCGGCGCCAGGGTGGTGTCGATTCGCAGCCAGCCGCTGCGGGGCCGACACCAATGAAAACGGCCCGCGCATTGCTGCGCGGGCCGTCTTTCCATTTACAGCCAGTAGACGACGACGTACAGGCCGAGCCAGACGACGTCGACGAAGTGCCAGTACCACGCGGCGCCTTCGAATGCGAAGTGGTGATCGGGCTTGAAGTGGCCGCGGATCATCCGCACCAGCACCACCGCGAGCATCGTGCCGCCGAGGAACACGTGGAAGCCGTGGAAGCCGGTCAGCAGGAAGAACGTCGAACCGTACACGCCCGAGTTCAGCGTCAGGTTCAGTTCGTTGTACGCGTGGTAGTACTCGAAACCCTGCAGGAACAGGAAGCAGATACCGAACGCGAGCGTCGCGGCCAGCCATGCGATCGCCTTCTTGCGATGATCGTCGCGCAGTGCGTGGTGCGAGATCGTCAGCGTCACGCCCGACGACAGCAGGAATGCCGTGTTGATCGTCGGGACCGGCCACGGGCCCATCGTCTTGAAGTGACCGGCGAGCGCGGCGGGGCCTTCGTTCGGCCACACGGCGGAGAAGTCCGGCCAGATCAGCTTGTAGTCGAGGCTGCCGAGCTGGTGCAGCGCGATTTCACGTGCATAGAACAGCGCGCCGAAGAACGCGCCGAAGAACATGACTTCGGAGAAGATGAACCAGCTCATGCTCCAGCGGTACGACTTGTCGACGTTCTTGCCGTATTGACCGCCTTCCGATTCGGCGATCGCGTCGCCGAACCAGTGATACAGCGTGAAGAGCAACCACAGCAGGCCGAGCAGCGCCGTAAACGGCGCCCAGTCGTGACCGTTGATCCACAGCGCCGTCGATCCGAGCATGACCAGCAGCCCGATGGCCGCACTGATCGGATGGTGCGACGGATGCGGCACGAAATAGTACGGGGTCTGGTTTTGACCGCTCATGCTTGATTCTCCACTTCAGTCCAATTTGTGTACCGGAAACCGCTCCGGCTTTATTTCTTGCGCGGCGCGACCGCCACCGCTCTTTCCTGCACGCAGCGCCGCGGCGCTGCGCACTGCATTCTTTCGTGACCGCGGGCGTCAGGCCTCAGCCCACGACGGCACGCACGATCAGGATCAGCACGCCGATGAACACGCCGGCCGCGATCAACGCGACGATCAGCACGTGCAGCGGGTTGAGTTGCGTCGCGTCGGCTTCCAGGTCGCGCCGCTTGCGCACCCCGAAGAACGACCACAGCACCGCTTTCACCGCCTGGCCGAACGACCCGCCCCGCTTACCCTCCGTCATCGCCCCGTCTCCGTCGTCATGCATCCGGCTTCGCCGCGCCCTGCGCCGCGGTACTGCGCGTCGCCGGCGCGGCCGGCGTATTCAGCTCGAAGAACGTGTACGACAGCGTGATCGTCTTCACGTCCTTCGGCAGTTTCGGATCGATCACGAACACCACCGGCATCTTGCGCGACTCGTGCGCGGCCAGCGTCTGCTGCGTGAAGCAAAAGCATTCGATCTTCTTGAAGAACTCCGTCGCCTGCTTCGGCGCGTAGCTCGGAATCGCCTGTGCAACGACCGGCCGGCCCTGCCCGTTCGTCACGTCGTACACGATCGTCGTCAGCTCGCCCGGATGCACGTCGAGGCTGTTGTGCTCCGGCTTGAAACCGAGCGGGCCGCGCGCGTTCGCATCGAACTCGACCGACACCGTGCGGCTGGTGTCGACCTGCGAGTTCTTCACCTCGCGCTCGCTGACGTCGCGCTGCACCAGGTTGTTGATGCCGGTGATCTGGCAGATCGCCCGATACATCGGGATCAGCGCGAAGCCGAAACCGAACATCAGCCCGGCCACGACGAAGAGCTTCACCAGCATCGAACGATTGAACGCGCGATCGACGGCGCCCTCTTCCGGCTTCGACATACGACAACTTCCTCGCTACTGCGTCAGTTACTGCATCAGTGAGTGGACAGCCACCACTGCTTGATCACGACACCCACAAAAAAAACGGCGGCGATGACGAGCAGGATGAGGCCGAGCCGCTTGTTGCCCGCGCGGATCTGCTCGGGCGTTCGTCTTTCTTGTGGATTCCGGGTCATCTGAAACTTCGGTTCGGCGCCCGCCGCGCCTGCCTGCGCGGCAGGCAGCGGCTAAGCGCACTGTGAAACTTACTCGACGTGCGGCGGTTGCTCGAACGTGTGGAAGGGAGCCGGGCTCGGCACCGTCCACTCGAGGCCCGTCGCGCCGTCCCACGGCTTGTCCGACGCCTTTTCCAGATCGCCGCCGCCACGGTAGGCCGGCAGCGCGACCGCGAACAGGAAGTACACCTGCGCGAGGCCGAAGCCGAATGCGCCGATCGTCGCAACCTGGTTGAAGTCCGTGAACTGCGCCGGGTAGTCCGCATAACGACGCGGCATGCCCGCGAGACCGACGAAGTGCATCGGGAAGAACGTCAGGTTGAAGAAGATCATCGACGCCCAGAAGTGGATCTTGCCGCGCGTCTCGTTGTACATCCAGCCCGTCCACTTCGGTGCCCAGTAGTACCAGCCCGAGAACAGCGCGAACAACGAACCCGCCACCAGCACGTAGTGGAAGTGCGCCACCACGAAGTAGGTGCCGTGATACTGGATGTCGAGCGGCGCCATCGCGAGCATCAGGCCCGTCAGGCCGCCGAACGTGAACACGAACAGGAAGCCGATCGCGAACAGCATCGGGGTTTCGAGCGTCATCGAGCCGCGCCACATCGTCGCGAGCCAGTTGAACACCTTCACGCCCGTCGGCACGGCGATCAGCATCGTCGCGTACATGAAGAACAGCTGCCCGGTGACCGGCATGCCCGTGGCGAACATGTGGTGCGCCCAGACCATGAACGACAGGATCGCGATCGAAGCCGTCGCGTACACCATCGAGCTATAGCCGAACAGCGTCTTGCGCGAGAACGCCGGGATCACCTGCGACACGATCCCGAACGCCGGCAGAATCATGATGTACACCTCGGGGTGGCCGAAGAACCAGAAGATGTGCTGGTACATCACCGGGTCGCCGCCGCCTGCCGCGTTGAAGAACGACGTGCCGAAGTGGCGGTCGAACAGCACCATCGTGATCGCGCCTGCCAGAACCGGCATCACGGCGATCAGCAGGTAGGCCGTGATCAGCCACGTCCATGCGAACATCGGCATCTTCATCAGCGTCATGCCAGGCGCGCGCATGTTCAGGATCGTCACGACGATGTTGATCCCGCCCATGATCGACGACGCGCCCATGATGTGCACCGCGAAGATCGCGAAGTCCATGCCCGGGCCCATCTGCGTCGACAGCGGCGCGTAAAGCGTCCAGCCGGCGGCCGTCGCGCCGCCCGGCGCGAAGAACGAGCCGACCAGCAGCACTGCCGCGACCGGCAGCAGCCAGAAGCTGAAGTTGTTCATCCGCGCGAACGCCATGTCGGACGCGCCGATCTGCAGCGGAATCATCCAGTTCGCGAAGCCGACGAACGCCGGCATGATCGCGCCGAACACCATGATCAGGCCGTGCATCGTCGTGAGTTCGTTGAAGAACTCCGGACGCATGATCTGCAGGCCCGGCTCGAACAGTTCGGCACGGATGCCGAGCGCCATCACGCCGCCCGACAGGAACATGATGAACGAGAACAGCAGGTACAGCGTACCGATGTCCTTGTGGTTGGTGGCGAACAGCCAGCGCCGCCAGCCGTGCGGCATTTCGTGCGCGTGGTCGTCGTGCGCGTGGTCCGCGGCTACGTCGTGCCCGATGCTAGACATGAGAATCTCCTAATGCGAATACGTCGACTAACTCAGCGACACGTCAAGCCGCCGGCCCGATCTCGACACGCCGGGCTTCCTTCGCGTCTGCCCCGCCCGAGATCGTTTCCGGCTTTTTGAGAATAATGTGGTCTTCCGCCACGCCTGCTGCCTTCAGCGCGTCGCGCACGGCTTGCGCGCGATGCTTCGCCAGTTCGGCGTTCGCGTCGGCCGAGCCCGTCTTGTCGGTGAAGCCCGACAGCGCGAGCTTCGCGTCCGGATGTGCCTTCGCATAGTCGGCCGCGGCGGCGATCGCCGCTTTCGCGTCGGCCGGCAGCACGCTCTTGCCCGTCTCGAAGTAGATCGTCGACAGCGCGGCCGATGCCGACGCTGCCGCCGGCTGCTCGGCTGCGCCCGACGCGGCTTGCGCCGGTGCCGAAGCCGCTTCGGCCGACGCCGCTGCGCCTGCCGCGTCTTCCGGCATCTTGCCGTTGCGCGCGTCAGCCACTTGCTTCGGCTGCAGCAGGTCGTTCTTGTGGTTGCCCCACGAATTGCGCTCGTACGTGATGACCGATGCGATGTCGAGGTCCGACAGCGATGCCCACGACGGCATTGCGCCCTTGCCCAGCAGCACGCGCTCGACGTGGCCGGCGATCGGGCCGTTCACGATCGGGCTGCCGTCCATCGCCGGGAACGCGCCGAGGCCCTTGCCGCTCACCTGGTGGCAGGCCGCGCAGTTCGCCTTGTAGACTTCCTCGCCGTGCGCGACGAGTTCGGCCATCGTGTAGACCTTGTTCGGATCGACCGCCGCGCCGGCCATCTTGGCCTTCTGCGCGGTGACCCACTTCGCGTAGTCGTCTTCCGACAGGACAACGACTACGACCGGCATGTACGCGTGTTCCTTGCCGCACAGCTCAGTACAGAAACCGCGGAAGGTGCCGACCTTGTCGGCCTTGAACCACGTGTCGCGCACGAAGCCGGGAATCGCATCCTGCTTCACGCCGAACGCGGGCACGTACCACGAGTGGACGACGTCGTTCGCGGTCGTGATGATGCGGATCTTCTTGTTGACCGGCACGACGAGCGGGTTGTCGACTTCCTGCAGATAGGTGTCGGTGATCGGCTTCTTGCCCATCACTTCGTCGCGCGGGGTGCTCAGCGTCGACAGGAAGCCGATGCCCTCGCCCGGGCCCTTCACATAGTCGTAGCCCCACTTCCACTGGTAGCCGGTGACCTTGATCGTGAGATCGGCGTTCGTCGTGTCCTTCATCGCGACGACGGCCTTCGTCGCCGGCAGCGCCATCAGCACGACGATGACGAACGGCACGATCGTCCAGATGATCTCGACGGTCGTGCTTTCATGGAAATTGGCGGCCTTGTGGCCTTTGGATTTGCGGTGCGCGAAGATCGAATAGAACATCACGCCGAACACGCCGACGAAGATCACCGTACACAGGATCAGCATCATCGTGTGGAGATCGTAGAGCTCCTCGGCGATTTTCGTGACCGGCGGCTGAAAGTTGATCTCGTTGACGCGGGGGCCGCCCGGGCTATCACCGACCGCCAGGGCGGCACCGGCAAAGAGCAATCCGCTGCATGCCAGCACGCCCGTGAGGGCTCGCTTGATTGTTTTCATAGCATCCTTACCCAAAATTTCCATTCAAACCCTCCCCCGTCGCAAGCCGCCGGCCTGTTCCCGGCCGGTGCCCGCGCCTCGTCAGCCGCAGCGCCTGAGCGACACGCGCAGTTCGTCGGCGAACTGCGCACGCTTGTACTGCGCGAGATGCTGCCCGATTACGACGGTCTGCCCGCGCGATACCAGCCGAATCGGATCGCGTGGCGTCGCGCCCGGCTCGACCCGCACCCAGCGCGGGTTGAATTCGATCTGCGTGAGCCGCTCCGCATCCATCCGCTCGATCACGAGCCGGTGCGGAAACAGCCTGATGCGTTCGTAATCGACCGCATGGCGAGCATAGATCGCGAATGCGACACCCACCGCCAGCAACTCGATTCCGGTGAAGGGCATGACGAGCCAAGCCCCCCGCCACATCAGCAACGTCGCGATCACCAGCGAGAAGCCTGCGAGCGACACGTAAAACAGCACGAACTGGCGTGGCGACGCCGAACAGTTGCGTTTCATGAGCCAGTCTTCGAGGACCGGCTCGCCGTTCGTCGTCTCCGCCAAAACCCTCGCTGCTTCCATCGCCGCCTCACGCGAATGGCATGCGATGCATGCCTGCATCGGACTCGTCGCCCCGTATTGCGGGGACCCCGGGACGACAAGCTGACGCATTATAGGCGGGTTCAATGGCATCCACAAGCAAGCGCCTATCGCCCGCCAAGCCAAGCGCGACAAGCTTTCCGGCCATTTTTGCCGCCAACTCGACCCCGCTTTGCGCCGCTAATTTCAGACATAACAAAACCCCTCTTTACCGCTTTACCGATTCTTCGGACGCCCCTTTCCGATGTCCTCGATGCGCACGATCCCATGCCCTTCGGCGGTCGTGCGCGGCACGGCCTTCCATGCGTGGCCGTAGATCACCTCGAAGGTCAGCGCAATCGTGCCGTCCGCACGCCGGCGCGCTTCCAGCGCATCGCCGAGCGCCGCGCGAAAGCGCCGCGTCGCGTGCTGCGGCGCCGCCCGCTCGAACGGATAGGCGCCCCAGCGGCGCACGTCGGCCAGCAGGGAGTCGGGGGATTTGTACGTGACGGTGAGCACTTCCTGATCCATCACGGGAATCTCGAAGCCGCTCTCGACGAGCATGTCGCCGAGATCGTGCATGTCGACGAAATCGATCACGCGCGCGGCGGGCGGCACGATGCCGAGCGCCGCTTCGGCGTCCGCGCAGGCCGCGCGCAGCTCGCGCAGCGTGTCGGGGCCGAGCGTGCTGAACATCAGCAGCCCGTTCACGCGCAGCACGCGCTGCCATTCGGGCAGCACCGCGTCGGGGCGCGAATGCCAGTGGAGCGCGAGATTCGACCAGATCAGGTCGAACGCGCCGCCCGAAAACGGCAGCGCGGCGAAGTCGGCCTGCGCGACGCGCGGGCCGCGCTGGCCCAGCGCCCGGCCGAGCGAGGCCGGCAGCCAGCGGCGCCAGTTCGTCTGCTCGACCTCGCGTTGACCGGCCCGCGCGAGCATCGCGCCGGACAGGTCGACGCCGAATACGGGCGCCTCCGGAAAGCGCGCGCGCAGCGCCGGAAGATCGTCGCCCGGGCCGCAGCCCGCATCGAGCACGGCCGTGGGGCTCACCTTGATGTATTCGAGGCGCTCGTTCATTCGCTGCGCGATCTCGCGCGGCAGGAACGCGACCGCGTCGAACGTGGCGGCACGGCGATCGAAGATCCGCCGCAGGCGCCTGGCGTCATTGGCCGGACGGCCGGTTGAAGTCGAAGCTGGGGACATGTCGGGCACACTGGCGAAGAGCCCGAAGTATACTCGCTCGCCCCGCAGGCTTCATCGAGGCGGGGCCGCCAGGAGTGTTCGCGATGATCCGCAGTTCCGCTCCGCACACGATGCGCGTCGTTTTGTCGCAGGTTCGCGTGCTGGCTGCGCGCGTCGCCGCGGTCGCGCTGCCGAATCGCTGCGCACTGTGCGGCAATTTGTCACACGCCGTGATTTGCGTTGCCTGCGACGCCGCGTACTGGAATGAAGCGCGGCTGCGCTGCGATGTCTGCGCGCTGCCGCTGGGTGTCGGGCAACCGCGTTCGCGCCCGCTCCGCGGCGGGCACGGCGGCGCCGGCCGCGCAGACGCGTACCGGTGCGACGCGTGCCGCACGGCACCGCCGCCGTTCGAAGCGACGCTCGCGCTCGCGGATTACCGCGCGCCGCTCGACGGGCTCGCACGCGGCCTGAAGTTTCATGCGCGGCTCGCGCTCGGCGCCGAATTCGCGGCCCGGCTCGCCCGGCTGGTCGACGATACGCGCGGCACCGGCGGCTTCGACGTGGTCGCGCCGGTGCCGCTGTCGCACCGGCGGCTCGTCGTGCGCGGCTACAACCAGGCATGGGCGATCGCGCGGCCGCTCGCGCGCCGGCTCGGCGTGCATGCGGACGCGGCGCTGCTTACGCGCGTCGCCGACACCGCGCCGCAGTCGCGGCTCGCCCTGCGCGCACGGCGCGACAACGTGATGGCGGCGTTCGCGGTGGCGGGCGACGTCGCCGGCCGCCACGTCGCGCTCGTCGACGATGTGATGACGTCCGGCGCGACGCTCGAGGCCGCCGCGCACGCACTGAAGGCGGCGGGCGCCGCGCGCGTGACGAATCTGGTTGCGCTGCGCACCGCCAGGGATTAATTAAATAGAGAGGCCGGCCGCCTGCACGCGGCCGCGGCCGTCACGAACCGGCCGGCCGGGAACGAGCGCGCGTTGCTCCGCCCCGGCCGGCCCAGCCAAACCGAAACATGTTCAACGTCGTCCTCGTCGCTCCCGAAATCCCGCCGAACACCGGCAACGTGATCCGCCTGTGCGCCAACACCGGCGCGCACCTGCACCTGATCGAGCCGCTCGGCTTTCCGCTCGACGACGCACGGATGCGCCGCGCCGGCCTCGACTATCACGAATATGCGCAAATGCGCGTGCACCGCGACTGGGACGCGTTCGTCGCGACTGAATCGCCCGATCCCGCGCGGATGTTCGCGTTCACGACGCGCGGCTCGGGCCGCTTCCACGATCATGCGTTCCTGCCGGGCGACTGGTTCGTGTTCGGCTCGGAGACGCGCGGCCTGCCCGCCGCGCTGCTCGAACGCTTCCCGAACGAACAGCGCGTGCGCCTGCCGATGCGGCCGGACAACCGCAGCCTGAACCTGTCGAACACGGTCGCGGTGGTCGTATTCGAGGCGTGGCGCCAGGCCGGCTTCGAAGGCGGCGCATGATGCGTGCGCTGCGCGGGCCGCGTCAGGCCCGCGCGAGCCGCGCGCGATACAGGTCGTGGATGTCGGGGGAAAAGCACGCGAACACCACGCGTGCGAGGCTCGGCGCCTGCGGCAGCATTTCGACGACGGTGCCGACTGCGATTTCAACGGCCTCGCCAGCCGGATAACGATAGATCCCGCAACTGATCGCCGGAAACGCAATCGATGTCGCGGCCACCTCCTCGGCCAGCTCGATCGCGCGTCGGTAGCACGATGCGAGCAGGTCGGGCTCGCCACGATCGCCGCCGTGCCATACCGGGCCGACCGCATGGATCACGTAGCGCGCCGGCAGCCCGTGGCCGCGCGTGAGCTTCGCGTCTCCCGTATCGCAGCCGCCGAGCGTGCGGCACTCGGCGAGCAGGCCGGGGCCGGCCGCGCGGTGAATCGCGCCGTCGACGCCGCCCCCGCCGAGCAGCGAACCGTTCGCGGCGTTGACGACCGCGTCGACATCGAGCGTCGTGATGTCAACGAGTTGCGCGTCGAGCGTGGTGGAATGGATCTGCAGCATGACAACCTCCCGAAACGCCGGAGACTGTTCAAGCGTAGTGCGCTTTGGCGCCGCGCGCTTGATGCGGCCGCGCCGGCGGCGGCGCCTGTCCGCGCTACTCGGCGCGCGCGTCGCGCCGCAGCAGGCCGCTGACGGCGTCGCGCGGCGCGATACCGTCGAACAGCACACCGCACACGGCTTCGGTGATCGGCATCTCGATCGATTGCGCGTGCGCGATCGCCAGCACGGCCTGCGCGCAGCGCACGCCTTCGGCCACGTGGCCGAGCGCACCGAGGATGTCGTTCAGCGTGCGGCCGGCCGCCAGTTGCAGGCCGACCGTGCGGTTGCGCGACAGGTCGCCCGTCGCGGTGAGGATCAGGTCGCCGAGGCCCGTGAGGCCCGTGAAGGTTTCCGCGCGGCCGCCGAGCGCGACGCCGAGCCGCGACATTTCGGCAAGGCCGCGCGTGATCAGCGCGGCGCGCGCGTTCAGCCCGAGGCCGAGGCCGTCGGAAATGCCGGTCGCGATCGCGAGCACGTTCTTCACGGCGCCGCCAACTTCGACGCCGACCACGTCGTCGCCCGTGTAGATCCGCATCGCGCCGTGATGGAACGCGGCGAGCGTGCGCTCGCGGCATTCGGCGGACGCGCTCGCCACCGTCAGCGCGACGGGCAGCGACTGTCCGACCTCGCGCGCAAAGCTCGGCCCCGACAGCACGCCGTTGCTGCGCTGTTCGGGCAGCTCGGCCGCGATCACCTGATGCGGCAGCAGATGCGTGTCGGCCTCGAAGCCCTTGCAGACCCAGACAATATGCGCGGGCACGCAGCCTGCGTCGTGCATCGCGTGGCACAGCGTGCGCAGCCCGGCCACGGGCGCGGCGATCACGCACAGCGCGTCGTCCGCGGCGCCATGCGCGAGCGCGGCGCCGAGATCGGCGTCGTAGCGCAATGCGTCAGGCAGCGCGATGCCGTCCAGATAGCGGGAATTTTCGTGCCGGGCCTGCAGCCCGGCGATGAGCGCGGCGTCGCGCGCCCACAGAAGCGTATCGTGCCGCGCGGCCAGATGGCCCGCGAGCGCGGTGCCCCAGGCACCGGCGCCGAGAACGGCTACTTTCATACCCAGCACCGGTCCGTGTGAAACGTCAGTTCAGCGTCGTGCCGTTCGGTGCGCCTGCGGCGCCGGCCTGCTGCTGAAGCTGCGCGAGACGCTGCTCGTACAGCGCCTGGAAGTTGATTTCCGCCAGGTGGATCGGCGGGAAGCCCGCGCGCGTGATCGCGTCGGCGATGTTCGAGCGCAGGTACGGGAACAGGATCGTCGGGCAAGCGATGCCGACGAGCGGGTCGAGCTGTTCGTCCGGAATGTTGCGAATGTCGAAAATGCCGGCCTGCTTCGCCTCGATCAGGAACGCGACCTTGTCCTTCACCTTCGCCGTGACGGTACCCGACACGACGATTTCGAACACGCTTTCCGCGAGGCGGTCGGCCTTGACGTCGACTTCGACTTCAACCGACGGCATGTCCTGCTCGAGGAAGATAGCCGGCGAATTCGGCTGCTCGAGCGACATATCCTTCAGGTAGACGCGCTGGATGTTGAAGAACGGTTGGTTTTCGACGTCGGACATGGTGTTTCCCTAAAAGTGGTGACGGAGCGGCCCGGCTTCTCGCCGGCCGCCACGGATGATTCCTGCGCGCCCAAGCCGCGGCGCGGCCGGCGGCCATTCTGCCCTAATCAGGCCGCTTGCAGAAGCGGTGCGAGCCCGCCTTCGCGGTCGAGCTTCGACAGATCGTCGTAACCGCCGACGTGCGTGTCGCCGATATAGATCTGCGGCACCGTGCGGCGCCCCGTGCGCGTCATCATTTCCTCGCGGCGCGCCGAATCGCGGTCGATCAGCACCTTTTCGATCTGCTCGACACCGCGCAGCTTCAGCAGGCGCTCGGCCTGCATGCAATACGGACACACCTGCGTGCTGTACATCAAAACCTTGTTCACTTCGCCACTCCCTGTTTGACGACCGGCATCCCGGCCTGCTGCCAGGCGGCCACGCCGCCCTCGAGCACGTGCACCTCGGCGTAGCCCGCCGCCTCGACCTCGCGCGCCGCCTTCTGCGACTGCTGGCCATTCTGGCAGACGAGCAGTACCGGCGTGCTCTTGTTCTTCGCGACCTGCGCGATCTTCGCGCCGATCTCGCCCGCCGCGAGCTGACGCGCCGACGGCAGGTGGCCGGCGGCGAAATCGGCCGCGGCGCGCACGTCGATCACGACCGCATTGCGGCGGTTGATGAGTTGGGTGGCCTCCGCGGCCGACAGGCCGCCGCGGCCGCGGCGCAGGGCGGGCCACGCCAGCAGGCCGCCGGATACCAGCAGGATCGCGATGAGGGCCAGGTTCGTGTAATTGGTAAAGAACGTCACGGAATTCCGCCGGAAAAAGAGAAATCGGATGAGGACAATCCTGCCATTATAAAATAACCGCCTTGCGCGATGGCGGGCCCGGGTCGGGTGCCGCGCGACGCGCACCGCTTCCTTCACTACCGACCGCAAGATCCATGTACAAACTCGTTCTCATCCGCCACGGCGAATCGACGTGGAACAAGGAAAACCGCTTCACCGGCTGGGTCGACGTCGACCTGACCGAACAGGGTCGCAACGAGGCCTACCAGGCCGGCGAATTGCTCAGCGAGGCTGGCTACACGTTCGACATCGCGTACACGTCGGTGCTCAAGCGCGCGATCCGCACGCTGTGGCACGTGCAGGACCGGATGGACCTCATGTACCTGCCGGTCGTCCACTCGTGGCGCCTGAACGAGCGCCACTACGGCGCGTTGTCGGGGCTGAACAAGGCGGAAACGGCCGCGAAGTTCGGCGACGACCAGGTGCTCGTCTGGCGCCGCAGCTACGACACGCCGCCGCCCGCACTCGAGCCGACCGACGAGCGCGCGCCGTTCAACGACCCGCGCTACGCGAAGGTGCCGCGCGAGCAGTTGCCGCTCACCGAGTGCCTGAAGGACACGGTCGCGCGCGTGCTGCCGCTGTGGAACGAGTCGATCGCGCCGGCGGTCCGCGCCGGCAAGCAGGTGCTGATCGCCGCGCACGGCAACTCGCTGCGCGCACTGATCAAGTACCTCGACGGCATCTCGGACAGCGACATCGTCGGCCTGAACATCCCGAACGGCGTGCCGCTCGTGTATGAACTCGACGAGAACCTGAAGCCGATCAAGCACTATTACCTCGGCGACCAGGGCGCGATCGCGCAGGCGCAAGCCGCCGTCGCGAAGCAGGGCAAGGCGGGCTGACGTCCGTCGCACCGGGCGGGCCGCGTCCGGCGCGGCGTGTCCGGCAGGCCCGGCACGCCGCGCGAACCTTCGCGGCCCCGCCGCTGTCGAATCCGCTTTCGAACCCGCAGCGCGTCCGGCGGCGCCCCGCCGGGCCTTCTCCGGGGCCCTTTTCTCGGCTTTTCGCGGCGTTCCACTGAGTTATCGGACGAACAGTTATACTTGTTCGCTATATCCCCGCTACCGCCACGCGCTTCCCGACCGCACCAGACTCTCTATGCGAATGAAATTGAAGAACATCGGCCTGATTGCCGCGGGCCTCGCCACGGGCGTGTTCGCCACGCTGCAGATTTCCGCGTCGGCCGAGCAGACCGCCACGGCGCCGCTTCCCCTCGACCAGCTCCGCCTGTTCGCGGAAGTATTCGGCCAGATCAAGCGCGAGTACGTCGAGCCGGTCGACGACAAGAAGCTGCTGACGGCGGCGATCAAGGGCATGGTGTCGAGCCTCGACCCGCACTCGTCGTTCCTCGACAAGACCGACTATGACGAACTGCAGGAGCAGACGAAGGGCCGCTTCGCGGGTCTCGGCATCGAGATCTCGCAGGAAGACGGCCTCGTCAAGGTGATCTCGCCGATCGAGGACACCCCCGCATTCCGCGCCGGCATCCGTCCGGGCGACCTGATCACGCGCATCAACGACAAGCCGGTGCGCGGCATGACACTCGACAAGGCCGTCAAGCAGATGCGCGGCGAGCCGGGCACCAAGGTCACGCTGACGATCTTCCGCAAGAGCGACGACCGCACGTTCCCGGTCACGGTCACGCGCGCGATCATCAGGGTCCAGAGCGTGAAGATGAAGATGCTCGACCCCGGCTATGCATACATCCGCATCACGAGCTTCCAGGAGCGCACGACGCCCGATCTCGCCGCGAAGCTGCAGGACATCGCGCGCCAGCAGCCGAACCTGAAGGGCCTGGTCCTCGATCTGCGCAACAACGGCGGCGGCCTGCTGCAGAGCGCGGTCGGCGTTGCCGGCGCGTTCCTGCCGCCCGACTCCGTCGTCGTGTCGACGAACGGCCAGATCCCCGATTCGAAGCAGGTCTACCGCGATACGTACGACAACTATCGCCTGCCGTCCTTCGACGGCGATCCGCTGAAGAACCTGCCGCCCGTCTTCAAGACCGTGCCGATGATCGTGCTGACGAACGCGTATTCGGCGTCCGCGTCGGAAATCGTCGCCGGCGCGCTGCAGGATTCGAAGCGCGCGCAGATCATGGGCAAGACGACGTTCGGCAAGGGCTCGGTGCAGACGGTCCGCCCGATGACGGCCGACACCGCGCTGCGCCTGACGACCGCGTACTACTACACGCCGAGCGGCCGCTCGATCCAGAACAAGGGCATCACGCCCGACGTGCCGGTCGATCAGTACGCGGACGGCGATCCGGACGACGTGCTCGTGACGCGCGAGGTCGACTACACGAACCACCTCGCGAACACGCAGGATCCGAACGAGAAGAAGGAACAGGAAGAGCGCGAGCAGCGCAGGATGGATCAACTGCGCGTCCTCGAGGAGCAGAACGACAAGAAGACGCCGGAGCAACGCCAGAAGGATCGCGATCGCAAGCCGATCGAGTTCGGCAGCACCGACGATTTCATGATGCAGCAGGCGCTCAACAAGCTCGAAGGCAAGCCCGTCCAGGCATCGAAGTCGCTGCTCGCCGAGAGCACGACGAAGAGCCCGGCCGGCAAGGCTGCCGCGGCCCCGAAGGCATCGGCCGCAAGCGCGAAGCCGGCGTCCGCACCGAAGCCCGCGTCGGCGCCGAAGTAAGCGCCGGCCGGCATCCGACGGGCCATCGCGGGAAGACCGCGATGGCCCGTTTTTCATGTGCGCCTAGTGTAGTGTTCGGTGCTAAGCGGTGCTGATGTGCCAGCGGATTCGTGCTCGTGGCAAGGCGCAAACCGCAGCGATGCCCAGTGGCATCGCGAGGATTTGCAACGCAGCCACGGGCGCGAAGGCGCAGCACGTCAGTGCCGATTAGCGCCGAACACTGCACTAGAATACGCAGATACGTCCGCGCCGCCGCCCGCGGCATGCTTCGCCCGATCTCCCCATGAACGACGATCAACTCCTCCGCTACTCCCGCCACATCCTCGTCGACGAAATCGGCATCGAGGCGCAGCAGCGCTTTCTCGATGCGCACGCGATCGTCGTCGGCGCGGGCGGCCTCGGCTCGCCCGCCGCGATGTACCTCGCGGCATCGGGAGTCGGCACGATCACGCTCGTCGACGCCGATACGGTCGACCTCACGAACCTGCAGCGGCAGATCCTGCACGTGACGTCGTCGGTCGGTCGCAGCAAGGTCGAATCGGGGCGTGACACGCTCGCGCAACTGAATCCCGAGGTGAAGGTGAACGCGGTCGCGGAGCGCGTCGACGACGCGTGGCTCGACGCGCACGTGCCGCGCGCGACCGTCGTGCTCGACTGCACCGACAACTTCGCGACGCGGCACGCGATCAACCGCGCGTGCGTCGCGCACGGCGTGCCGCTCGTGTCGGGCGCCGCGCTGCGCTTCGACGGCCAGATCAGCACGTTCGATTTCCGCGATGCGGCTGCACCCTGCTACGCGTGCGTGTTTCCGGAAGACCAGCCGTTCGAGGAAGTCGCGTGCGCGACGATGGGCGTGTTCGCGCCGACGGTCGGGATCATCGGCGCGATGCAGGCCGCCGAAGCGCTGCGCGTGATCGGCGAAATCGGCACGACGCTCAACGGGCGGCTGATGATGCTCGATTCGCTGCGGATGGAATGGACGACGATGAAAATCGCGCGCCAGGCCGACTGCCCCGTGTGCGGGGGCCGGCACTGACGCGCGTCGAACGCATGCGCCGGGCGGCGCATGCATGACACTTCACGGCAGTCAGCGGACGACTCGGGCGCCTGCGCGGCCTAAGCGACCTAGGCGGCCGCGTCCGCACGCGGCTCGGCGACCGACAGGCGCTTCAGCGCCGCCTGCACTTCCTCCGGCTCGAACGCGGCGAGCACGTCGGCCGTCGGTTTCTCGAGCGCCTTCAGGTGCGCGCGCAGGATCTCCTGCTTCACGACGAGCAGCTGGCTCGGGTGCATCGAGAACTCGGTGAGCCCCATCCCGAGCAACAGGCGCGTGAGCGCCGGATCGCCCGCCATCTCGCCGCACACCGACACGGACACGCCCGCGCGCTTCGCTTCGCGCAACGTATAGGAGATCAGGTGCAGCACGGCCGGATGCAGCGGATCGTACAGGTGTGCGACCGCGTTGTCGGCGCGATCGATCGCGAGCGTGTACTGGATCAGGTCGTTCGTGCCGATCGACAGGAAATCGAACCGCTTCAGGAACAGCGGCAGCGCGATCGCCGCGGCCGGAATCTCGATCATCGCGCCGAGGCGCACGTTCGGATCGTATGCGAGCCCCGCGTCGTCGAGCTGGCGCTTCGCCTCGCGGATCAGGTCGAGCGTCTGGTCGATCTCCTGCGCGTGCGCGAGCATCGGGATCAGGATCTTTACCTGGCCGAACGCGGACGCCCGCAGGATCGCGCGCAACTGCGTGAGGAACATCTGCGGCTCGGACAGGCTCCAGCGGATCGCGCGCAGGCCGAGCGCCGGGTTCGGCGCCGTCTCGTAGCCCTCGTCGAGCGCCTCGAGCGGCTTGTCCGCGCCGACGTCGATCGTGCGGATCGTCACCGGCATGCCCTTCATCCACTCGACGGCCCGCTTGTATGCGGCGAACTGCTCCTCCTCTTCCGGCATCTCCTTCTGATGCATGAACAGGAACTCGGAGCGGAACAGGCCGACGCCGACCGCGCCGGCCTCGACGGCCGCCTTCGCATCGTCGGGCAGCTCGATGTTCGCGTACAGGTCGATCTTGGTGCCGCACAACGTTTGCGTCGGCGAGAATTTCAGACGCTGCAGCTTGCGTTGCTCGAGCAGCTTCTCGGACTGGCGGTACGAGTATTCCTCGAGGACGATCGGCGCCGGATCGACGATCACGATGCCCTGGTCGCCGTCGACGATGATCAGGTCGTCCTGGCGGATCAGCGCGCTCGCGTGCTGCACGCCGACCGCGGCCGGAATGCCGAGGCTGCGCGCGACGATCGCCGTGTGCGACGTGCGCCCGCCGAGGTCGGTGACGAACGCCTGGAACGACTGCGTCTTGAACTGCATCATGTCGGCCGGCGCGATGTCGTGCGCGACGACGATCATCTCGTTGGTGCCGTTCGCGGCCGCGCGGTCGAGCGCCTGCGACGCCGACGGCGCACCGGCGAGCGCCTTCAGCACGCGCTCGACCACCTGTTCGATGTCGGCCTTGCGCTCGCGCAGGTATTCGTCCTCGATGTCGTCGAAGTGGCGCGTGAGCAATTCGAGCTGCTCGGTCAGCGCCCACTCGACGTTGTAGCGGCGCGTGCGGATCAGATCGATGGTTTCCTGCACGAGCATCGCGTCGCTCAGGATCATCATGTGGACGTCGATGAACGCGCCCACTTCGCTCGGGGTGTCGTCGGTCAGGTCGGCGCGCAGCGCTTCGAGTTCGTAATGCACGACTTCGAGCGCCGTGCGGAAACGCTCGACTTCGGCGTCGGTCTGGTTCGCCTCGATCAGGTAATGGGCGACGTCGAGCGCCGCCGGCGCGATCAGATACGCTCGCCCGATCGCGATACCTCGTGAGACGGGAATGCCTTGCAGCGTGAAGGACACGCGCACCTCCTCTGTACAAGTAAAGCCGCGGCACACTGCTGCGATGCGCTTATGACCCCGGTTAGCGATTATAAATTCCGCGACCCCCTGCTGACTGCATGCAGCGCAGCATTGCGCATTCCGCATCAATGCTTTCGACGAAAAAAATGCCGCGAAATCCGCGGCATCCTGACTGGAAACGGCAACGATCCCGCGTGACGATCACTGGCCTTCGCCGAACTTGTCGGCGATCAGCTTCAGCAGCGCGTCCATCGCTTCCCGTTCGTCGGCCCCTTCGGTCTCGATCGTCACGGTGCTGCCGATGCCCGCCGCCAGCATCATCACGCCCATGATGCTCTTCGCATTGATCTTGCGCCCGTTGCGTGTCATCCAGACTTCCGACTGGAAATTGCCGGCCAGTTGCGTAAGCTTGGCCGATGCGCGCGCATGGAGCCCCAATTTATTGACGATGGTGGTTTCTTGTTGAAGCATGATTCTCGGTCGGGTCGGTCGGGACCGCCGGCGGCGCGCGCCGGCGGTGCTGTCTAAAACGAAAAACGCGGTGATCAGTGCGATTCGGTGCGCGGTTGCGGTTCGGGCGGAATCGGCGCGCACTGGCCGCAGCCGGCTTCCGTCGGCGGCGGCGGCGTGCCGGTCGCCACTTCGTGGACGCCCTTCGCGCCGCCGGACAGCGCCTTGTCGACGAGCTTGTCGAGCGGCACGGTGCGATAGCAGACGGCCCGCACGAGCATCGGCAGGTTCACGCCGGCCAGCACGCGCACGTTGTCGATCTTCGCGAGCTGGCCCGCGATGTTCGCGGGCGTCGCGCCATACATGTCGGTCAGCACGACCACGCCGTTCTCTTCCTTGAGCCGCGCGAGCTCCGCGTGCGCGAACGCCATCACCTGGGTCGGATCGCTGTCCGCCATCACGTCGATACAGCCGATGCGCGCGGGCACGCCGCCGTAGATGTGCGCGATGCAGTCCCGCAGCGCGGTGGCGAGCGGTGCGTGCGCGATGATCAGGATCCCGGCCATGTCAGATCGCTCCCGGCCGCCCCTGGCGGGCCGACACCCCGCGGCGGGGCAAAAAGCGTAGCGAGTGTGGGGAACGTTTCATGTTCAGCCTTGCAACAGTTTCGGCCCGACCGCCGGGCCTTCGGTGCGCCGATCTCGGCACCGGGCAAGCGGGCATTGTAGCAGGCCGGTCAAGCTGCTCCGGCGACGGGGGACCTGCGCGGCCGCCGCCGGGGTTGCGCGGGAAGGCGGCCTACGCGGCCGCACGCTCCAGCGCGTCGACGAACATCGCGGCGACGTCGAAGCCCGTCTGCTCCATGATCTCGCGGAAGCAGGTCGGACTCGTGACGTTCACCTCGGTCAGCCAGTCGCCGATCGCATCGAGGCCGACCAGCAGCAGCCCGCGCGACGCGAGCACGGGCCCGAGCGCCCCGGCGATCTCGCGATCGCGAGCAGTCAGCGGCTGCGCGACGCCGAGCCCGCCCGCGGCGAGATTGCCGCGCACCTCGCTGCCCTGCGGAATCCGCGCGAGCGAATACGGCACGGGCTCGCCCGCGATCAGCAGGATCCGCTTGTCGCCGGCCTTGATCTCGGGAATGAACTTCTGAATCATCAGCGAGCGCGTGCCGTCGTGGCCGAGCATCTCGATGATCGCGCCGAGATTCATCCCGTCGGCCTTCACGCGGAACACGCCCATCCCGCCCATCCCGTCG
>NZ_WHNU01000042.1:0-92321 GCF_009362305.1 Burkholderia sp. BE17
GATGGATGATGCGCAGTTCTTCCGGCACAAAGCTCTTGCGGGCCAGCGTCTTGCGCGTGTTGCCGCGCGCCGGCTTTTCCTGGCGAAGCGCTTCGATCATCGCCTGCTTCAAGCCACCGCGCGGGTGGGTATAAATCGACGCGTAGATCGTTTCGTGAGTAAGCACTCGACCAGCACCGTAGCGAAGATCGTTGACGACGGGAGCGCGATGCTATCGGATAGGCTCGACGCGGGCAGTAGAGGGCAGCCTGAACGGACTTTTCCCGCACGCCGGAGTCGACGCGAATGCGATCGCGCTGGTTGCTGTCCTGGCCAGCGCGGCGCTGGGCTGGCTGCATGCTAGCCGCTGGCGGCTCGCGTTCCGTGCAACGCAGTCGGGCTTGCGCGTGCGCCTGCCCGGCGATGCGAGCCTGCTCGTCACGCTGATGCTGACTTTCGTCGCCGAAACCTGCACGCATTACGCGGTCGCCGCGCGCGAGCCGTGGGCGGCGGCAAGCGGTTTCGTGATGCTGTCGTTCGCGGTTTGGGGCGTGCTCGTCGGGATGCCGCTCGGGCGTGCGGTGAACGTGGTCGTGCGCTGTATGCGCGATGCAGGAGAATCGGCACGCAGCGGCATTCCGTATTCGGTCGATCCGCGCTGACGGGCGGGCGCGAAAAGGAAAGCGGGAAAGCGCGCGGCTGGCGGCCACGAACGCGAGGCAGTTCATCATCGGCAACCGGATCGGCATCGGGCCGAACGCGCGCGTGGCGCGCGCCGTTGCGCCCCCGTTTTGCTGTCACGGTCGCGTCACGATGTGCCCATAAGGTTGCACGTTCCTGTCGTGGCGGCATCGCCGGAACCGGGGCGTGCGCAACCTGCTTCCGACGACGTGCCCGCGTCGCAGGCGGGCAACCGGGATCTCGCTCCCGGCGGCGCACCGTCCATGCCCCCACCATTTCATTCGAAAACAGGATCGACGCCGATTCGAACCGGATCGCGAACGATCAGGAGACCTGGACCATGTTGAGTCCGCATGAATTCTCGATGCTGCTGCGCATTGCGCGTACGCCGGACAGCGTCGATCAATCGAATCCGGCCTTCGCCGTGCTGGTTGAAAAGCGGCTGGTCGTCGATACGCAGGTGCGCATGAGCGCGGTAGCCGTGCGCCCGGCGCTGACGCCGATCGGCCAGATGCTGCTGGCGCGCTTCGACGAAGCGGCCTGAGGGGAAGCGTCACGCCTTCGTCGAGACGAAGGGCGTGACGCGTCGAAACGCCGGGCCGCTTACTGCGCGACCGGCACCGTCACGTCGCTGCCGAACCAGTGCATCGAGATCTTCTTCAGCGTACCGTCCTTTTGCAGCGAAGCCAGCGCGTCGTTGATCGCCTTCTCGAACTTCGGGTTGCCCTTGCGGAACGGGATCGCCATTTCCTGCTTGCCGCCGTTCAGCACCGCGCCCGCGCGCAGCGGCAGGTTCGACGTCTTGATCATGTACGGCAGCATCAGGCGATCGTCGAGCGTCGCCTCGATCCGGCCCGCGGCGAGGTCGCGCAGCTTCTCCGGCGCGCCCGGATACGTCTGCACCTCGATGCCCGGCACGGTGCGCGCCATCTGGTCGTAGTTGGTGCCGAGCGTCACGCCGAGCTTCTTGCCCTTGAAATCGTCGAGCGACTTGAAGTTGCGCGTGTCGTCCTTGCGCTGGATCAGCTGCGCCGCCGAGTACGTGTACGGCTGGCTGAAGTCGAGCACTTCCTTGCGCTGCGGCGTGATCGTGACCTGGTTGACGATCACGTCGAACTTGCCGGCCTGCAGGCCCGCGATGATGCCACTCCATTCGGTCGGGATGAACTGCGTCTTCACGCCGAGCTTGCCGGCGACCGCATTCGCGACGTCGACGTCGAAACCCTCGAGCTGGCCCGACGTGCCGCGCGAGTTGAACGGCGGATACGTACCTTCGAGGCCGACGCGCAGCACGCCGGCTTTCTTCACCGAATCGAGCAGGTCGTCCGCGTGCGCGGCGACGGCCGTGAAACCAAGGGCCGACGCGAGCAGCAGGCCCGACAGCAGGAACTTCGAACGTTTCATCGCAGATCTCCAGTGTTCAGTAGGGTGTTGTGGTGAGCGCCGGGCGCCGGCCGGCCCCGATGGGCCGCAATACGGGCACGTAGACACTACTCGCAACCGCGCCGCGCCGGAAGTCGAATTGGCCCTGATTGCAATCGATTTCATGGGGGAGAGGTGACTGACTTCCTGTGATGTGGACAGGAATCGGCTCGGCCGGGGGCGAGCAATTCGGTGAGCAGTCCCGCTCGGATATTTTCCGATTGCACTCGAAATGTTCTTTTAAATCAGGTCATATTTCGGGTTCGTGCCGTAATTCATCTGTAAAATCGCGCGAGCGGAATCAAATGCCGGCGCCATCCGAGGGCGCGTCAAAAGAAGAAGAGGCCGTAGTCATGAACATGCAGAACACAATTGCCGCATTGCGCGGCGGGTTGCTTCAGCAGGACCGGCTGCTGAAGCTCGATACGCCGTTGGGGGCTAATACCCTGACCGTGCAGCGGGCGGTCGGCCGTTCGCGCATCGGGCGCGCGTACGAGTTCACGCTCGACGTGCTGTCGACCGATGGCGATCTGGAACTTAAAAAGCTGATCGCGCAGTCCGTCACGTTGTGGATCCAGCAGGGCGACCGCAGCTACCGGCCGATCAACGGATACGTGCATACCGCGCGCCGGCTGGGCGCTGACGGCGGACTCACGACTTATCAGCTCGCGTTCGCCGATTTCACTCATTTCCTGAGGTTCCGCCGCGATCAGCGGCTCTGGAACGACACGACCGTCGACCAGATCATCTCCGACGTGCTGAACAAGCATCCGCAGGCGCAGGGCCATTTCCGCTTCGCATTGTCGAAGCCGCTGCCGAACCGTTCGTACACACGCCAGCACGACACCGACTGGCATTTCGTGCATCGGCTGATGGAGAACGAAGGGCTCTACTGCACATGGCAGCAGGCCGACGACGGCAAGTCGCATACGCTCGTGATCACCGACAACCTGCAGGCGTTCGCGCCGCTGTCGCCGGAGGCCGTGCGCTTCTATCACGGCGGCGCGGCAAGCGAAGCCGACGCGTTCACGCAATGGTCGGGCACGCGTACGCTTCAGAGCGTGACGCGCACGACGCGCACGTTCGACTACAAGAATCCTTCGCAGCCGTCGAACCCGAAAGGCACGTCGCTGCCGACGATGGGCGGCCAGGGCGAGTTGCCCGACCAGCTCGAAGTCTACGAGTACACGGGCGCTTATACATACCTGGACCAGACGCGCGGCGACCATCTGACGAAGGTCAAGATGGAGGAATGGGAGTCGCAGGCAAAGCGCTTCCATGGCGCGGGTGGCGTGCGCGCGATCGATGCGGGCAGACGCTTCACGCTGGCCGACCATCCCGAACACGATCGCGATCCCGCTGATCAGCGCGAATTCGCCGCGATCGAGGTGGCGTGGTGGATCGAGAACAACCTGCCCGTCGCGAGCGACAGCGCGGACTTTCCATGCAGTCTGCGCGAGGCATTGACGCAGGCGCAGGAGAGCTACGGCGCCGATCCCGCATTTCGCGTGCCGCACGAGGATGGCTCGACCGGCTTCTATCTCGTCGAAGTCGAAGCGCAACGCGCGGGCGTGCCGTATCGCAGCCCGTTCGAGCATCACAAGCCGGAGATGCATCTCGAGACGGCGATCGTCGTCGGGCCGCAGGGCGAGGAAGTCTATACGGACGCGTTGAACCGGATTCGCGTGCAGTTCGTGTGGGACCGCCTGAATCCGGGCAACGAGAACGCGTCGTGCTGGGTGCGCGTCGTGCAGTCGGATACGGGGGGCGGCTACGGCGGCGTGCACGTGCCGCGCATCGGCGAGGAGGTGCTGATCGACTACGTCGGCGGCGACTGCGACCGGCCGCTCGCGGTCGGGCGCGTGTACAACGGCGCGAACCAGCCGCAGTGGCATACCGACGGGATCCTGTCCGGATATCGATCGAAAGAGTATTCGGGCGGCGGCTACAACCAGCTCGTGATGGACGACGCGACCGGGCAGAACCGCGTGCAGCTGATGAGCAGCAGCGCGAACAGCTTGCTGCATCTCGGCTACATCATCGACCAGAGCGGCAATTCGCGCGGCGCGTATCTCGGCAGCGGATTCGACCTGCGCTCGGATGCGTACGGCGCGGTGCGGGCGAGCCAGGGCCTGTACGTGACGACGCATCCGAAGGCGGCGAACAGCCAGCCGCTCGACGTGAAAGAGGTGCAGCAGCAGCTCGTGACGGGCGAGAGCCTGGTCGAAGCGATGTCGGGTGTGAGCGAACGGCATCAGGCGGAAAGCCTGAAGGACGCGCAGGACACGATGCGCGCGTTCACGGACGCGACGCAGGACAGCGCATCGGGCAGCGCCGCCGGCGGACGTACGGCAGGCGGCGGCACCGGCAACGCGAACGCGTTCAAGGAACCGGTGATGCTGTTCGGCAGCCCGTCGGGGATCGGGATGTCGACGCAGCAGTCGGTGCACATGGTCGCGAACGATCACGTGAACGTTGCGAGCGGGCAGAGCGTGCATGTTGCGGCGGGCAAGTCGCTGATCGCCAGCATCGGGCAGAAGCTGAGCCTGTTCGTGCAGAACGCGGGGATGAAGCTGTTCGCGGGCAAGGGCAAGGTCGAGATCCAGGCGCAGTCGGACAACGTTGAGGTGACCGCGCAGAAGGCGGTGAAGATCGTGTCGGCGACCGACCGGATTGAAATCGCGGCCGATCAGGGAATCCTGCTGACGAGCGGCGGCGGGTATATCCGCATTCAAGGCGGGAACATCGAGATTCACACGCCGGGTGCGGTGGATGTGAAGGGCGCGTCGCATACGTTCGCTGGGCCGGCGAGCATGGGGTATCCGTTGCCGAGCCTGCGGCCGGATCAGCCGGGGCAGCTGGAATTGTTTCACAAGTACGTGAACGGCGAGGCCGTGAAGGGCGGGTTGTTCACGGTGAAAGACGTGAACGGCGCGGTGCTGAAGAAGGGTGCGCTCGACAACAGCGGCTACACGGTCGTGAGCGGGCTGCCGCCCGGTGCGGTGCGAGTCGAGTTCGGCAAGGACCCGCGCGAGTCGGATCAACCGGCGAACTACTTCAAGCAGGCGAAGTGGCCGGCGGAGCCCGTCGAGCCGTCGCCGGAAGCCGCGCAGGCCGCGGCGACAGGGCAGCTTGCCAGCCAGTTGCAGGGGATGACGCCTGCCGCGGCGACGGCTGCCATGGGGCTCGTGAGCGGCGGTGGCGCAGGCGCTGCGCTGGGCGGGCTGGCGAGTTCCGCGTTGCCGGCTGCGGCGACTGCGCTCGGCGGCGCGGGCGTGGCGTCTGCGTTGCAGACGGCTTCGAGCCTGAGCGGTGCCGCGAAGCAGGTGGCCGGGATGGTGCAGGCTGCACGGCAAGGCGGGCTCGCGGCGCCGGCCGCGCCGGCGGCGAACGCAGCATCCGGGGCGCTGCAGGGCGCATTGCCCGGTGTCGCGGGGATTGCGGGCAAGGGCGCGACGACGGTGGCGTCGGCGGCCGGTGCGACCGGCATGAAGCTGCCGACGAGCGGGTTCGGCGGACCGCTGAAATCCTGAGAGGGCGGCGCGTCAGCCGTCAAGAACAACTAAATCGCGATTTGAACGAAGAACGACATGGCACAACAACTTCCACCGGGCGCCGAGAAGGAACAGGCTGTTTCCTGGCTCAGTGATATTTCGCCGAAGGATGTCGCGGCGGGGGGCGATCGCTTCAATCAGTGGTTGCTCAGCATCAGCGGCAATCACATTTCGTTCGAGGATCTCAAGACCGTTGCAAGTGCGGTGCAGCCGTGAATGGTCTGCCGAACTATGATTACAACGACGCCCCAGCGATCAGTTTGCAGGGACGAAACGCTGACGGTACCACTCGCGGAACGCCGCACTACCGCGCGAACCGGACTCAGGACAACGCGTCTCTTGCCGGCACCTTAGGAAGCGAGACTGTAGTAGCCTTCAACTCACTGAAGGCTGCCGGGCTAAGCCCTAAAGCGGCTAAGTGCGCTGTCTTACGCGCACGAGGCTATTTCTCCAACATTGGTGCAAATGCCGGTTCTGGGACGAGCACACCATCGAAACGAATGAGGCTGAAATGACCCCATCATTGAACGATCAGGCTTATAAAGTGATTTCCGAATTCCTTGGCGCACTCAACTCGATGGACAAGCATCTACTGGAGTCGACGTTCGGGGTCACCGAACCGATTCTCGATGAGATATGCGAATCGCTCGACGACTATTTTGGAAGAAAACCTAGTATCAGCTTAGCGCCGATTGAAGTGGCTTTCTCGGGCAAGAAAGGATCGAGACCATACATTGATCTCTTCGAGATGGACGACGGTCAATCCTGGGGCGCGGAATGCATTCTTTGGGTGGATGGGAAGGCACAGGAGCCCATTTTGCACGTCGAACTGAGCGGTAAGAGTGATGGCCTGAACCTAAAGTACAAGTACATCGGTTCGTAGGTGGAGCAGTAGCTGACCGCGGACGATGGCGATGTGGTGCCGGAGGCGATGACAGCCCACGCAAAGAAGACCGAAGACATTCTACGACTCGATGCCCACGCGTGATGAAGTGTGCGCAATTGGGATATCCAACCGGAAGATTGGAGATTTGGACTGATGGAGTCGCCTATGCGAATAGTTATTGTGCCTTTAATCCTCCTCGCGCTTGCGACAGCTTCACATGCTTACGATTTCCGGCCAAGAGCCGCCGCCTCCCCTGATCTGACGCATCCAAAGCTCTTCAAAGCCAACGGCCTGACCTTCCAGCTCCCTGCGGACTGGAAGGTCACGGCAAACGATCGACTCCGGGATACCGATGGGCGAGGAGTCAGCATCGAAGCCGATAAATCCGCATTCGAAGTGCTGAATCTGGACGTTGTTGTTCAGGTGCTGCGAACCAAGGTCGCACCTTCGTTCGAAGGTACTGCGCAATATCTTTACGAGAGCCAGGTGGACGACAAGTCCACTCAGTACACGAAACCGGACTTTGTGCCGATCATGCTGGGCGACAAGTATCCGGCGTTGGCTTCGCGCTATACGCACAAGATCTTCAACGACGATGAGCTCTATGCGCATCGTCTCGATCTCGTCACCAGCAAGGTCTGCGGCAAAGGTTGGACCTGCGTTGTCTTCTCGTCGGGATTGGCTGCTAACGAGAGCGCTGCGAAGCAAGGTATGGCCAAGATCTATGAAACGATCCGCTATCAACCTTGATACAGCATGATCGATTCGCACGCGTCGTGACAGTTTTCGTGGCCGTTCAGACCTCACGAGAAAGCAGCCGAGTTCGAGCAGGCCGCGTCTGTATCGGTACGGCATCCGCATATCCTGACGCGGCGGTGCCTGGTGGAGCGTCGGAACCGTCAACGTTCGAAACGTCGAGTGTCGAATTTCGCGGTTCATTGGCATAATCACGGCCTTTGACGATACGGATGCGCTGGATGCCACCGTTTCGCGTTCCAGGTGCCGCAAGGGCGGTGGGACACGTCCGACGATCCCGCAGGGATTCGTTGACGGCACGTGGGTGAAGCATTCCCGTGCAGCGAGATTCGAATCGGCAGCCGCTTTTATCCGATGCTACGAACGTAATGCCCACCTCGACCGATATGGCGACTGCAGTCAGCTTGAAACAAGTCCTAGAAACCCCCGGCGACTTCTCCGGATGGCTCTGTCTGCCGCCGATGCCGTGGACGCCCGATACCGAGGGTGCCTTCTCCGAAGACACGAACGATACCGACGAAGGCGCGCTCCCCGTCATCGCAACCCAACCCGGCTGGCAGATCACATTGGACAGCTCAACGATCGAGGACATCGTGATCAACGCGCATGACCAGATCGACGAACCTACGCTTGCGCAGTTGTTCGATGCGTTCGTGTTCTACGTCGAAAACGACGCATTCATTCTTTTCTGACGACGCGCAACGAGCGCGCCGAAACAAAAAAAGGACCGCTCGGCGGTCCTTTTCCTCATGAGGCGACGCTCTCGCGAAGCACCCCTCAAGGCAACGAAATCGTCAAATTAGCCGACTCCGGGCCTACCTTGATCACCTGCGAATAAGGTGCAAGCGCCTGCAGCGTCTTGTCCTTCAGATACGAGTTGAGCCCGAGGAACCCAAGCAACGCAACCAGCGCGAACACCGCCCCGATCGCCCAGACCGGCACCTCGCGCTTCAACCGGTGCGCAATCTGATCCGGCAACGGCCAATGCGGCGCGAACGGCGCCCGCTTGCCCTTCATATGCGCGATCTCATCCCCCAGCCGCGCGGTCAGATAAGCGAGCTTCTCCGGCCCTTCGAGCAGATACTTCCCCTGGAATCCGAGCAGCAGGCACATATGAAACACCTCAAGCGACTGCAGCCGCGCCGCACCTTGTGCACGACATTCCTCGAGATACTGGAAAAACTTCTCGCCCGCGAGCTGCTCGCCGAACAGCACGAGCTGCAGCGGCCGGCGTTCCCAGTCCGCGCGGATCTTGAACTGCGACGACAGCACCATCTCGTCGATGGCCGCGCAGAACGCGAATTTCGCGGCGTACACATCCTCGGCGGCGATATTCAGCTTCTTCGCACCGCGCTCGAAATCCGACAGGAATTCCTGGATCCGCGTGCTGAACTCGCTCGCGCTGTCCGGCTCGCGGCGGTTCTTGAGCAGGAACAGCATGAAGAAGCCGTCGTACAGCAGGTCGAGCAGCGAACGGGCCTGGAACGCGGAGTCCGTCGACGCCGGGGTATGCATGGGTGCCGGCGCGTTGTCGCCGAACAGGGAAGGCGCGTAGCTCATGATGTGACCGCGATCAGTTCGAATTTCAGGTCATTGATGCCAGTCGGCGCATAGATCATCGCGGACTGGGCCTGCAGCATGCGTTCGTACAGCGCGCCGCGCGAATCGAGCGCGAAGTAGCACGCGCCGGGCCGCACGGGAATCGCGGGCGGCACCTGCGGCGTGTACGACAGCCGCA
Organism: Burkholderia sp. BE17; assembly: GCF_009362305.1. NCBI lineage: Bacteria > Pseudomonadati > Pseudomonadota > Betaproteobacteria > Burkholderiales > Burkholderiaceae > Burkholderia > Burkholderia sp. BE17. The sequence continues at coordinate 9,017 of NZ_WHNU01000042.1, forward strand.
CGCCGGGCATCGCCGACAGCACGAGCTTGTCGACGTCGTCGGGCGCGCCGACCTTGAAGCGGGCCGGCACGGCATCGACGAGCTCGACGCTCGGCATGTCCGCGGACACCGCCAGGTAGAACTCGGTCTTGTCGTCGATCTTGCCCGAATCGAGGCGGCCAAGATGGAACGACGGACGCACCTCGTCGAGCGTGATCGCGAAGTAGCGCGTCGAGATCACGGTGTCGAGCAGCTCGCGCAGCATCAGGTCCAGACGCGCAAAACTCGGGCCCGGATCGTCGTGGCGGTACACGGGCAGGTCGGCGAGCGTATAGCCCTTCGAGAACGTCATCAGCTGGCCCGCGAGGCGCAGCAGTTCCTGGAACAGCCGCTCAGGATGCAGCGCCGCGTGCTGGTGCAGGTGCGCGAGCGTCGCAAAGGCGGCGTTCGCGGTATGCAGCAGCCAGAACGACGCGATGTCGCCCGAGCGGAATTCGATGATGTTCTTCGACGGCTCGCGGTGGAAGCCGTACAGCGCGTTCACCTTCGCCTGCAGCGCGTCGACCAGCTGGCGCAGCCGCTGGTGCAGGATCGGCGACGCGTCGATCGCGAGGCACGGCGGCACGAAGCTGTCGTCGATCTCGAAACCGGACGTCGCGGTGCGGCGCACGCGCACGAGCGGCACCGACAGCAACTGGTCGCGCGGTTCGCTGTGAGCGATCAGCTTGACCTGCGTCTTCAGGAACGTGATGTCGGCTTCGGCGGCGTCGGTGAAGTTGTCGGCGACGCTCGTCTGCTCGCTGACGAAGCGCGTCATGAAGCCGGCGGCCGGATCGTCGCTGTAATTGGTGCCGTTCTCGCGCAGCGGGTGCAGCGCGAGATAGAACACGAATTCGTTGATGCCGTCGGGCAGCGTGTCCAGCGCGATCGGCGGCGGCAGGTCGTCGGCCTGCGGCGCGGCATACAGCGCACCGTCCGGGAACACGAGCGCGAGCTCGGCAACCCGCAGCACGTTGCTGCCGAGCGCGTCGCGGTCGATGCGCACCGAGCGCACGCCCCAGTTGTACGGCTGGATCGCCTGGATGGACTCGAACAGGCGCGCCTCGTGGTACGCGTCCTGCCGCTGAAAGTGTTGAGGCCGGAGGAACAGCCCTTCCCCCCACAGCACCTTGGCCGAATAACTCATGTCAAATCCGGTTAATGTGGCGTTGCGATGTAATCGATTTGTTCATGCCCGAATTAAATCGCCAATTGTTAACTCTTGTTAATTGACATTCGTGCGTCATGCTTAACCGCAGGAGACCGAAGACAGCATATTCAGCGGTTGTGAAGGCGCACCCTGTTGCGGTGCGATGACGGTGCCATCGGTGACCGTCATCGCGCAATTATGCAGGCCGATGATTATGCCGGATTTCTCCGACTTCACCGGATCGAACGTCAGTTTCCATCGTTGTAGTGCGGGATCGCGGAACAGCGCGACGATGCCGAATGCCTGCGCTTCGCGCGAGACTTTCTCGGTCGCGGTATAGCGCTGGCCCGGAATCAGCGTGATTTCGCGCACATTCAACAGGTCGGCGCCGAGCGCGGCCTTCTCCTTGGTCGGATCGGTGAACGCGTCGAACGGCGCCTGCTGGAACGACGTCGGATCCTTCAGCGCGTAGAGCCGCACGACGAGTGCGAGCGGCTTGTGGTCGGTCGCGGCATTCAGGTTCGGCGCGGCAGCGAGCGTGATCCCGAGATTGCGCGGCGGCTTCTGCGAGTCCGGCAGCTCGGGCTTGCCGATGCCGGCGGCCTGCATCACGGCGCTCGCGGCCGAGCCGAGCAGCGGGGCGGCCGCGCATCCGGCCAGAAGAGCGCAGGCGAACAGCGGCAGCGCGTAGCGAATCATGGACGATCTCATCGTGTTTCCGGCGTGCCGCCTTTATCCCTGTCAAAACTGCCGGGTATTTCCGCGTTCGCCGCGTATCCCCGACACTGCAACGCTCAACTATTAAGCACGCCTGCATCAAGGCAAGCGCCCGGAAAAATTTTCCGCCACCCGTGCGGTGCGTCGTGCAACCAGTAAAACTTGCGCGCCCCGGCCGAAAGAAAAACAGCTGCGAGCCCGCAGCGGGAGGCCATTCGAGGGGGTAGCGCCCAGTTTTAAAAGGAATTACTCTTCACACGACGATTGAATTATGAAAAATTGATCGGTACTATACCCGCGCGCTTCTTGCAAAGCAAAAGAACCAGATTCTCAACGATTTTAAAACTCACGCGCCGGTGGATATAACGATGAAAGACCGTCTCTTCGCAAAACTGTCTGGGGTAGTGCTGGCTTGCGGCGTGATCGCCGGCTGTGCGAGCCAGTCGACCACGCCGCCGAGCGCCGAGGTTTTCAACAAGTCGCTGGCCGATGCGGACGCCGTTGCGAAGGCGGGTGATCAGGACAAGGCTCTCGGCCTGTACCAGCAGCTCGCGAAGTCGGATCCGACGCGCGAGGAGCCATGGTCGCGCATCGCGCAGATCCAGTTTGCCCAGAACCACTACGGCCAGGCGATCGTCGCCGCGCAGGAAGCGCTGCAGCGCGACGCAACCGATCGCCAGGCGAAGAGCGTGCTGGCCGTCGCGGGCCTGCGGATCGCGACGCAGTCGCTCGGCGAATTGCGCCAGGATGCGTCGCTCGCGGGCGACGCGAAGTCGGACGCGCAGACGCTCGCGAAGCAGCTGCGCGACACGCTGGGCGAATCGGCGCTGTTCCCGCCGGAGCAGAAATCGCAAACGAAGAAGATCCGCCGCCCGATTCACCGTCCGAAGGTGGCAGCCGGCGCGGCGGCAGCAGCGGACAGCGGCGCCACGACGCCGCCTCCGCCCCCGCCGACGTCGAGCGGTAGCGCGCCGCAGAAGGGCGGCGCGGATCCGTTCAGCGCGCTGCGCAACTGACGCGAAAACCACAACTAACCTGGGAGCCGTCGATGGCCAAGAAAGAAAGCATTCAGAAAAGCTTGCAGAAAATACGGCCGCCGCGCGTCCAGCTGACCTACGAGGTCGAGAAGGGCGACGCGATCGAGGTGAAGGAACTGCCGTTCGTCGTCGGGGTTGTCGGCGATCTGGCGGGTCAGTCCGAAATCGAGCAGCCGAAGCTGCGCGACCGCAAGTTCGTCAATATCGACCGCGACAACTTCGACGACGTGATGAAGGCGATCGAGCCGCGCGCCGCGTTCCAGGTGGAAAACCGCCTGAGCCCGGAAGGCGGCAAGTTCGCGGTCGACCTGAAGTTCCGCTCGCTGTCGGATTTCAGCCCGGACGACGTCGTCGAACAGGTCGAGCCGCTGCGCCGCCTGCTCGAGGCGCGCTCGAAGCTCGCCGACCTGCGCAACAAGCTCGCCGGCAACGACAAGCTCGAGGATCTGCTGTCCGAGGTGCTGAAGAACACGCAGCAGCTGCACGAGCTCGCGAAGGGCACCGGCGGCGACAAAGACAGCGAATGACGACGGAGTGTTGAGATGAACCAGCAAACGGCTGCTGCACAAGCCAGCGGCGCGGAATACGCCGCCGGGACCTCGCTGCTCGACGACATCGTCGAGAAGAGCAAGGTCGCGAAATCCGATTCCGAGCATGCGCGCGCGAAGGACCTGATCGGCGAACTCGTGCACCAGGTGCTCGACGGCACGGTGATCGTGTCGGACAACCTGTCGGCCACGATCGATGCGCGCGTCGCGGAACTCGACCGCCTGATCTCGACGCAGCTTTCCGCGGTGATGCACGCGCCGGAATTCCAGCGCCTCGAAAGCACGTGGCGCGGGATGGATTACCTGGTCAAGGAAAGCAATACGGGCCAGACGATCAAGATCAAGGCGCTGCACGCACCGAAGCGCGACCTCGTGCGCGATTTCAAGGGTGCGAGCGAGTTCGACCAGAGCGCGCTGTTCAAGAAGGTCTACGAAGAAGAATTCGGCACGTTCGGCGGTTCGCCGTTCGGTGCGCTGATCGGCGATTACGAGATCTCGCGCCAGCCGGAAGACATGTACTTCATCGAGCAGATGTCGCACGTCGCGGCGGCCGCGCACGCGCCGTTCATCGCGTCGGCATCGCCCGAGCTGCTCGGCCTCGAGTCGTTCTCCGACCTCGGCAAGCCGCGCGATCTCGGCAAGGTGTTCGATACCGTCGAATACGCGAAGTGGAAGTCGTTCCGCGACGCCGAGGATTCGCGCTACGTCGGCCTGACGCTGCCGCGCTTCCTCGGCCGCCTGCCGTTCAATCCGAAGGACGGCCAGACCGCGGAGAACTTCAACTTCGTCGAGGACGTCGACGGCACCGAGCACGACAAGTACCTGTGGTGCAACGCCGCGTGGGCATTCGCTGCCCGCCTGACGGCCGCGTTCGACGACTTCGGCTGGTGCGCGGCGATCCGCGGCGTCGAAGGCGGCGGCCTCGTCGAGGACCTGCCGACCCACACGTTCAAGACCGACGACGGCGAAGTCGCGCTGAAGTGTCCGACCGAAATCGCGATCACCGATCGCCGCGAGAAGGAGCTGAGCGACCTCGGCTTCATCCCGCTCGTCCATTGCAAGAATTCAGATTACGCCGCGTTCTTCGCTGCGCAGTCGGTGCAGAAGCCGAAGAAGTACAGCACCGACAGCGCGAATGCGAACGCCGTCCTGTCCGCCCAGCTGCAGTACATCTTCTCGGTATCGCGCGTCGCGCACTACCTGAAGGCGATGATGCGAGACAAGATCGGCAGCTTCGCATCGGCGCAGAACGTGGAGACTTTCCTCAACCGGTGGATTTCGCAGTACGTCCTGCTCGACGATAACGCCTCGCAGGAACAGAAGGCGCAATTTCCGCTGCGTGAGGCATCCATACAAGTGTCGGAGATTCCTGGCAAGCCGGGCTCGTATCGTTCGGTCGCGTTCCTGCGCCCGCACTTTCAGCTCGACGAACTCTCGATTTCTCTGCGACTTGTCGCTGATCTGCCCAAACCGGCAAATTCATAAGCGAGTAGATCGCCCGGGCGGGCCGCCTGGGTAGGACGTTAAAACCACCTCTTTGGGGAGTCGAAGGGCCATGTTACATATGCACTTGCAGTTTGGTAGTCCGGCGGTGAAGGGCGAATCCGCGGACAAAGACCATCAGGGCTGGATCGAGCTGAAATCGTGGGATCACTCGATCGTTCAGCCGCGTTCGGCAACCGCATCGACCGCTGGCGGTCACACGATGACGCGTTGCGAGCACGGCGACATGATCTTCACGAAGGAAATCGATTCGTCGAGCCCGCTGCTGTACCAGCACGCCTCGGGCGGCACCACGTTCGACGAGGTGACGGTCCATTTCTCGCGCGCAGACGGTGAAGGCAAGCGCGTGCAGTATCTGGAAGTCAAGCTCAAGTACGTGATCATCTCGAGCATCGCCCCGAGCGTTCGCGAGGAAGGTCTGCCGCTCGAGACGTTCTCGCTGAAGTACGCGGCCGTGCAGTGGAAGCAAACCCAGCAGAAGATCGGCGGCAACCAGGGCGGCAACACGCAGGGCGCCTGGAGTCTGACGAAGAACGACAAGACCTACGCGGTCTAAGGTCGGTTGCGGCAACGGGGCGCACGGCGTCCCGTTGCCGTTTTCGCAGTTCATACCGGCCGATGAAACGATTCGAACCCAGTTTTCTCGACAAGCTGTTCGACGACGAACCGCACCTGCCGGCCTCGGCAGCGATGCGGCAATTGTCGCTGGACGAGCTCAAGACCACGGTCGCCCGCGACGTCGAGGCGATCCTCAACACCCGTATCGCGCACACCGAGAACGAGCTGGCCGAGCTGCCGGAATGCCAGAAATCGGTGCTGACCTACGGGCTGAACGATTTCGCGGGGTTGAGCCTCGCGAGCCACTACGATCGCGCGTTCATCTGCAAGTCGATCCAGCAGGCGATCGCGCGCCATGAGCCGCGCCTGCAGCAGGTACAGGTGACGTTCGAGCTGAACGAGCAGGCGACCAATGCGCTTTACTTCGCGATCCAGGCGCTGCTCGTCGTGCACCCGGCCGAGGAGCCGGTGAATTTCGACGCGATGCTGCAGCCGTCGACGCTGCAGTATTCGGTCACGCGCGCACGCGCCGCGAGAATGCAGTAAATCAAGCCGCCGAGCGGGCCGGACCGCCCGGTGGTCGATCAGGTCCGGCAGGAAATATTGAGGTTCGGGGTCGTCGATGGAAGAATTGCTGCCGTATTACGAGCGCGAATTATCGTTTTTGCGGCGCTATTCGCGAGATTTCGCCGAACGCTATCCGAAGATCGCGGCGCGGCTCGCGTTGTCCGGCGAGCATTGCGAGGATCCGCACGTCGAGCGGATGATCGAGTCGTTCGCGCTGCTCGGCGCGCGCATCAACAAGAAGCTCGACGACGACTACCCCGAATTCACCGAAGCGCTGCTGGAAGTGCTGTATCCGCACTACCTGCGGCCGTTCCCGTCGTGCTCGATCGCGCAGTTCACGCCGGCTTCGCCCGGCCAGCAGACCGAACCGGTCGTGATCGACCGCGGCACCGAGCTGAAGAGCCGCCCGATCCGCGGCGTGCAGTGCCGGTTCCGCACCGCCTACGACGTGACGCTCGCGCCGATCCGCATCTCGGAAGCGCGCTACACGCCGGTCGCGCTCGCGCCGAGCGCGACGGTGCTGCCGTCCAACGCGACGGGCGTGATCTCGATCACGTTCGAATCGCTCGCCGCGCAGCTCGACCTCGGCGCGCTGAAAGTGCCGACGCTGCGCGCGCACCTGCATGGCGAGCAGTCGTTCGTCGCCGCGCTGACCGACTGCCTGTTCGTCAACGTGCTCGGCGCGTACGTCGAGCCCGAACGCAACGGCCGCTGGACGGCGCTGCGCAAGTTGCCGATCGCGCAGGCCGGCTTCGACGAGCACGATGCGCTGATCGACTATCCGGCGAAATCGCATCCCGCGTATCGCCTGCTCACCGAATACTTCGCGTTCCCCGACAAGTTCGACTTCGTCGATTTCGACCTCGCGGCAATCGCGCGCGCGTCGGGCCGCTGCCAGCGCGCGACGCTGCATCTGGTGCTGCAGGACGTGCGCAGCGATTCGCACGTCGCGCGGCTGCTCGAGCTGCTGACGGCAAGCCACTTCCGGCTGTTCTGCACGCCGATCGTCAACCTGTTCCGCCAGCATGGCGAGCCGATCCGCATCACGCACCGCGCGGTGTCCTACCCGGTGATCGCCGAGGCGCGCCGCGCGTTCGCGTACGAGGTGTACTCGATCGACTCGGTGAAGCTCGTCAGGCAGCAGGCGCATGAAGAATCGGTGATCGAATTCCGGCCGTTCTATTCGCTGCATCACGGCGAATCGGCGCGGATCGGTCACTACTGGTTCGCGCGCCGCAACGACTGGGTCGCGCAGAAGAGCCCCGGCTACGAAACCGAGATCTCGATCGTCGACATCGACTTCGAGCCGACGTCGCCGCAAACCGACACGCTGAGCCTCGACCTCACCTGCACGAACCGCGACCTGCCGGCGATGCTCGCATTCGGCCTCGAGGGCGGCGACCTGTTCCAGGAGGGCGGCGCGCAGACCAGCGGCATCTCGCTGCTGCGCCGCCCGACGCAGAGCGTGCGCTTCGAGCGCGGCCGCGCCGCGCACTGGCGGCTCGTGTCGCACCTCGCGCTCAATCACGTGTCGCTGGTCGCGCACGGCCTCGCTCCGCTGAAGGAAATGCTGACGCTGTACGACCTGCGGCGCACCGCGGTGTCGATGCGCCAGATCGACGGCCTGGCCGGCATCGAGCAGCGGGGCGCCGTGCAATGGCTGCCCGGCAAGCCGTTCGCGACCTTCGTGCGCGGCATCGAGATCCGCCTGACGATCGACGAGGAGCACTTCGTCGGCGCGAGCCTCGCGTCGTTCGTGCGTGTACTCGACAGCTTCTTCGGGCTTTACGTCCACCTCAACAGTTTCGTTCAACTAGTCGTCGTGTCGAAACGCACCGGCGAGGAGATCATTCGATGCAAGCCCCGAACCGGCGAATCGATCCTGGCGTAGTCGACGCGCTGCTCGACGAGCCGCACCGCTTCGAATTCTTCCAGGCGGTGCGCGTGCTCGAAGGGCTGTTCGCGCGGCAGGCGTCGGATGCACCCGGCGCATGGCGGCAGGGCGACGTCGTCGCGCAGCGCATCGAATTCCGCAACACGCTGTCGCTCGGTTTTCCGCCGAGCGAGATCGAGGGCGCGCGCTCGTTCGGCGACGACGGTACGCTGCTCGACTCGGGCGAGCAGCGCGGCGCGGCGCTAGCGGCCGGCGAACTCGGCCACGTCGAGCTGACGCCCGCGTTCTTCGGGCTGCTCGGCGGGCAGGGCGCGCTGCCGCTGCATTACACCGAGCAGATCGTCGCGCGGGAGCACCTGAAGCGCGACCACGCGGCGCGCGCGTTCTTCGACGTGTTCTCGAACCGCGCGACCGCGCTGTTCTATGCGGCGTGGAAGAAATACCGGCTGCCGTTCCATTACGAGCTCGACCGCGACGAGCGTTATTTGCCGCTGCTGCTCGCGATCGCGGGCGTGCCGAGCGACGAGGTGCGCGACAGCGTCGCGGCGGGCGCGGGCGGCGTGCTCGACGAAGCCGTTGCCGGCTACGCGCTGGCCGCGCGGCACCGGCCGATGTCGGCCGCGTACCTGCAGCGCACGCTGTCCGACTATTTCCGCGTGCCGGTGAAGATCGACCAGTTCGTCGGCAAGTGGTACGACGTGCCGCCCGACCAGTTGAGCGTGCTCGGCGAGGTCAACGCGGTGCTCGGCGCGACGGCGCTCGTCGGTGAGCGTGTATGGCAGCGCGACATGCGCGCGCGGATCGTCGTCGGCCCGCTGTCCAAGCGCGACTACGAGGCGTTCCTGCCCGGCGGCCCGCAGGCCGTCGCGCTCGAACGGATGCTGACGCTGCTCGCCGGCGTCACGCTCGAATACGAGGTGAAGCTGGTGCTGAAGCGCACCGAGGTCGGCGCGAGCGTGCTCGGCGCGGGCTCGCGGCTCGGCTGGGACGCGTTCCTCTGCACGCGCGACGCGATCGACGACCGCTCGGACGCCCGCTACGAACTGCACGTGATTCACTGATTCACCGATTCCGAACGACAACAAACACGCAATCGAACCTGAGATCGACGCCATGAGCACGCCTCTGAAGACCCTGATCACGAAACTGAACCCGCTGTGCCGGCGCGCGACCGAGCGTGCGGCGAGCGCGTGCCTGGCGCGCGGCCACTACGAGGTCGATCTGGAGCACCTGTTCCTCGCGCTGCTCGAAGAGCCGGCGGGCGACCTGCCGCTCGCGCTGCGCGCGAGCCGCGTCGATCCGCATGCGCTGCGCGCGGATCTCGAACGCGAGCTGACGCGCCTGAAGACCGGCAACACGCGTACGCCGGTGTTTTCGGTGCACCTGATCGCGCTGTTCGAACAGGCGTGGCTGATCGCATCGCTCGATTCGCAGCTCGGCCGCATCCGTTCGGGGCACCTGCTGCTCGCGCTGCTGACCGCGCCGGATCTCGCGCAGTTCGCGCAGCGGATGTCGTCGCAGTTCGCGGAAGTGAACGTGACGGACCTGAAGCACAAGTTCGACGAGATCGTGGCCGGATCGAGCGAAGCCGAGCCGCGTCAGGCCGATACCGACGACGGCGGCATGGCGCCGGCGGCCGACGGTGCGGCGCCCGCGGCCGGCCCGTCGAAGACGCCCGCGCTCGACACGTACACGACCAACCTCACGCAGCGCGCGCGCGACGGCAAGATCGATCCGGTGATCGGCCGTGAAGCCGAGATCCGCCAGGCGATCGACATCCTGATGCGCCGCCGCCAGAACAACCCGATCATGACCGGCGAGGCCGGCGTCGGCAAAACGGCGGTCGTCGAGGGCCTCGCGCTGCGGATCGCGGCCGACGACGTGCCGCCGCCGCTCTCCGGCGTCGCGCTGCACGTGCTCGACATGGGGCTGCTGCAGGCCGGCGCGAGCGTGAAGGGCGAGTTCGAGAACCGGCTGAAGAGCGTGATCGACGAGGTGAAGAAGAGCGCGCATCCGATCATCCTGTTCATCGACGAGGCGCACACGATCATCGGCGCGGGCGGCCAGGCCGGCCAGAACGACGCGGCGAACCTGCTGAAGCCGGCGCTTGCGCGGGGCGAGCTGCGCACGATCGCCGCGACGACGTGGAGCGAATACAAGAAGTACTTCGAGAAGGATGCGGCGCTCGCGCGGCGCTTCCAGGTCGTGAAGGTCGAGGAGCCGAGCGAGCCGCTCGCGGCCGCGATGCTGCGCGGCATGTCGGGCCTGATGGAGAAGCATTTCAGCGTGCGGATCCTCGACGATGCGATCACCGAGGCCGTGCGCCTGTCGCACCGCTACATCAGCGGCCGCCAGCTTCCCGACAAGGCGATCAGCGTGCTCGACACCGCATGCGCGAAGGTCGCGCTCGCGCACAGCGCGACGCCGGCCGCGATCGACGACACGAAGAAGCGCATCGAGCGGATCGACGCGGAAATCGCGTCGCTGGAACGCGAGGCAGCAGGCGGCGCGTCGCACGACGAGCGGCTCGGCGAGCTGCGCGGTGCGCGCGACACGGCGCTGGAGCAACTCGCGAAGGACGACGCGCGCTACGAAGCCGAGCGTGCGATCGTCGCCGAGATCACCGAATTGCGCGAAACGCTCGACAAGGCGCGTGGCCCGTCCGAGGACGGCCAGCCGGTCGACGTGCAGGCGACGCGCGACAAGCTCGCGGAACGCGTCGCGGCGCTGCACGCGCTGCAGGGCGGCGAGCCGATGGTGCCGCTGCAGGTGGACGGCCACGTCGTCGCCGAGATCGTCGCCGCGTGGACGGGCATTCCGCTCGGCCGGATGGTGAAGGACGAGATCGACACCGTGCTGAACCTGCAGCCGCTGCTGACCGCGCGCGTGATCGGCCAGGACCACGCGCTCGACGCGATCGCGCAGCGCGTGCGCACCGCGACCGCGAACCTCGAGGATCCGAACAAGCCGCGCGGCGTGTTCATGTTCGTCGGGCCGTCGGGCGTCGGCAAGACCGAGACGGCGCTCGCGCTGGCCGACATCCTGTACGGCGGCGAGCGCAAGATGGTCACGATCAACATGAGCGAGTACCAGGAAGCGCACAGCGTGTCGGGCCTGAAGGGCTCGCCGCCCGGCTATGTCGGCTACGGCGAGGGCGGCGTGCTGACCGAGGCCGTGCGCCGCAACCCGTATTCCGTCGTGCTGCTCGACGAGGTCGAGAAGGCGCACCCCGACGTGCTCGAGATGTTCTTCCAGGTGTTCGACAAGGGTACGATGGACGACGCGGAAGGGCGCGAGATCGACTTCCGCAACACGCTGATCATCCTGACGTCGAACGTCGGTTCGACCGCGGTGATGGCGGCGTGCCTGAACAAGCCGGCCGAGGAGCTGCCCGATCCGGACGCGCTTGCCGAGACGCTGCGCCCGCAGCTGTACAAGGCGTTCAAGCCCGCGTTCCTCGGCCGGATGAAGGTCGTGCCGTACTATCCGATTTCCGACGACGTGCTGGCCGAGATCATCGAGCTGAAGCTCGAGCGGATCCGCCGCCGGATCGAGGCGAACCACAAGGCCGCGTTCGAATGGGACGAGTCGCTCGTCGAGGCGGTGCTCGCGCGCTGCACCGAGGTCGATTCGGGCGCCCGCAACGTCGACCATATCCTGAACGGCACGCTGCTGCCGGAGATCGCGGGCCACGTGCTCGGCCGGATCGCCGACGGCGCGGCCATCGCGCGCATCGCGGTGCGCGCGGACGAGGCCGGCGAATTCGCCTATGCGGTCGAATGAGCGGTCGAATGAGCCCCGCGCGCGACATCTGATGCATCAACGGATTCACTGAACCATGCCGATCAATCTCCCCGAGCTGCTGACGCCGGTCAGCGATGCGTCGCCCAGCGGCGACGACCTGCTGTTTTCGAACGAATTCGACGCGATCCAGGATGCGCGGCGCTACGACGATCCGACGCTCGACCAGGGCGAATGGGTGACCGAGATCAAGGAGGCCGACTGGGGTTTCGTCGTCGACCATGCGGGCGAGCTGCTGCGCACGCGCACGAAGGACCTGCGGCTCGCCGTGTGGCTGACCGAGGCGCTCGCGCTCGAGGACGGCATCACCGGCCTCACCGAAGGTTATGCGCTGCTCGAGGGCTTGTGCCGCGAGTTCTGGGACACCGTGCACCCGCTGCCCGAAGACGGCGACACCGAGCACCGGCTCGGCAACGTCGCGTGGCTGTCCGGCCGCACGGCCGAGCTGCTGCGCGCGGTGCCGATGACGGACGGCGCGTCGAACGCGTTCAGCACGCTCGACTGGGAAGTGGCGCAGCACGTCGCGCAGTCGATCAAGCGCGACCCCGAACACGCGGACGATATCGCGCGCGGCAAGCCGTCGATCGACCAGATCGATGCGTCGCGGCGCGTGACGTCGATTGCGTTCTACACGGCGCTGCTGGCGAACCTGAAGGCCTTCGAATTCGCGCTCGACGCATTCGAGGAACGGCTCGTCGAGCGTGCGGGCGATTCGGCGCCGAGCTTCCGGCAGGCGCGCGACGCGTTCGAGACGGTGTACCGGCTTGCCGAGCGCTTTGCACGCGAGCAGGGCTATACGGGCAGTGCGCCGCACACGCAAGCGGCGCAGCAGGCGCAGCCCGAGCGCATCGAGCCGAGCTTCGGCAATTCGATCCAGACCGAGGAGACCCACGTGCAGTCGCAGACCGCTCCGCGTCCTCCGGTGACGCAGATGATCGCCGGCATCCAGAACCGCGCGCAGGCCGTCGACCAGTTGCGCGCGGTCGCGCGTTATTTCCGCCAGACCGAGCCGCACAGCCCGGTCGCGTACCTCGCCGACAAGGCCGCCGAATGGGCCGACATGCCGCTGCACAAGTGGCTCGAGAGCGTCGTCAAGGACGACGGCTCGCTGTCGCATATTCGCGAGCTGCTGGGCGTGCGGCCGGACGAGCAGTCGTAATGTCCGTGTCGGGCCGAGGTTACTCGGAGGTGTCCGAAGTGCCGTGAGAGAAGGGCTGTTTCCTGAGAGCGCGGGCCCACGCGGGATCGCGGCAACAACAAGATGGATGACGCATGAACGTGACCGAACTCGCACAGGCGATTCGTGGTGGCCTGATTCAGCAGGATCGTCTGCTGAAGACGGACATTCCGTCGTTACCGAACAATGCACTCGTGCCGCGTCGGGCCGTGACCCATTCCGAACTGGGGCGCGATTTCAGCGTCACGCTCGATCTCGTTTCCACCGCGAGCGACATCGAGCTCAAGACGCTGATCGCGAAGCCGATGACGCTGTGGATACAGCAGGCGAACCAGTCGTATCTGCCGATCAACGGCTATATCCATACGGCTCGCAGGCTCGGCGCGGACGGCAGCCTGTCGAGCTATCAGCTGACTTTTGCGTCGTGGATGCACTTCCTCAAGTTCCGCAGCGACATGCGGTACTGGCAGGGCCAGAGTGTCGATACGATCATCGCCGACGTGTTCGACGCGCATCCGCAGGCCAAGGGGCAGTATCAGTTCGCGCTGTCGAAGACGCTGCCGTCCCGATCGTACTGCCGCCAGAGCGAAACAGACTGGAACTTCGTGCATCGCCTGATGGAAGACGAAGGGCTGTTCGGTTTCTGGCGGCATAGCGAGGACGGCAAGGCGCACACGCTCGTCATTACCGACGATCTGCATGCAGGCGATGAACTGTCGCCGCAAACCGTCAGGTTCGACCGCTCGGGAACGGGTAGCGAAACCGCTGGCTTCACGCAATGGGCCGCATCGCGGACCTTGCAGAGTTCGCTGCACACGACGCGCACGTTCGACTATAAGTCGCCGTCGTCGCCGGGCAACCCGAACGGCACGACGTTGCCGACGAAGGCTGGGCAGGGTGATCTGCCGGACCAGGCGGAAATCTACGAATACACCGGCGCGTACACGTATGCGGGCCAGGACCGCGGCGAACATCTGTCGAAGATTCGACTGGAGCAATGGGAGTCGCGCGCGAAGCGCTTTTTCGGTGTGGGCGGCGTGCGCGGGATCGATGCCGGCCGGCGCTTCACGTTGGCGGGTCACCCCGAGCACGACCGCGACGCGGCGCAAGACCGGGAATTCGCGGCCTTGAAGGTGTCGCGGTACGTCGAGAACAACCTGCCGATCTCGGACCACGAAGCGAATTTTCCGCACAGCCTGCAGGATCGGCTGGCGCAGGTGAAAGCCGGCCACGGTGAAGCGGCCGCATTCGAAGTCGGGCATGACGACGGATCCGCCGGGTTCTATCTCGTCGAAGTCGAAGCGCAACGCGCGGCCGTGCCGTATCGCAGCCCGTTCGAGCATCGGAAGCCCGCGATGCAGCTCGAAACGGCCGTCGTCGTCGGGCCGAAGGGCGAGGAGGTCTATACGGACGAACTGAACCGGATCAAGGTCATGTTCGTCTGGGACCGGCAGAGCGAGGGCCGCGAAAACGCGTCGTGCTGGGTGCGCGTCGTGCAGTCGGATACCGGTGGCGGTTACGGCGGTGTCCATATACCGCGGGTCGGCGAGGAAGTGATCATCAGCTACATCGGTGGGGACTGCGACCGGCCGATCGTGATGCATCGCGTCTACAACGGGGCCGCCAAGCCGCAGTGGCATAGCGACGGGATCCTGTCGGGCTTCCGGTCGAAGGAGTATGCGGGCTCGGGTCACAACGAGATGGTGCTCGACGACGCGACCGGGCAGAACCGTGCGCGCCTGTTCAGCAGCAGCGCGAATTCGCTGCTGCATCTCGGCTACCTGATCGAACAGAGCGGCAACACGCGCGGTGCGTATCTCGGCTCGGGTTTCGATCTGCGCACGGATGCGTATGGCGCCGTGCGTGCCGCGCAGGGGCTGTACGTGACGACGCATCCGAAGCAGGCGAATAGCCAGCCGCTCGATGTGAGCGAAGCGCAGCAGCAGCTCGCGAATGCCGACGGGCTGCTCGAGTCGATGTCGCAGGTCAGCGAAATGCATCAGGCCGAAAGCCTCGGTACCGGTCACGATGCGCTGAAGCAATTCACCGACGCGACGAAGAACAGCGTGGCGGGTGCGGCGTCGGGCGGCAGGACCGCTGGCGGCGGGACGGGCAACGCGAATGCGTTCAAGGAGCCGGTGATGCTGTTCGCGAGCCCGGCGGGGATCGGGATGGCGTCGCTGCAGAGTGCGCACGTGGCCGCGGACCGGCACGTCAATCTCGTCAGCGGTCAAAGCACGCATCTCGCGAGCGGCAAGTCGCTGGTGGCGAGCGTCAAGGAGAAGCTCAGCCTGTTCGTGCAGAACGCGGGCATGAAGCTCTTTGCCGGCAAAGGTCCGGTCGAGATACAGGCCCACAACGACAACGTCGAGATGACCGCGCAGAAAGCCGTCAAGGTGTTGTCGGCGACGGCGTCGATCGAAGGTGTCGCGAAGCAGGAGATCCTGCTGACGTCGGGTGGCGCGTACGTCCGGATCAAGGACGGCAACATCGAGATTCATGCGCCGGGGAAAATCGACGTGAAGGGCGGGCAGCACGCGTTCAGCGGGCCAGCGAGTCTGCACAAGACGTTCAAGACGGAAGGTCGCAAGGCGGACATGCGGATTCGCTATGTCGACGCCGACGGAAACGTGCCGCACGGGGAGCCGATCAAGTTTGCGACCGAGGACGGGACGGAGCATAGCGTTGCGCTCGATGCGGAAGGCAAGGCGGAATTGAAGAACATCGATTTTGACGAGTTCGTGGCCAGCCAGGTCAAACGGACGGGAGAGTGAAATGGGCAGGCCGCTTGTTCAGCATAACGTTTGTATCGATTTGCCTGGTGAGCCGGTCAGTTGCGCGGCCGAGACGGAGTTGACGGTGCTGTTGCGCAAGCACCGGGATGTGGTATTCGATATCCAGCTTCAGGCCGGCGCGACCTATACCGTCGCCACGACGCACCCCGATCAACCGAACGGGCGCTTTTATGACACGAAGCGGAAGATGAATGTCGGCAAGACGACGTTCAAAGATGGGGAGCCGTGCCACATCTGGATCGGTCGTACTTTCGAGGGGAGTCTGATTCTCAAGCAGGGCGAGAAGGTGCTTGGGCACTATCCGATTGCCAAAATGGACTGCACAAAGGGCTGTACGGATGATCCGAAGGATAAACCAGCGCCGGTTCTGATTGTGCTCCACAACGATAAGGAGTGGGCGAAGGACCTGATCCGGATTTCGGATGCTGGAGTCCTGGGAAAAGCTGCTGCGGCACCGTCCTTGATGTCCGCTCTGGATCGGGCCCGCCAAGCGCAATCCAAAGGTGATTCATCCGGCCTGATGAATAATAGCCCGTTCCAATCTAAAAAAACGATGGCGGGTGCGCCCAATGTTTTCTCGAGGGAGGCATTAAATGTTTCCGCGGACGGGCGGGAAATAAAATACTCCGTTCACATGTTTTCTGTAAAGCGGAATGCCGGTGTGGAGGAGCCAAATTGGGTGCTGAGATTCTTCAAAGAGGGTGACAAACCTTGCGAATTTAAGCCTAATCCTCACGATGTCATATCGAGGAACTGGCTTCTGATGCAGGCTGGAAATATCGGTGCGTATATCAGGGATGCTTGGTATGGAAATGAGCCTTGGGCAAGGGATTTTTTTAAAAGATCATTTTTTTTAATCAAGCGTGGCGGTGAAACAGTACTTGCATTCTCCACCGTCCCAGAAGATTGGAAAACTCTGGGATTTTTATTGGTTGGCTATGCGCGGGAAGTGCAGCCCGGTACCAAGCTGGCAACGATAGCCGGAGGGGCTGGATCATTGTCATCCGCAGGAGCGGCGGCGTGGAATGCAGCCAAGGGATCCTTTTCCGGGAATGCACTGGTCGCATTCTTTATTGGGGCGGGTATAGACACGATCGTCTGGTTTTCGGATTCAAATCAGGATTTCAGGGACTTAATCGCAATATTGTTGGTGGATGCATTCAAGGCGGCATTGGTTGGTGCTGCAATAAGCTTGGCCAACGCTGGCATAGTTGCCATGGCTGCAGCGACCGGAGTGACTGTGGGTGCTCTGGCGATAGGTGGATTTGTCCTGATTTTGGGTGTTGGTTTGCTTGTTGATTATTTGTTCGATGCTAGTGGGAAGAAATTCGTGAAATTGCTATTTCACAATCCGAAGGCTATCGTGGATGAAATCGATGGCATGGTGCGGAGGGCCGGTAAGGCACTCGAAGAAAAGCTGCCGAAGGATTATGGTGACTATTATTCAGGGTCGCAATGGATGATGCTTCCCTGAGGATTCACTTCCGGTGATTTTTGAGGATTTTTATCTGATGATGGAAGCAAATGTTGATGGCCACCCAGTCAATGACGGTTCGCCGATAGATTTTCATGGAAAGCTGGCTGCGATAGAGTTGGCTATTGGTTTGCTTGTGGCCGCCATATATTACGTATTTTCCAAGTTGGGTGTGATGGCGGATTTGTTGTGGAAATCGATAGTGGTTGTTCAGTTTTGTATATCGATTGTTTTGTTTGTTCATTATGTTATGAATCGGCAGTCTCGAAGGCTCTGGGTTGAGGGTGTTGTTTCGCTGTTTTACCTGGGGCCGTGGTTGATGATCGCATTGGTTTGGTTGTTCTATATATCATATGTTCCGATGCTCGGAATTTTGAAGATTTCCGTGATTGCTGTATGCTTTGCTATTATTGGATGGCACTCGTTCAAGGTTTTGTCGGATTTTCGTCGCGCCGTTAAAAGTGAATCGGTTGTGAAGACAATTTATTATGAAAATGATGGGAATTTGGTCTTCCGTAATTCGCTGGGTGGCTATATTGATCAATTGACTTCGCGGAATCCGCTGAAAGGGTCCTTGCTTTCAGTGGTTGGTTATTCGATGCCTTTTGCTGCGGCATTTGGGTTAAGTGCGAACCATGTTTTTGGTGAGAACGTTGGTCCTCATGTGCTGGGTGTTGTTTTGTCGCTCGTTGGGTTCCCGATGTCGATCTGGATCATTGGGAATGCCTACGTGCGATCGATTTTTTTTCGAGTTTATTTGCCGTTGAGGCTTGAACGAAAAACCGGGAAGAAAGTTATTCTGAGTTCATGAATGGCCTGATGCTCGCAGCGGTTTGAAGCGAAATTTCATATCCGCGTGATACCGCGCAATTCTCGGAGAGAATCTGGTCGCCGGTGCGGTCCTCATCGTGTGCGCGTATGTGCTCGGAACGCCACTGTTTCTGGTCGATTCGCCGCCGTTGACGATCGCCGCTGACGGAGCAACGAACGATGACTCTTCTGGATTACCTGAAACAGGCGTGCGATCAATGAACGCCCGATTCTCGGGCTCCGCGCTACGGCGATCAGCTGCATAACATGGGCGGATGCGACCAAGTGTGATCCGCAACCAGTCACCACATCCGAATCACGAACCGCTGATGCGATTCCGTGCCCGCCGCATCTTGCGCCTCACCGCGTGCTTGTTGCGATCCTCGACCGACGGCAGCGACGAAATGCTCATCGCACACAACATCAAACCGCCGACCAGGGCGAACAGACCGAATCCGATTTCACGTACCCATTCCCCGCCCACAACCGCTTCGTTGCGCCGGGCAATACCCGGAAACATCGGCGAAACGTGCAGGCCATCGTTCGCGGCCTCGCTGCAATACGTCTTCGTGAACGTGGCGAACTGTTCGCGATCGATGTTCGATGCGGCCGAACGCGAATAAACAGGCGACCCGGCAGGCTGCCACGTCGTATCGTAGTGCTGCGTCCGCCCCGCACCATAGCGGAAGACGGCGCGCGCTTCCCATGTCACATCGGATTTGCCATATCGCAGAGACAACTCGCATCGCTCGACAAAGGCAGGGACGTGAGGCCACGCGCGAGCGCGAACGAGGATGGCCGAATTGACGACGCCCGATGCGCCCACCAGCACGAAGAGCGCACCGACTAGCAGAAGAATGGCCGAGCGCAAGCAGCGCAGCGCGAATTTCACGGGAATTGCCTGATTCTCGCCATACGCGCGAATCGCCGCTTACTGCCCCACCCGGAACTCGATCCTTCGATTCCTCGCCCTTCCATCCGCCGTATCGTTCGGCGCGATCGGCTGGTCCGGCCCGACGCCCGTCGTCGTCATCTGCTGCGGCGGGATGCTCTTCGTGATCAGGTAGCCCTTTACCGCATCCGCGCGGGCCTGGCTCAGCGCGATGTTCGACGTCCGGTTCCCCGAGTTGTCGGTGTGGCCGATGATGTCGACCGTGCGGTTCTGCATCTTCGCGAGCGCGGCCGCCATCTGGTCGAGGATCAGCTTGCCCTGCGGCGTCAGCGTCGCGCTGCCCGTCTCGAACTCGATCGTCCGGTTCGCGAGCGTCTGGTCGAGCACACCCTGCTCGGACGCCGACACGCGCAGCCCGTTCTTGATCGTGTAGGTCGGGTTCAGCGTGTTCGCCATGTCGCTCGCGAGCTGCTGACGCTGCGCCTCGTTGTGCACCTCGCCCTTCATCTCGATCTGCGTGCCGTTGATCTTCAACTGCCCCTTGCTGATCTGCTTGAGCTGCGCGCCGAGCAGCTTCTGCACGTTCGCGCTCCAGTTCGGCGGCGTCGCGACGTCGCCGACCTCGATCTGGTCGACGACGTTCGCCGCGCCGTAGGTATCGCGCAGCTTCTGCAGCACGGCGGCCTTGGTCGCCTCGTCGGGCACCTTGCCGCCGGCGACGACCTGGCCGGGCGCCGCGTTCGCGGGCGGCGGCGTGATGGTGCCGGCCGTGCCGTGCACCAGCGTGCCGGACGCGGTCGCAGGCGCGGCGCCGGGGTTCGGGTTCGACGACGGCAGTGCGGTCGTCGCGACCGAGCCGTTGCCGACCGGCGTGACGGTCGCGCCGGTGTTCTGCGCGAAGGCTGCGCCGCTGGCAACGAGACCGGCGGCGAACAGAGCGGCGAGGGCGGGCGACAAGCGCGGTCGCCGGGCGTGAATCGTGCGATGCATCCCGTCAGCCTCCGATGAACGCTTCGCGGAACGCGTCGATCGCGACGCGCAGCGAGAGTTGCGGTTGGTCGAGGTAGCTGACGAGCTTGCTGATCTGGTGATCGTTTTGCGCATGGGCGTCGATCCACTCGGGATCGTCGATGTCGATGTTGTGGGCGGCATAGGTCTGCGGATCGACGACACTCAGCAGCGTCTTCGCCGACGCGCCGTTGAAGCCGATGATGAGCCGTTCGCGCTCGGCGATCGAGCCGATGAAGATCGCGAGTTCGAAGTCGGCCTGCGCGACGAACGGCGCGATCAGTTCGAGCCAGAACGCGGCGACCAGGCTGCGGTAGAACGGATCGACCGGCAGCGGCAGCGTGAGGCCGCGCTCGATGTGCGACGAGCCGCTCTGCATCACCGGCCGCAGCAGCGAGCCGAGCGCGAGCATCGCGCCGCGCAGCCGCACGGGATGGCCGCTTTCGAGCAGCATCTGCTGCAGGCCATACAGCGACTGGTGTTCGACGAAATCGTTGAAGGTGCCGTCATGCGACGTGCCGGGGCCGCCGACGTCGATCGGCACTTGCGTGTCGCCGAGCGCCTGCAGCGCGCCGGGCGGCTCGTCCTTGCCGAGCAGCGGCGGGATCTGCGTGGCGACGCGCGACCACAGCCGCGCGAACGCAAGCGGGCTGCGCGCGAGGAACGCGAGCGGCCGGTCGACCTCGAGCGCCGTCGCGCCGAGGAACGGGAAGCGGCGCATCGACACGTCGTGGCTCGCGACCATGTGGCCCGCGATCGCGAGCTTGCTGCGCGAGCCGAGGAATGCGAAATGCATCGGCTTCGCATCCTCGTAGACGATCTTCCAGCGCGGATCTTCCGCAAGCAGTTCGAGCGCCTGCGCGATCCAGTGATCGAGCGTCTGCAGCAGTTGCGGATTGTGCGCGCTCTTCACGAAGTCGCCGCGCGACGGAATCTTGCCGAAGTAGGCGATTTGCGCCTGTACGGTTTGCGTCATTGCGCCCCCTGTGCATTCGTTGCGTTGGCGGCCGCGATGGCCGGCGCTGCGCCCGGCGTGCCCGTGCCGAACTGCGTCGCGTTCTGCGCGGCGCCCGCGCTCGCGTCGGCGACCGACGACGGCAGCTGCAGGCCGCGCAGGCTCTGCTGCTGCGGCTGGTCGCCGCCACCGCCCGTCGGTTGCGACGTGCTGATGATGCGCATCGTCACCGACACGTTCACGCTGCCCTGCACCCACGTCAGGTCGAAGGTGCCGTCCGGACGGCGCTTGCGCTGCGCCGAGTTGATCAGCTTCTCGAGACCGTAGCGGCCCGGCTCGTTGACGAGCTGCACCGTGCGGCCGTCGAAGGTCGTCGCGGACAACGTCGCGCCCGGCGAGCCCTGCGGGTTCGGCCACACGAAGTTGGTCCACTGCGGCGGCGTGTTGCGGTAGCGCAGTTGCTGCCCGTCGATCGCGATCGTGTATTCCGTCGTGCCCGTGCTCGGCTGCGGCAGGATCTGGAACACCGTCTGCGGTTCGGACGCCGCGGCCGCGCCGCCTGCCGCCCCGCCCGCGAGCGGCGCGACCCAGCGCGCGAAGCCGTTCGTGAAGTCCGGCGTGAGCCCGATGCCCATGTCGCCCCACGTGCGGGCGGCGAGCGTGTCGCCGCGGCGCACCGCGAGCGGCCCGAGCGTCGTGCCGACGAACTTCGCGATCGAGCCGTCCGGACCGAACACCTGCGCGATCTCGCCGGCGCCGGCCTCGACCTTCGCATTGGCCGCGAACGGATACTTCGTCGCGAGCGAGTTCTGGAACGGCTGGTAGACCTGCGCGTTCCACACCTTGTTGACTTCGGCGCTGGCCGGCTGGATCACGACCGCGAACGCCTGCATCAGCGGCCGCACGAGCAGCGGGCGCAGCGACTTGCGTTGCGAATCGGTGAGGCCCGTCAGCATCTGCTCGTCGACGAGCTTCAGCGACTCGGCGAGTTCCGAACCGTTGCCGTCGAGCGTCTGCTGCATCAGCTGGCGCGCGCCGGGGCCCGGGTCGCCCTGGTTCTTGATCACGTTGAAGCGGGTCCGGACCTTCGACAGCGAATCCATGTAGCCCTTGAGCATCGACGTGCCGTCATGCGTCGCGACGATCCGCGCGAGCCCGATGAACTCCTGGCCGACCGGACCCATCGGCACCTCGGCCGGATTGCCATTGATGTCGATGTTGGCGGCCGCCACCTGGCCGGCCTGCGAGCGCGAGAACAGTTGCTTGACCCAGTTCACGACGCCCGTCTGCGCCTTCTTGATCGTCACGTTCGCGAGCGACGGGTTGTCCCACGACGTCTGGTCGTACGCGGTCTCGAGGATCTTGCGGATCGGCGAATCCTGCGGGTCGCCGAGGCGGTTCATCCCGTCGACGGCCTGGCCGAAGCTGCTGAAGCCCTGCACCGCGATGCCCTGCATGAACTTCTGCCAGTGCTGTGCGTACTCGGTCTTGTACATGCCGACCAGCGTCTTCTGGATCTGCTCGGGGCTGCCCTCGAGCGTCAGGTCGTCCTGCGTCGACGTATTCAGCACCCAGTCCTTCGCCTGCAGTTCCTTGGTCGCCGCGTCGCGGATCGCCGGCTGCACGTAGTCGAACCACGCTTCGCGCGTGAACGTGCCCGGAATCGCGTAGCTGCCGGCCACCAGCCCCTGGTTGCCGTCGCCGACGATGCGCGCGATGGTCATCGGCGCGAAGCGGGTCGACGCGCGTGCCTTGATTTCCTCGTACACGCGCTGGCGGGCCGGCATCCCGCGCACCACGCGGCGCAGGTTCTCGCGGGTCTGGTCGACGAGCGCGAGGTTCGCGTCGATCATCGGCCAGTCGTTGTCGTTCACGCGGGCGAGGTAGAACGAGATCATGCGCTCCGCGCTCTTGATCATCTCGTCACGCGGCATGTTGCCGCGATTCGTCTCGAGCCAGCCGCGCCAGAAGCGGGCGAGCTGGTCGGTCAGGTGCGCCTGCTCGACGTGGCGCTTGTCGGACAGCATCAGGTACGTCTTGAGCGCGTTGTACGCGTCCTGCACGTTGGTCGGCGACGCGTCGCTGTAGAGGCCGCCCTGCGGCGCGGCCGGCTGTTGCGGCGCGGCGGCCGGCGCGGTGCCCGACGCGGCCAGTGCGGCCAGTGCGGCACCGGCCTGCGGTGCGGCGCCCGCCGCGTTGGTCGAGACCGGCATCGTGCCGCCCTGCACGGCGCCCGATTCGGGCGGGCGGGTCATCGGCACGAGCTGTTCGGGATGCGCGTTCACGTCCTTCATGAACGACGCGAGGTTCTGCGACACGGGGGCCAGCAGGATCTGGCGCACGCCGTTGTAGTACTCGGTCAGCAGGTGCTGCTCGAGACGGTCGCCCTGGTACAGGCCGAGCGACACCGACAGCGGCTTGTCGCGGCGGAACTGCTCGAGCTGCTCGATCCGGTCTTCCAGGATGTCCATCGCCTGCAGGCGCGACTGCAGGTCGTTGCGGCCCTGTTGCAGGCGCGTGACGTTGTCGAGGTCGGCCTGCACGTTCGAGACGAGCTGCTGGTTGCCTATCGTCGACCAGGTCCAGCCGCCGAGCGCGAGCGCGAGCGCCGCGACGAAGCCGAAGAAGGTCGCGTAGCGCAGCCGCGTCTTGGTCGGGCTGGCGAACTGGCGCACCGTCTGGCGGTCCGCGAAGATCACCTTCGAGAACAGGTCGCGCAGGAAGAAGCCGTTCTTCGAGAATGCGCTGTGCGGCTTCGGCAGCGCGTTCGCGTCGAGGCCGAAGCGGTGCGCGATGCGCTGCGCTGCCGTGCTGTTGGTTTCGCCTTCCTGCAGCGCGCTGGTGAAGTAGAAGCCGCGGAAGATCGGCTTGTACTGGAACGGGTTGTTCTCGAACAGCGTCGCGAGGAATGCGCGCAGCGACGGCTTGATCGTCGAGAATTCGAGCGGGAAGCTCAACTGGCCCGGCGAAAGCTGGTTGCCGCGCGACAGCGACAGCTGCGCGACGCTGATCTCCTTCAGCCCTTCGTAGAGTTCCTCGAAGTGCGTGTCGAACTGCGCGACGACGTCGCGCTTGTCGTCGGGCTCGTAGGGCAGGGTGGCGCCCCACACGCGGTCGTACTCGTGCTTGTCGCTGCTGCTGAAGAATTCGGTGAAGCCGGTGATCAGGTCGGCCTTCGTGAACATCACGTAGACCGGCGCGAACACCTCGAGCTTTTCCGTCAGCTCCTGAACGCGCTGGCGGAGGTTTTTCGCGAGGTTGATCGCGAATTCGGGGCGGTTGCCGGTGAGTTCGGCGATGCTCGCGGTGACGATGATGCCGTTGATCGGTGCCTTCGGGCGATAGCGCTTGAGCAGGCCGAGGAAGCCGAGCCACTCGCTGCGATCTTCCTCGTGCACCGAATAGCGGCCGGCCGTGTCGAGCAGGATCCCTTCGGTCGTGAAGAACCAGTCGCAGTTGCGCGTACCGCCGATGCCGTGGATCACGGCGCTGTTCTTGTCCGCGAACGGGAACTGCAGGCCGGAATTGAGCACGGCGCTGCTCTTGCCCGCGGCCGGGTTGCCGATCACGATGTACCACGGCAGTTCGTACAGCGCGGAGCCGCCCGAGACCTGGCCGATCTTCGACGTCTTGATCGTCTTCACCGCGTCCGACAGGCGCGTGCGCAGCACGTCGAGGTCGGCCGTCTTCGCGTCGGGCGCGAGCGCGGCGGCGGCGGGTGCGGCGATCTTGCCGGTTTCCGCCTGCTCTTCCAGCACCTGGCCGAGCTGCTGGTTCGCGCGCTTCACGCGCCAGCGGCGCCACAGCGCGACGACGAGCCACAGCGCGAGGATCGCCGCGAACGCGATCGCCGCCCACAGGAGCGGCAACTGCAGCATGTCGGCGACGATGAAAAGGATGGCCGCTAGCGCGACGATCCCGACGATCGAGAGCGTACGCGGATGAGTCAGCACGTTGAGGATGCGTTGCATAGGACGTTCAGGTTCCGGTGCGATTCGGTGAGGCGACGCAGGCGCGCCGAGCGGCAAGGGTGGCGCCGCGATGTGTCGCCATGCTGTCAAACGGGATGAAGGGGGCCGGCATCAATGCGCCCGCGGCATCGGAGAAGGCGCGCGCATTAATGAAAGGACGCTGTGAGATTTAAAACGGAAGCGGCGGCCGCAAAAAATCGCGCACCGGAATGCCCGATTTTTTGCGTCGCCCATATCGTTTCCTGCCGGGATATTAAAAAGCCCCATGCCGCCCTCATTATTTCCTGTCCGGCAGCCCTGGCTAGCTGCCGCGTCCCAGTTTAAAACCGGGTTTATGGTATTCCACGTGCCCGAGATCCATCATTTTCCAGCGGCCCCCCCAGGTCAGGCCGACCTGCTCGGCGACCTGGCCGTACAACTGATAGCCGCGCATCGCCCATGGATCTTTCTCGGAAATGACCAGCTTGCCGTCGCGCAGGAATGCGTTGTCGGCCGCCAGCCCGAATTGGTGATAACTCTGGAAGGCCGCCGCATTGGTCACGTTGCTGCCCATCTGCGCCAGCCGGTTTTGCCGTTCCGGGCTCCGGTAACCTTCCAGCAGCGCCATTTCATAACCATATTGTTCGTGCATGATCTTGTAGACCAGCAGCAAACGCGTACGGAAATCCGGGTCCAGCAGGTTCCAGTCGCGGCTCGCGTCCTTCAGCGCCGGGCGCACCTGTTCGACTTCCCGGGTGGCGAAGACTTCCGGCGGCAGCGGCGGCGGCGGCACGAGCTGTTCGCCCTGCAGCAGCGCGGCGATCTTCTCGTCGGGCACGCGCGCCGTGTCGTCGTACTGGAACAATTGCCGGCCGCGTAACGCAATGGCGACCAATGGCGGCGTCGCAAGAATACCTGCCGATACCATAATCATCAAGCGCCGCCGAATCAGTAAATTTTGCACATCGTTTAAAGCGCCGCGCGTAGCGCTTGCCGATTTAACAATCTGACTTCGCGTACGGGCGGCGCGATCGTTCGCACGGCGCGTAAGACGGCCGTGAAACTGGGCGACCGATTCGAAAACGGTCGCGCGGATACCCGGTAAAAGCAACAGTGCCGCAACCGCGACGGCGAGGGCGAAATAGGCGACGAGTGCGACGGCAATCAACGAAATCCCCGGAAATTGGAATTGATTGTGTTTTGCAATGCTTGCTCTTAGAATCAGGCTGCTTCGAGAGGCCGGGCTATATTATCGCGGTGAATTAAACCAGGATTCAATGAGACGCTGAATGAGTGCGCCGGAAAATTCAAATTCGAAAACTCCGCCCAGCCTGCTGTCCGATACTAAACCGGCAGGCGAGGGAGGACCTCAGCAATCGCGCATTCTCGCGAATCTGGAAGGACGTGTCACGCCGCCCGCCGAAACGGCGCGCCGTTCGCTGAAGGCGCCGATCGCGGCCGTCGTGGCATTGGTGGTTGCCGTCGGCGGCTGGGGCGCATGGCGCATGCAGCAGCAGTCGGGCGAGCAGGCCGTTGTTGCCGCGGCCGCGCCTGCAGCGACTGCGCCGGCCAAGGCTGCACCGGCCAGCAATGCCGCCGTGCAGGTCGCGCAGAACGGCGCGTCCGCCGCGCAACCGGCCACGATCGTCAACGACGATTCGGCCTCCCAGACCGTTGCATCCGCATCGTCCGCGTCCGGCGCGGACAACAGCCGCCTGTCGCGCGCGCTCGCCAATGGCGCGGACGACGCGTCGGGCGCGGCCACGGCCGGTGCTGCCGCAGCCGCCACGGCCGCCGCGGCGGCGACGACGAAAACCGCGAAGGCCGACGCCGCGAAGAACGCGAAGGTCGCGGCGCAGGGCAAGGCCGACATGAAGGCCGAGACGAAGGCCGAAGCCCGCAAGCATCGCAAGGAACAGGAAGCCGAGCTCGCGCAGGCGAAGAAGCGTCGCGATGCGGCGTCGACGCGTACCGCAAATGCGAAGGCGGCCGGGAAGGACGATCCGGATGCCGATCTGCTCGCGGCGCTCGTCGCGCGCACGAAGCCGGCCGACAAGAAACTTGCCGCGCAGAAGGCGCAGGCCGTGCCGACCAAGACGGCGGCGGCCGGCTCGCTTGGGGCGCGCGTGAAGGAGTGTTCGGAGCGCGGCTTCTTCGAGGATCAACTGTGCCGCTGGCGCGTCTGCGACGGCCACTGGGGCAAGGATCCGGCATGCCCGAACGCCGCGCAATCGGAGACGCGGCAGTAACGCGTGCTGCCCATGCCGCCATGCCGTATCCGCGCCGCCCGTTGGGCGGCGCGTTGCTTTTGGGGCACGGAAGCCGCCGGTTTCGTGCCGTGTGACACTGTCACGAGTGCGTCACGACCGTCGGGCATACGTGTCCTTTCTTTTCCCGGCGCGGGCCCGCGACCCGCGATGTGCGGCGCGCCGCGCGCCGCACGACTTTCGACACGATGGACCTGATCGTACAGACTTACGGCGCCGATACGTCCGGCATGGTGTGCGGCTTCCGCTTCGTTCCGGGCGGAGCCGGCGCGATGTTCGACGCCGATGCGGCCGCCGCGTGGCTGCGCACGTGCCGCGCGCGCGACGCGGTCGAATCGGACGATTTCGTCTGGCTGCACTTCAATCTCGCACACGGTGCGAGCGAGCGCTGGATGCGCACGCATCTCGAGCTGCCGGACAGCTTCTTCGAATTTCTCCACGAAGGTTCGCGCTCGACGCGCATCGAGCAGGAAGACGGCGCATTGCGCGCGATCGTCAACGACGTGATGTTCAATCTCGAGCTGACGCCGTCGGAGATCGCGACGCTGTTCGTCCACGTCGAGCAGCGCATCATGGTCACCGCGCGGCTCAAGCCGCTGCGCTCGGTCGACACGCTGCGCGCCTGCGTGCGCGACGGCGAGCAGTTCAGGTCGCCCGCGGAACTGCTCGTGCACCTGCTGCGCGACCAGGCGGACCTGCTGATCCAGATCATGCGGCGCACGAGCGTCGACGTCGATCGCATCGAGGATCGCTTTTTGTCGCAGCGGCTCACGTCGAGCCGCATCGAGCTCGGCGCGATGCGCCGCACGCTGACGCGCCTGCAGCGCATGCTCGCGCCCGAGCCCGGTTCGATTTTCCGGCTGCTCGCGAAGCCGCCTGCGTGGCTGCACGCGGAAGACCGGCAGGAGCTGCGCGAATCGACCGAAGAGTTCTCGCTGGTGCTTGCCGATCTGTCGGGGCTCAACGAGCGGATCAAGCTGTTGCAGGAAGAGATCGGGTCGCGTCTCGACGAGCAGAACAACCGGACGCTGTTCACGCTGACGCTCGTGACCGTGATCGCGCTGCCGATCAACATCGTCGCCGGCTTCTTCGGGATGAACGTCGGCGGCGTGCCGTTCTCGGAGAACAAGCACGGCTTCTGGCTGATGGTGCTGCTCGTCGCGGGCTTCACGGCGCTCGCCGCATGGTGGGCGTTCCGACGTCGCGACGATCGCTAGCGCCGGCGCCGCTTAAGCTCGTCAGCGCAGCAGCGCAGCAGCGCAGCAGCGCAGCAGCGCGGTCGCGCGTTCGCCGATCACCATCCCGAGCAGGCCGACGAGCGCGACGAGCGACGGGGCCGGCGCGCACACGTGCAGCAGCGCGTACAGCAGTGCGTACAGCACGCCGACACCCACCGCGAGCGAGGTTGCGTAATCCTTCATGGCGGTCTCCCGCGCGGTCCGGCGTCAGGGCTTGAGGATGACGCGCTCGCGCGCACCGGCCAGCACCGCGCGATACGCGTCGTGCGCGCGTTCGAGCGGGTACATGTAGTCGTCGCTGATCGGAAACGGGCGCAGCGTGCCGTTGTCGAAACCGGGCGCGAGCGTGTCGAGGATCTGCGCGACCGCGGCACCGCCGAGCTGCAGCGAATCGATACCCACGTACATATGCTGGCCGCGATAGAACTCGAAGATGTCGAACGGCACGCTGCGGTCGATCGTCGAGATGAAGATCTGCCGCGCACCGATCGCCATCGATGCGTTCGCGGCTTCGAAATACGGGCTGCCGACCGTGTTGTAGACGATGTCCGCGCCGTGGCCGCCGGTCGCCGCGTGCACGGCGTCGGCGACCGGCAAGCTCGACGCGTCGATCATGTGCACGTCCCCCGATGCGTGGCCGCGATAGCCGCCGGGGCCGCGTTCGACGCCGATCACGGTCGCGCCGCGCGCGGTCGCGAGCTGGATCGCGGCCTGGCCGACCTTGCCGTTCGCACCGAACACCAGCACGACGTCGTCGGCCGTCGGCATGCCGGCCCGGCGCAAACCCTCGTATGCGGTGACGAACGGCACACCGACGCCGGCCGCTTCGTCGAGCGTCAGCACGGCCGGCTTGCGGCGCACCAGTGCCGCGTCGAGCACGAGCCATTGCGCGTGCGAGCCGTCGCGCCCCACGCCGAGATCGCCGCCCGACCCCCACACGGGCGCGCCGATCCAATCCGCAGGGCCGCTGCGCACGATGCCGGCCCAGTCGCGCCCGGGCGTGCGCGGCCACACCGCGTGCGGCATGCGGCCGAGCGCGGCCTTCGCGTCGCTCGGGTTGACGCCGGCCGCGCGTACCTCGATCAGCATCTGGCCGTCGGCCGGCACGGGTTGGTCGATTTCCCTGACGCGCGCGTCGAGCGACTCGATGTCGGCGGCGGGGGCGTCGAAGCGGATGCTGCGCATGATGATCTCCGTGGCGGATGGCTGCCGCGCCGCCCGGCGGGCCGGCGCGTGCAACGATTGAAAGGGATGAATGCAGTCTAGTCGTGCCGAACTGCCGTGGAAATGCGCAGAGGCCGATGATTGTTTTGCGATCCATGCATGACAAGACCCGCGCCTGCTGAACGGACGACTTCCTTTCCCCGCACCTGGCGCTGTTCGTCGACGTGATCGACCGGCAGAGCTTCTCGGCGGCTGCGCACCGGCTGGGCGTCGCCGCGTCGTCGGAGCACGCGACGATCCACGTGTTGCGCCAGCAGGCTCGCGGCAGCGCGCGTGCGTGGCGGCTCGTTGCGTTCCTGGCAACGTGGTTCGTGCAGCCGGCATGGGATGCCGCGCGTGCT
Organism: Burkholderia sp. BE17; assembly: GCF_009362305.1. Taxonomy (NCBI): domain Bacteria; kingdom Pseudomonadati; phylum Pseudomonadota; class Betaproteobacteria; order Burkholderiales; family Burkholderiaceae; genus Burkholderia; species Burkholderia sp. BE17. The sequence continues at coordinate 38,941 of NZ_WHNU01000042.1, forward strand.
TGACGGCGAAGGGGCGCTTTGTGGCGTGGTGCCGCGGGGCCGTGCGGAAATAAAAAGGGCCTCGCTCGCGAGGCCCGTCAAAGGTCGGGAGGAGGTGCGCCGGCCGGCGCCGCAGGCTGCGCGGCACCGGCCGGGCACGCACCGTTACTGCGTCACTACCTTGCGCGGCTTGAAGATGCCCTGGTATTGCAGGGCCGGGCGTTCCTTCGTCGTCGGCGCGATGCCGTCGAAGGTCGGCGTCTGGCGCAGCTTCATCGCGGCCGGCGAAGCGACCGAGCCGATCGACGTCGAGCGCGAAGCCGGCGCGAGGTTGTTCGCGACGAGCAGCGCGGCCTCGCTCTTCAGGTTCGACAGCAGCACCGGATCGGACGAGCCGTTGACCTGCGTGAGCAACCCGCTCCAGGCCGCGTCGCTGTAGTTCACGACGTAGTAGTCGAGCCCGCTCGGGTCCGCGACCACGCCCGTGCAGCCGTCGATCCGCGTTTGCGTCTGCGTGTCCTTCAGCGCGAGCGTCGTGCGTTGCGCGAGACCCTGGCCGTACGCGAGCGTGATCGGCACCGTCCACTGCAGGCCCGGATACGCGTTCTTGTTCGGGAACGGCTGCTGCTTCAGCGTGACGATCGTCTGGTTCTTCGTCAGGTCGCATTGCGTGTCGAGCGAGATCAGCGGCACACCGGTCTGGCGCACGTAGCTGTCGCCGATCGCGCCGACCGACTGGCCGCTCTCCTTCGACAGCGCATCCCACAGGCGCTTCGGCGTGCCGTTGCCGAACGAGTAGTCGACCAGGTACTGCTGCAGACCCTTGCGCAGCGTCTGTTCGCCGAGATAGTTCTCGAGCGTCTTCAGCACGTGGCCGCCCTTGTCGTACGTGAACGCGCTGGCGCTCAGCACGAAATCGTTCGACGCCCAGCCGTTGAAGTTCGGCGCGACCGGGAACGCGTTCGGGCCGATGTCACGATTGATCACGCGGTACTTGTTCTTCACCTGGTCGAGCCAGCTGAACTCGTCGGGGAAGAACTGGATCGTCGTCTTCGTCTCGAAGAACGTCGCGAACGATTCGTTGAGCCACACGTTGTCCCACCAGTCGGTCGTGACGAGATCGCCGAACCACTGGTGCGCGACTTCGTGCGTCAGCACCTCGTTGCCGTAGTGCGACATCGGCTGGCCCGGCTGCGGCAGGATGTCGTCGGCGAACTCGAGGATCGACCCCCAGTTCTCCATCCCGCCGAAGTTCAGGTCCTTCTGCTCCTTGAACGCGTCGTTCGCGGCCACCGTGTCGAACTTCGTCAGCGGCAGCGCGATGCCCGTGTAGCGGTAGTAGAAGTCGAGCGCCTGCTTGGTGCGGTCCATCGCCGGCTTCGCCCAGTCCCTCATGCCCGGCGGCGTGAACACGCGCAGGTGCAGGCCGCCCTTGCCGCCCGGCAGCGGGCTCGTGAAGTCGTCCTCGTAGGTGTCGAACAGGCCGCCGCCGAAGAACAGCAGGTACGACGGCATCGGCGGGGTCTTCTCGAACTGCACGAGCTTGTAGCCGCCGCCGATGCTGGTGGACGGCTTCTCGGCCGCGTTCGACACGACGCGCCAGCTCTGCGGCACTTCGGCCGTCACTTCATAGGTCGGGCGGAACGCCGGCTCGTCCCAGCCGGGGAACCACTGGCGCGCCAGGTTGGTTTCGCCCTGGGTGAGGATCGCGCCGCTCGTCGTGCCGTCGGTGCTCTTCAGGTCGACGCGGAAGATGCCTTCCGCGGCCGAGCAGCCCGGATACGGATCGTCGCCGCAGCTGCCGCCGGTTTTCTTGACGGGATCGTCATACGACTTGAAGTTGATGATGCCCGACCACTCCATGTGCAGCGAATAGTTGCCCGGCGAGATCGAGCCGCTCACGGGTCGCAGCTGATAGAAGTCGCCCTTGTCCTGAGGCGTCGCGATCAGCTGGATATTGCCCGGCTGCAGCGTGATGCGGCCGTTCGTGAACTTGATCCGGTGGCCGGCGATCACGATGTTGTTGACCGGCTTCAGCACCTTGATCTCGACGTCGGCGCGGCCGTCGAACGCGTTCAGCGCTTCGTTCGGGCGGAACCACAGCCGGTAGTTCACGGGTACGACGGTGTCCGGCAACTCGACAGGCGACACGCTCTTGTCGACGTTGGATGCGCTCGGCGGCGCGGTGACGGCGGGCGACGAGCCCGAGTGCGGCGCGCCGGCGGAGCTGAGCGCGGAAGCCGAGCCCACGCCGCCGTCGTCGCCGCCGCACCCGGCGAGCGCGAGTGCGGCGACGAGCGGCAGATAACGCATCTTGCGAATGTTGATCGACATGACTGAAACCTCGATTGTGGAAAGAATCGTTCAGTGCTGCGAAAACGCCGGCAAAAGCAATCCCCTCGCCGTTAATCAACGGCGATGAAAATGCTAATGACGGATTATTCGAAAAGACGGCGGCCGACTACGTGAAGGTAATCATGGTTTACTGCCCCCTCTGGATTTCCGGATGTCGGTTAACTTGCCGGTTCAAAATGGACGGGCGCGTGTTGTACTGAATTGATTTCGCGCGCACGACACGGGGCCGCACGCCCTGCACGGGCGCGCAATCCCTTTGAACCGACGACCTACGGGGCTGGCCGGGCCAGTCCGCAGGACGGAAGGAAGGCGTGTCGCCGTTCCGTAAATGCGCCGTCATGCGGCTTCAAGGTTTGTCGGCTAGCTCGAAGGATGCGTAAATATACTTGATGGTTTTAGGTAAAGGAAACGAAAAATTTAGAAAGTGCGCCTATTGATTTTTTTGCGCTTCATTGAATGCCGTTAGTCATTAATGCGCTTTCCGTTTGGCTGGTGGCTTCGTAGTTTTAATCTATTAACGATCTGGCGCGGCTGCGAAAACTACGAAATCCGGCGTGCCGCGGCACGCTCGGTACAATGCATCGACGACCCGCTCACCGATTGCTGCGAGGAGGCCTTCCCATGCCACGAGCCCTGTTCCGTATCGCGCCGTGCTGCTGCTGTTCGCCGCAGTGATTCTGCTCGGCGGTTGCGCGGGGCTGACGCGCGACCCCGTGCGCGTGACGGTTGCCGGGCTCGAGCCGCTCGTCGGGCAGGGGCTCGAGATGCGTTTCAGCCTGAAGCTGCGCGTGCAGAACCCGAACGATGCGCCGATCGAGTACGACGGCATCTCGGTCGCGCTCGACCTGAACGGCACGCTGTTCGCGAGCGGCGTCAGCGATCGCTCGGGCACCGTGCCGCGTTTCGGCGAGGCCGTGCTCGACGTGCCGGTTTCCGTGTCGGCATTCGCCGCCGCGCGGCAGGCGTGGAACCTGCCCGGCGCGGCGGCGAACGGCGAACTGCCGTATGCGCTGCGCGGCCGGCTCGCCGGCGGCGTGCTCGGCACCGTGCACTTCAACGACGCGGGTACGCTGCGCCTGCCCGCGATGCCGGGATGGGGCGGCTGAACGGCGCGCCCGCGGCGGCGTCCGGCGTATGCCGCCGCCCGTGCTTTGCCGCGCGGGCAAAGCACGGTATGGTGTGAGCCGCGCGGTGCGATGCCGCCGCCTGTTGAAGCCAACCGTAACCGAGTTCGCGTGACCGATTTCCCTGTTTTCCACTGGACCGACGCCGACGGCGCCGATCATGCCGTGCGCTGGCGCTCCGAAGCCGGTGTGCAGCCGCCGAAGCGTGCCGTGCCCGCCGACGACCGCCTTACCGCCGACGCGGCCTACCGTCTTGCGTGCGAGGGCACCGCGCTCGTCTGGCAGGGCGATTTCCAGAATGCGCGCCAGCTCGTGCAGGCGATGGCGCGCCGCGTCGAGCGCAAGCCGAAGAAGGCAAAAGCCGCCGCACCCGGCGTCGACGCGTTCAACCTGCATCGTCTCGCGCAGTCGCAGCGCGCCCGCACGCTCGGGATGCTGCTGATCCCGCTCGACGCCGACTACACGATCCCGCTGCGCCGCGCGCCCGACGTGCGCGCCGCATGCGAGGAGGCGTACGGCCCCGGCGGCGCGCCGTCGGTCGTGTCGCTGCGCGAACTGCTCGGCCTCGTCGGTGCGCATGAATGGCGCAAGAAGGGCGTGCCGATCCCGGCGCTCGGCGGCGCGTCGATCCATCCGCACTACGGCGTGTTCTCGCCGGTGCGCGGCGAATACGTCGAACTCGTCGCGCGCGCGCCGCTGCCGGCGACGTCGCTTGCGTTCGACATCGGCACCGGCACCGGCGTGCTAGCGGCCGTGCTCGCGTCGCGCGGCGTCGAGCGCGTGATCGCGACCGACCAGGATCCGCGTGCGCTCGCCTGCGCGCGCGAGAACGTCGCGCGGCTCGGTCATGCGGATCGCGTCGACGTCGTCGAGGCCGACCTGTTTCCGGCCGGCCGTGCGCCGCTCGTGGTCTGCAACCCGCCGTGGGTGCCGGCCCGGCCGAGCGCGCCGATCGAATACGCGGTGTACGATCCCGACAGCCGCATGCTGCACGGTTTCCTGGCCGGGCTCGCCGCGCATCTCGAGCCGGGCGGCGAGGGCTGGCTGATCCTGTCCGATTTCGCCGAGCATCTCGGCCTGCGGCCGCGCGACACACTGCTGCAATGGATCGACGAGGCGGGCCTCGTCGTGCTCGGCCGCGACGACATCCGGCCCGCGCACCCGAAGTCGACCGACGCCGACGATCCGCTGCATGCGGCGCGCCGCGCCGAGGTCACGTCGCTGTGGCGGCTCGGCGCCCGAGCCTGACCGCGCATTTTCGGTAAACTGTCGCCATTCCTCACGAATTCCCGTCGCCGGGCCGTGGTCGACCGACCGTGGCCCGGCGCCGCATCACGATGTCCAACAAGACCCACGAAATCCGCCCGGAGCAGTCCGTCGAGCTGCTGAAGGAACTGCACATCCTCACCCGCGACGGAAAGCTGAACCAGGACAGCCGCCGCAAGCTGAAGCAGGTCTATCACCTGTTCCAGTTCATCGAACCGCTGCTGGCCGGCGTGCAGGCCGACAAGGGCAGCGTGACGCTCGTCGATCACGGCGCCGGCAAGTCGTATCTCGGCTTCATCCTGTACGACCTGTTCTTCAAGCAGCAGCCGGGGCATGGCACGCCGGCGTTCGCGTCGCACGTGTACGGGATCGAGACGCGCGAGGAGCTCGTCACGCGCTCGGCCGAGCTCGCCGCGCGGCTCGGGTTCGGCGGCATGTCGTTCCTGAACCTGTCGGTTGCCGATTCGATCACGTCGCCGCAGTTGCCCGAAGCGGTCGACGTCGTCACCGCGCTGCACGCGTGCGACACGGCAACCGACGACGCGATCCGCTTCGCGCTCGCCAAGCGCGCGCAGCACATCGTGCTGGTGCCGTGCTGCCAGGCGGAAGTCGCGGGCGTGCTGCGCAGGAACAAGGGCAAGTCGCTCGCGAACGCGCTGACCGAGGTGTGGCGACATCCGCTGCATACGCGCGAATTCGGCAGCCAGATCACCAACGTGCTGCGCTGCCTGCAGCTCGAAGCGCACGGCTACCAGGTCAGCGTGACCGAGCTGGTCGGCTGGGAGCATTCGATGAAGAACGAGCTGATCATCGCGCAGTACAAGAACCTGCCGCGCCGGCGGCCCGGCGAGCGGCTGAACGAAATCCTCGGCATGTTCGGGCTCGCCGAACTGAACGAGCGCTTCTTCGTGCCGGAAGCCGCGGCAGCGGGCGGCGAGGCTGTCGAGTCGGCCGAAAGCTGACGCGCGGGCGGACCGAGCCGCGTAGCGGCCGGCGCGAGCGCGCGGCGCATCAGACGTCGTCGCCCGGCCGGCGCATCCATTCGCGCCAGCCGTCGTGGCCGAGGCGGCGCAACGTTTCCTGGTTTTTTTCGTAGATCGCGGACGCGTCCGGGAACGCGTCGACCGCGCGCGCGATGCTGTCTTCGCGCAGCAGGTGCAGGATCGGATACGGCGCGCGGTTCGTGTAGTTCTCGATGTCGTCGGGGTCGCTGCCTTCGAACCGGTACTGCGGATGGAAGCTCGCGATCTGCAGCACGCCGTCGAGCCGCAACTGCTGCACGAGCCGGTCGGCGAAGAACAGCGCGTCGTTGAAGTCGACGAAATCGGCGAACGCATGCGGGAAGATCACGAGCGTCGTGTCGACCTGCTGCGGGTCCGCCGCGTCGAGCGCGCGCAACTCGGTTTCGAGTTCGGCGAGCGCGTCTTCCAGCGTCGTCGCTTCGCTGATCGCGTAGCGCACCTGTTCCTTCACATAGACGCTTTTCGCGAACGGGCACAGATTGAGCCCGATGACCGCGCGCGCGAGCCAGTGCCGCGTGGCGGCGAGGATATCGTCATGCGATTCGGGGCGGGTGTCGGTCATCGTGAAACCAGTCGGGCGGTGGGGCGGTGAGGGCCGCATTGTAGCGGGCACGCCGGGTTCGGGCGTGCGCTGCCCGTCATGCGCACGCGGCCTCGATCAACTGCGTGACGAGCGCGGGCGCGATGCCGATCGGCGTTTCGCCGTGCCGGTAGGTCTGGCTCGCCGCGTAGATGCCTTCGATCACCAGTGCGAGCGCATCGGCGAGCGCCTGCGGCTGCCGCGCGCCGGCGCCTTCGCACAACGCGACGAGCCGCTTCATCAGCTGTTCCTTGTTCTGCGCGACGCGCTCGCGCGCCGGGTGCGTCGCATCCGGGAATTCCGCGGCGACGTTGACGAACGGGCAGCCGCGATAGTCCTTCTGCGTCGCGCGCTCGGCAAGATCGACGAAATACTGGATCAATTGCGCCTTCGGCTCACCCGGATGCTTGGCGACGCTCGTCGCGAGACGCTCGAAGAAGCACGCGTCCATCCGCTCCAGGTACGCAAGGATCAGTTCGTCCTTCGACGAGAACTGGCGGTACAGGCTCATCTTGTTGACGCCCGCACGCTCGACGACCGCCTCGACGCCGACGGTACGAACGCCTTCCCGGTAAAACAGCTCCTCGGCGGCGCGCAGCAGGTGCTCGTGCGCGGTGGCGCCGTCGATCGGCCGGCGCGTGCGGCGCGCTAGCGGTTTGGCGGCTTCGATGCCGGACATGATGACCCTCGACTACGTGATGAATTGCTTGACATGTTACCGACTGGTAACTACGATCGCAACACACTTGTGACCGGTCGGTAACAATACCGGCCGGATCGACAGACAAATGCCAAGCATCGGCCCGGGTCAGCCGATGCGGTGTGCGGCGGAGGTGGCCTGGCTAGGTGGGGCGGAGCGGGTGCGATGGCGCCGGAGCCGCCAACTGGAGAACATGAAGATGAACTGGGCAGTGACACGAATCGGCGGGCGCTTTCACTACGGATGGCTCGCGGCGGCGGTGGTATTCCTGATCCTGCTGGCGGCAGCCGGCACGCGCGCGACACCGAGCGTGCTGATGGTGCCGCTCGAACGCGAACTAGGCTGGAGCCGCGCGGCGATTTCGCTGGCGATCTCCGTGAACATCGCGCTGTACGGGCTGACGGGGCCGTTCGCGGCCGCCGCGATGCAGCGCTTCGGGCTGCGCCCGACGATCCTCACCGCGCTCGTGACGATGAGCGTGGGCGTCGCGCTGTCGTCGATGATGACGCAGAGCTGGCAGATGGTGGTGATCTGGGGCCTGATGGTCGGCTGCTCGACGGGCGTCGTCGCGCTGACGCTGTCCGCGACCTTCGTCACGCGCTGGTTCCATGCGCGGCGCGGCCTGATCATGGGCATCCTGACCGCGAGCACGGCCACCGGCCAGCTCGTGTTCCTGCCGATGCTCGCGGCGATCGCGCAGCGCCACGGCTGGCGGCCGGTCGTGCTGGTCGTCGCGGTAGCGGCCGCGATCGTGATTCCGCTCGTCGCGTTCCTGCTGCCCGAACGGCCGGCCGACGTGCAGTTGCGCCCGTACGGCGAGCCGGCCGATGCGCCGCCCGCGCCCGAAGCGACGAAGGACAACCCGCTCGCGGTCGCGTTCCGCACGCTGCTGATGGCGAGCCGCTCGCGCGACTTCTGGCTGCTGTTCTTCAGCTTTTTCATCTGCGGCGCGAGCACCAACGGCTATGTCGGCACGCACCTGATCGCGATGTGCAGCGACTACGGGATGACCGAGGTGCAGGGCGCGTCGCTGCTCGCGGCGATGGGCGTGTTCGACCTGTTCGGCACGACGCTGTCGGGCTGGCTGTCCGACCGTTACGACAACCGCGTGCTGCTGTTCTGGTACTACGGGCTGCGCGGGTTGTCGCTGATCTACCTGCCGCATGCGTTCGGCATCGATTTCTTCGGGCTGCCGCTGTTCGCGATGTTCTACGGGCTCGACTGGATCGCGACCGTGCCGCCGACCGTGCGGCTCGCGACCGACGTGTTCGGCAAGGCTGCGGCGCCGGTCGTGTTCGGCTGGATCGTCGCCGGCCACCAGCTCGGCGCGGCGTTCGCGGCGCTCGGCGCGGGGCTGCTGCGCGCGAGCCTCGGCACCTACACGATCGCGTCGATGATCTCGGGCGGGCTGTGCATCGTCGGCGCGCTGATCGTGCTGCGAATCAACCGCGGCCCGTCGCGCGCAGCCGCGCAGGCGGCCTGAGCACGGTGGCCCGGCCGGTCGCGCCGCATGCGGCCGGCCATTGCAGGCACGGTGATTTGCATAGCGCGGGAGGATCGGGCGCGCAACCGCTCAAGCGGGTATGCTTGCGGTTCGCCGGGCGTTCGCGCCCCTTCATCGATTTCAGCGAGGAACCGCATGTCCGTCAAACCTGCTCCCACCACTGTTTCGATTCACGATTTGATCGCGGGCCGGTGGAGCCCGCGCGCGTATTCGGATGAGCCCGTCAGCGCCGGCGATCTGCACGCGGCGCTCGAAGCCGCGCGCTGGGCGCCGTCCGCGTACAACGCGCAGCCGTGGCGCTTCATCGTATTCGATCGCACGCAGGACGAAGATGCATTCAAGCGCGCATTCGCGACGCTGGTGCCGTTCAACCAGGGCTGGAATGCGCCGGCGCCCGTGCTGATCGCGGTGACCGCGCACACGCTTTCACCTAAGGGCGAACCGGCGCCGACCGCGCTGTACGATGCAGGCGCCGCCGCGATGTCGCTGGTGCTGCAGGCGCACGCGCTGGGCCTCGCCGCGCACCAGATGAGCGGTTTCGACGCGAAGGCGTTCCGCGACGCATTCGCGATTCCGGCGGACGTCGCGATCGTATCGATCATCTCGCTCGGCCACTACGGCAACGTCGACAAGCTCGATCCCGTGCTGCGCGATCGCGAGAAGGCGCCGCGCACGCGCCATGCGATCGGCGAAGTCGTGTATGCGGGCGCATGGAAGAAGAGCTTCGACGCGGCAGCCTGATCGCGCCAAGCGGGCGGCTGCATCGTGCATCCCGTCCGCACGCACCTGCGGCGCGCCAGGCCGCGCGCCGTCCCCGCTGAAGCCCGTTCCGCGGCACCCGTGGCCGGCCCCGGTTGTGATCCCGCGGGCTTCATGTTAAAAAGCCCGTCCTTTCCGTTTTCGCGCCGGCCCTGCTGCGGCAACTTCCCATGACTTACTGCGCGATCGATTTCGGCACGTCCAATTCCGCCGTGGCACTGCCCGACGGTGACGGCATGCGCCTCGCGCCCGTCGAGGGCGACCACCTGACGCTGCCCACCGCGATCTTCTTCAACAACGACGAGGAGACGGTCGAGTACGGTCGCGCGGCGCTGGCCTCCTATATCGACGGTTTCGACGGCCGGCTGATGCGTTCGATGAAGAGCATCCTCGGCTCGCCGCTCGCGGAAACGACGACCGATCTCGGCGACGGCAGCGCGATCGCGTACACGGAAATCATCGCGCGTTTCCTGACGCACCTGAAGCGCAAGGCCGAAGCGCGCGCGGGCGCGCCGATCGGCCGCGCGGTGCTCGGGCGGCCCGTGTTCTTCGTCGACGACGATCCGCGCGCCGACCGTCTCGCACAGGATCAGCTCGAGGCGGCCGCGCGGTCGGTCGGCTTCGCGGACGTTCACTTCCAGTACGAGCCGATCGCCGCCGCGTTCGACTACGAATCGCGCCAGCAGGCCGAACGCCTCGTGCTCGTCGCCGACATCGGCGGCGGCACGTCCGACTTCTCGCTGGTGCGCGTCGGGCCCGAGCGGATGGCGCGGCTCGAGCGCAAGGACGACGTGCTGGCCCACCACGGCGTGCACGTCGCGGGCACCGACTACGACCGGCGTGTCGAGCTGGCAGCGATCCTGCCCGCGTTCGGCTACCGTTCGCTTGACCCGGAAGGGCGCGAACTGCCGAACAAGATCTACTTCGATCTCGCGACCTGGCACCTCATCAATACGGTGTACACGCCGAAGCGGCTCGGCGAGCTGAAGCTGATGAAGCACCTGTACCAGGATGCGCGGCAATACGACCGGCTCACGAGCGTGGTCGAGCAGCGGCTCGGGCATGCACTGATGGCGCGCGCGGAAGAAGCGAAGATCGGCGTCGCGGCGGGCGGGGAGACGATGATCGACCTGAACGACGTGGAAGAAGACTTGCTGATCGCGTTCGATTCCGATCGTCTCGTCGATGCAAGCCGCGACGACACCGCGCGCATCGTCGACGCCGCGCGCGAGACGGTTCGGCTCGCGGGTGTCGCGCCGCGCGACGTCGGCGCACTGTATTTCACCGGCGGCTCGACCGGGCTCGCATTTTTGTCGGGCGCGCTCGCGGGCGCGTTCCCGGATGCGCAGCCGGTATTCGGCGACCGCCTCGCGAGTGTCGCGACGGGGCTCGGCATTCACGCGCAGCGCCTCTTCGGCTAAACGGCGGGCGGCTGCATTGCCGCCGTGCCGAACTGGCGCCGAAAAACAAAAAGCCCCGCCGAAGCGGGGCTTTTTTCACGAATTATCGCGCCAAGCTTAGACCGGACGGATGTTCGCAGCTTGCAGACCCTTCGGGCCCGTCTTCACTTCGAATTCAACCTTCTGGTTTTCTTGCAGCGTCTTGAAGCCTTCGACGCGGATTTCCGAGAAGTGCGCGAACAGATCGTCGCCGCCGCCTTCCGGGGTAATGAAGCCGAAGCCCTTTGCGTCATTGAACCACTTGACGGTACCGGTTGCCATGTTACTTGTTCCTAAAAAGATAAAACGGGGCCGAAGCCCATGGGGTGCGGAAAATCAAGGAAGGGGTAATAGGACCAACCGGAGTACCGTTGATGGGCGAACTACGAAAGAACCAATTCACTCGCCACTTGAAATCCTGCGAAGTCCTTTATACGGCTAATTACCCGCGTGGTCAACCGTATTTCCGTGCTCTCAGGGTTATTGCGTAGATCAGGTTTACAAAGCTTGCAAGCGATGCGAATTTTTTGTAGGGGCCGATCGATTTTGGCGCCACGCTTGAGGTGCAACCGTTAAACTACGCGCCGCGCGGACGGGTTGCCCCGATCGGATGACTCGTCCCCCCAAGAATGCGTGCGCGGTGCTGTCCGAGCCGATCCCGGACCGCGGGCCGACCATGCTTTTTGAGACACAGGAGAGGATGTGAAGAGTTCTATTCAACGGAACATCGGCCCGTTTGCATTGATGCTGACGGGACTGGGTTCGATTATCGGCTCGGGCTGGCTGTTCGGCGCCTGGAAGGCCGCGAAGATTGCCGGTCCGGCGGCGATCTGCGCATGGATCATCGGCGCGGTCGTGATTCTCGCGATTGCACTGACTTACGCCGAGCTGGGCGCGATGTTCCCCGAGTCGGGCGGCATGGTGCGCTACGCGCGCTATTCGCACGGTTCGCTGGTGGGCTTCATCAGCGCATGGGCCAACTGGATCGCGATCGTATCCGTGATCCCGATCGAGGCCGAAGCGTCGATCCAGTACATGAGCACGTGGCCGTATCCGTGGGCGCACGCGCTGTTCGTGAACGGCGAGTTGACGGTACCCGGCCTGTTGTTGTCGGCCGTGCTGGTCGTCATCTACTTCATGCTGAACTACTGGGGCGTGAAGGCCTTCGCGCGTGCGAACACCGCGATCACGATCTTCAAGTTCCTGATCCCCGGTCTGACGATCCTCGGCCTGATGCTGACGAGCTTCCATCCGGAGAACCTCGGCACCGCCTCCAATGCGAGCTTTGCGCCGTACGGCTGGTCGGCCGTGCTGACCGCGGTCGCGACGAGCGGCATCGTGTTCGCGTTCAACGGCTTCCAGAGCCCCGTGAACCTCGCGGGCGAAGCGCGCAATCCGTCGCGCAGCGTGCCGTTCGCGGTGATCACGTCGATCCTGATCGCGCTCGTGATCTACGTGTTGCTGCAGATGGCCTACATCGGCTCGGTGAATCCGGCCGACGTCGCGAAGGGCTGGTCGCACTTCAACTTCTCGTCGCCGTTCGCGGAACTCGCGATCGCGCTGAACCTGAACTGGCTCGCGATCCTGCTGTACGTCGACGCGTTCATCAGCCCGAGCGGCACCGGCACGACCTACATGGCGACGACCACCCGCATGATCTACGCGATGGAGCGCAACAACACGATGCCGAAGATGTTCGGCAACGTGCACCCGATCTACGGCGTGCCGCGCCAGGCGATGTGGTTCAACCTGCTCGTGTCGTTCATCTTCCTGTTCTTCTTCCGCGGCTGGAGCTCGCTCGCGGCAGTGATCTCGGTTGCGACGGTGATCTCGTACCTGACCGGCCCGATCAGCCTGATGGCGCTGCGCCGCGCGGCGACCGACATCGAGCGCCCGCTGTCGATTCCGCTGATGAAGCTGATTGCACCGTTCGCGTTCGTCTGCGCGTCGCTGATCCTGTACTGGGCGAAGTGGCCGCTGACAGGCGAAATCATCCTGCTGATGATCGTCGCGCTGCCGGTGTATTTCTACTTCCAGGCGAAGTCGGGCTGGACCGGCTGGGGTGCCGACCTGAAGGCCGCATGGTGGCTGGTTGCGTACCTGCCGACGATGGCCGTGCTGTCGCTGATCGGCAGCAAGGAATTCGGCGGTCACGGCTATCTGCCGTACGGCTGGGACATGCTGATCGTCGCTGCGATTTCGCTCGTGTTCTACTTCTGGGGTGTGAGTACCGGCTACCGGACCCAGTATCTCGACGAGCGCGAGTCGCACGACGAGATCCTCGAAGGGGTCGGTGTCTGACGCGTGACCTGCCGCCGGATTCGGCGGCGGCGGGAAGCAGTGAAAAAAACCCGCCCGGGCATTGCCCGGGCGGGTTTTTTGTTTGTTGTCACCGGTTGTCTCGCGAAATTCAGGCGGCCGCGCTCGCGAACACGTAGTTCGTCATCGCGAGCACGCGCTGGTAGGTGCCGAGCGACTGGATGCCGAGCTGGTAGTCGTCGTCCGCCGCGCCGAGCGCGGTGAATACCGGCAGCAGATGTTCGTCGGTCGGGTGCATCAGCGCCGCGTGCGGCGCCTGCCGGCGGTAGTCGAGCAGCGCGTCGACGTCGCGCGCGGCGAGCTTCGCCTCGAACCAGTCGGTGAATTCCGCGACGCGCGGGTCCGCATCCTCGGGCGCCGCGCTGAAATCGGCGGCACGCAGGTTGTGCGTGATCTGGCCCGAGCCGATCACCATCACGCCTTCGTCGCGCAGCGGCCGCAGCGCGCGGCCGAGCGCGAAGTGGTGGGCCGCATCGGCGCGCGGCTGGATCGACAACTGCGCGACGGGCACGTCGGCTTCCGGGAACATCAGCAGCATCGGCACCCACGCGCCGTGGTCGAGGCCGTGCTCGGTCGTCGCGGTCGCGATGCCGGCTGCGTTCAGCAGCGCGGCTGCGCGCTCGGCGACGTCGGGGGCGCCGGGTGCCGGATAGCGGAGCTCGTACAGCGCGCGCGGAAAGCCGTAGAAGTCGTGGATCGTTTCCGGGTGCGCGGCGACGCTCGCGACCGGTTGTTGCGTGCCCCAGTGCGCGGACAGCATCAGCACCGCGCGCGGGCGCGGCAGTTCGGCGCCGAGGTGCGTGAACGCACCGGACGGCAGCGTCGGGTCGATCGGCAGCGTCGGCGCGCCGTGGGACAGGTACAGCGAAGGCAAGCGGTTCATGGCGGTGGCCTGCAAAAGGGTTTGCCTGTGACTATAGGCGTGCACCGGGCATTGATAAATCCGCGTTCTGGAATTTGATTGACTCTTGTTTGTTGATAATCGATTAGATGCAACGCGTCCCGGTGCGGGTTGGTGACAGTACGCGTGAAAACGGATGAATTACCGGTTGAATCGGCGAAGATGCGAGAAGAACGGGGCGCGACGGTCGGTTTACTGCGCGTGCCGGATGCCGGCCCACGGCGTCGTCAGCGGTGCGCTGAGCGCGAACAGGTCGAGCACGCGGGCGACGGTCTGATCGACGAGTTCCTCGATCGTCTTCGGCATTGCGTAGAACGCGGGCAACGGCGGAAAGACGATGCCGCCCATTTCGGTGACGGCGGTCATGTTGCGCAGATGCGCGAGGTTGAACGGCGTTTCGCGCACCATCAGCACGAGCCGGCGGCGTTCCTTCAGCGTGACGTCGGCCGCGCGCGTGATCAGGTTGTCGGACAGCCCGTGCGCGACGCTTGCGAGCGTCTTCATCGAGCATGGTGCGATCACCATTCCGTCGGTCGCGAACGAGCCCGATGCGATCGTCGCGCCGACGTCGCGCACCGAGTGCACGATGTCCGCGCGGCTTTCGACATCCGCCTTCGGCAGCTTCAGTTCGTGCTGGATGTTGAGCCAGCCGGCGTTCGAAATCAGCAGGTGCGTTTCGACGCCGCCGGCGGCGCGCAGCAGATCGAGCAGCCGCACGCCGTAGATGGCGCCGGTGGCGCCGGTGATCGCGACGATCAGCCGGCGTGGCGGCGCGCTGGGAGATGCCATTGAAAGGGTGGGGCGCGGGTCGGGCGTGTTAAGCGGCGGCGAACAGTTGCTGCAGCTCGCCCGACTGGTACATCTCCATCATGATGTCCGAGCCGCCGACGAATTCGCCCTTCACGTAGAGCTGCGGGATGGTGGGCCAGTTCGAGAATTCCTTGATGCCCTGGCGGATTTCGTCGTCCTCGAGCACGTTGACCGTCTTGAACTGGTCGACGCCGCAGGCCTTCAGTACCTGCACGGCGCGGCCCGAGAAGCCGCACATCGGGAATTGCGCGTTGCCCTTCATGAAGAGCACGACCTGGTTTTCGTCGACGATTTGCTTGATACGTTGTTGGGTGTCCATGACTGACCTTGCGTTTGCGGGGCGTTAGATCGAAATGATAGCGGATTTCAACCGGGCGGGCCGGGCATCAGCCCGGCAGGCGGCCGCCGGTCGTGCGTTCGATTGCAGCCAGATCGGCGAGCGATTCGACCGCGACGAAGCCGTGCGACGACAGCACCGCGCGGACGGCTTCGGCCTGGTCGTAGCCGTGCTCGATCCACAGCGTGCCGCCCGGTTTCAGGTAGGCGCCGGCGCCCGCGACGATCGTGCGGATCGCGCTGAGGCCGTCGGCGTCGTCGGTAAGCGCACCGCGCGGCTCGAAACGCAGGTCGCCCTGCGCGAGATGCGGATCGTGTTGCGCGATGTACGGCGGGTTGCTGACGATCGTGTCGAATACGAACGCCGGATCGAGCGCCGCGTACCAGTCGCTCTGCAACCAGTGCAGCGGGCCGCCGGGGCGGTGCGCGTCGAGCAGCTTGCCGGCGTTGCGTTGCGCGACCGCGAGCGCGGCCGGCGAACGATCGAGCGCCCACACGCGTGCATCGGGACGCTCGGCGGCGATCGACACGGCGATCGCGCCGCTGCCGGTGCCGAGATCGAGCACGGCCGGATGCGGCAGCCCGTCGATCGCATCGAGCGCGGCTTCGACAAGCAGTTCGGTTTCGGGGCGCGGGATCAGCACGTCGGGCGTCACGTCGAACGGCCGGCCGAAGAATTCGCGCATCCCGACGAGTTGCGCGACCGGCTCGCCGGCCATGCGGCGCGCTTCGAGCGCGCGATAGCGTTCGACCGCGGCAGCGTCGAGCGGCGCGTCGCCGCGCGTGATCAGTTGCGTGCGGGTCCAGCCGAGCGCGTGCGCGAGCAGCACGCGCGCATCGACCGCGTCGAGCGGCGACGCACGCAGCAGTTCGTCGGCGGTAGTGTCGGGCATCGCGGCCTCAGTCGGCGTCGCCGAGCGACGCAAGCAGTTCGGCCTGGTGCTCGCTGACGAGCACGCCGATCAGTTCGTCGAGATCGCCGTCCATGATCGCCTCGAGCCGGTACAGCGTCAGGTTGATCCGGTGATCGGTCATCCGGCCCTGCGGGAAGTTGTACGTGCGGATCCGCTCCGAGCGGTCGCCGGAGCCGATCAGGCTCTTGCGCGTCGCCGCTTCCTTCGCGTGCTGCTCGTGATACTGCTTGTCCTTGATGCGCGCGGCGAGCACCTTCAGCGCGCGATCCTTGTTCTTGTGCTGCGAACGGTCGTCCTGGCACTCGACGACGATCCCGGTCGGGATGTGCGTGACGCGCACCGCCGAATCGGTCTTGTTGATGTGCTGGCCGCCCGCGCCGGATGCGCGGAACGTATCGATCCGCAGATCGGCCGGATTGATCTCGACCTCGCCGATCTCGTCGGCTTCCGGCATCACCGCGACCGTGCACGCGGACGTATGGATGCGCCCCTGCGTCTCGGTCGCCGGCACGCGCTGCACCCGATGGCCGCCCGATTCGAACTTCAGGCGCGAATACGCGCCCTGGCCCGCGATCCGCACGATCACTTCCTTGTAGCCGCCGAGATCCGACGCGCTCTCCGACATCATTTCTACCTGCCAGCGATGACGTTCCGCGAAGCGCAGGTACATGCGCAGCAGGTCGCCCGCGAACAGCGCCGATTCGTCGCCGCCCGTGCCCGCGCGGATTTCGAGGAAGATGTTGCGATCGTCGTTCGGATCCTTCGGCAGCAGCATTTTCTGCAGCTCGACCTCGAGGCGGGTCATGCTCTCGCGCGCGCTGCGGATCTCGTCCTCGGCGAAATCGCGCATCGAAGGATCGGCGAGCAGCTCCTGCGCGGCTGTTTCGTCGCTGCGCGACTGGCGCCACAGCGCGTACTGCTCGACGACCGGGCCGAGTTCCGCATGTTCGCGCGTCAGTTTGCGGTACTGGTCGAGATCGGCCGTGACGTTCTCGCGGCTCAGCAGGTCGTTCAGTTCGGCCAGCCGTGTGGACAGCTGGTCGAGCTTGCGTTGCATGCTCGTCTTCATGGTGTGGAGCGGCGCTCCCGGGCAAGGGTATTCGGAAAGGATAGGCCGGCTCGCGGCCGGCGGCAGGGCGACCGGCCGGCGCTAGTGGCCGGACTGGTCGTTCGAGCGCGGCGCGTGCTGGTAGAAGCCGCGCATCAGGTCGATCAGCGAATCGCGATCGGCGCCGTTCACGCGGTTGAGCGCGCTCGTCGGGCCGTGGATCAGCTTGTTGGTCAGCGCCTGCGACAGCGCTTCGAGCACGGCGGCCGGATCGTCGCCGCGCGCGAGCAGCTTCTGCGCCTTGTCGACTTCCGCCCGGCGCAGCGCGTCGGCCTGCGTATGCATGTGACGGATCACCGGCACGACGCTGCGTGTATCGAGCCATTGCATGAAATTCTGCACGCGCGTCTCGATGATCGCTTCAGCCTGCGCGACCGCCGCCTGGCGCGATGCGTTGCCTTCGCGCACGATCGCGCCGAGATCGTCGACGGTGTAGAGGAACACGTCCTTCAATTTGCCGACTTCGGGCTCGATGTCGCGCGGCACCGCGAGGTCGACCATGAAGATCGGCCGGTGGCGGCGCGCCTTCACCGCGCGCTCGACTGCGCCGAGGCCGATGATCGGCAGCGTCGACGCCGTGCACGACACGATGATGTCGAATTCCTGCATGCGGGCCGGCAGGTCCGACAGCGGCATTGCGCGGCCGTTGAAGCGTTCGGCGAGCCGCTGGCCGCGTTCGGCCGTACGGTTCGCGACGACGAGTTCGCGCGGGCCTTGCGCGGCGAAGTGCGTCGCGCACAGCTCGATCATCTCGCCGGCGCCGATGAACAGCACGCGCTGATCCGACACCTTTTCGAAGATCCGTTGTGCGAGGCGAACCGCGGCGGCGGCCATCGACACCGACTGCGTGCCGATCTCGGTCGTGCCGCGTACTTCCTTCGCCACCGCGAACGTGCGCTGGAACAGCTGGTTCAGATAGGTGCCGAGCGCGCCGGCTTCCGTCGCGGTGCGTACGGCGTCCTTCATCTGGCCCAGAATCTGCGTTTCGCCGAGCACCATCGAATCGAGGCCGGATGCCACGCGGAATGCATGACGGACCGCTTCCGACTGCGGCAGCGCATACACGTGCGGCGCGAGTTCGTCGACCGGAATCCGGTGATACTCCGACAGCCAGCGGACCGCGCCTTCACGTGCCGCGCGATCGTCGGTCGCGCAATACAGTTCGGTGCGGTTGCAGGTGGAGAGGATCGCCGCTTCGGGCGTATTGGGCGCCTGGGGCCCGAGGAGCACGTTCTTGAACGTGACGAGAGCCGGCTTGATCTGCTCGAGCGGAAACGCCACGCGTTCGCGCAGGGCGACAGGCGCAGTGTGGTGATTGATTCCGATCGTGAGGAGTTGCATATCGAGGGCTATCGTTTAGCCCCATATTATAGCGTTTCGGCGATTTCCTCACTCGCCGCATACCGGGCATCGGCGTGGCGTGGCCGGGAATTCGGGGGCTCGATCGGCACGCGGTCGAGCTGATAGCCGTAGCCGTAGAGCGGCAGCAGGCGGTAGCCGTGCTCCGGAAGCAGTTGCAACTTGCTGCGCAGCCGGGACGCGTGCGTATCGAGCGTGCGCGACTTCATGTCGCGGCGGCGTGCCCACACCGTTTCGAGGATATGGGCACGCGACACCGGCCGCGACAGGTTCGCGAACAGCAACTGCGCGAAGCGGAACTCCTTGGGCGTGAGTGAAACGATTGCGTCGCCGAAGCGCACAAGGCAGTGCGTGGCGTCGAAAGCGTATTCGCCATACATTTCGCGCGAGCGGGTCGGCGGCCGGCGCACGCCGGCGCGTCGGCTCAGCGCGTTGACGCGCGCAAGCAGCTCGGGCCCGCTCACGGGACGCACGAGGCAATCGTCGGCGCCCGCGTGCAGGCACGATACGATTTCGCTTTCGCGCGGCAACTGCATCACGGCGATGGCCGGCAGCCCGGGCAGGATCGCCTGCGCGCGCGGTATGACTTCCTCGGCTGGCTGGTCGCCGGCCCAGTTGCCGGTGATCAGCATGTCGCAGGTGTCGGTGGCGAGCCATTCGAAGAACGCCGTGCTGGACGAAAACGCGTGGCACACATGACCGCCCGCAAAGAGCAGGCGGTTCAGGAGTGCGGCATGACGCGCCTCCGGATCGATCAGAGCGATTCGCATGAGAGTTTCTTCAATACGGCAGCCGGTGCGCGCTTGCCATAACGTCGAGTCGGCCCCTACACTCGAATGTTCGCGGCGCCCGGCTGGTCTCGGGTTCGATGGATGAATCGATGCTAGCCGCTGGCAACGTTCACGCCTATTGGACGAATCCGAATTTATAGAAGGCGTCGAATGAACTGGTTTGGAATCCTTGTCCTGGGAGCGGCCGTCGGGCTGTTCGGCCGATGGCTGCATCCGATGCGGCGCACGGGCCGGCCGGCGTGGTGGATCGCGGTGCTCGTCGGCATCGTGGGCGCGGCTGCCGCCCGCATGGCCGGCAATCTCTCTGGACTGTTTTACGATGGCGAGACGCTCGAATGGCCGGTCTGCACCGGCGTCGCGTTCCTTGCCGTAGCCGTGACGGTCGCGCTGTCGGCCCGTCGCTGAATGCTCTCAGGTGAAATCATGAATGCCCGTCTTCCCGAAGTCTCGTCGGTGCCGGCCCGTCTCGCGCTGCTGCGCGGCGCCATGGCCCGCGAGGACCTGGCCGCCTATCTCGTGCCGTCCGCCGATCCCCATCTGTCCGAATACCTGCCCGAGCGCTGGCAGGCCCGCCGCTGGCTGTCCGGCTTCACGGGCTCGGTCGGCACGCTGGTCGTGACCGCGGATTTCGCGGGGCTGTGGGTCGACAGCCGCTACTGGGTGCAGGCCGACGCCGAACTGGCCGGCACGGGCGTGCAGTTGATGAAGATGACGGGCGGGCAGCAAAGCGCGCCGCACGTCGACTGGCTCGCGCAGAACGTGGCGGCGGGCGCGACGGTCGGCGTCGACGGCGCCGTGCTCGGCGTCGCGGCCGCGCGCGGGCTGACGGCCGCGCTGAGCGCGCGCGGCATCGCGCTGCGCACCGATCTCGACCTGCTCGACGCGATCTGGCCCGAGCGGCCGGGGCTGCCCGGCGACGCGGTGTTCGAGCACGCGGCGCCGCAGGCCGATACGACGCGCGCGAGCAAGCTGGCCGAAGTGCGCCGCGCGATGCACGCGCAGGGCGCGCAGTGGCATTTCGTGTCGACGCTCGACGATCTGGCCTGGCTGTTCAACCTGCGCGGCGCCGACGTCAACTTCAATCCCGTGTTCGTTGCACACGCAATGATCGGCGCCGATCGCGCGACGCTGTTCGTCGCCGACGGCAAGGTGCCGCCGGCGCTGGCCGCGTCGCTCGCGCAGGACGGCGTCGACGTCCGTGCCTACGATGCCGCGCGCGCATCGCTCGCGGCGCTGCCCGACGGCGCGACGCTGCTGGTCGACCCGCGCCGCGTGACGTTCGGCACGCTCGAGGCCGTGCCGGCCGGCGTGAAGCTCGTCGAGGCCGTGAATCCGTCGACGTTCGCGAAGTCGCGCAAGACGTCCGCCGAGATCGAGCACGTGCGCGTGACGATGGAGCACGACGGCGCCGCGCTCGCGGAATTCTTCGCCTGGTTCGAGCAGGCCGTGAACCGCGAGACGATCACCGAGCTGACGATCGAGGAGAAACTCACGGCCGCGCGCGCACGGCGCCCCGGTTATGTGTCGCCGAGCTTCGCGACGATCGCCGGCTTCAACGCGAACGGCGCGATGCCGCATTACCACGCAACGCCCGAGTCGCACGCGACGATCGCCGGCGACGGCCTGCTGTTGATCGATTCGGGCGGCCAGTACGTGACGGGCACGACCGACATCACGCGCGTCGTGCCGATCGGCACCGTCAGCGACCTGCAGCGGCGCGATTTCACGATCGTACTGAAATCGATGATGGCGCTGTCGCGCGCACGCTTCCCGCGCGGCATCCGCTCGCCGATGCTCGACGCGATCGCGCGTGCGCCGATGTGGGCGGCCGGGCTCGACTACGGCCACGGCACGGGGCATGGCGTCGGCTATTTCCTGAACGTGCACGAGGGCCCGCAGGTCATCTCGCACTACGCGCCGGCCGAGCCGTACACGGCGATGGAAGAGGGAATGATCACGTCGATCGAGCCGGGTGTGTACCGGCCCGGCCAGTGGGGCATCCGGATCGAGAACCTGGTCGTGAACCGCGCGGCCGGGAAGACCGAGTTCGGCGATTTCCTCGCGTTCGAGACGCTGACGCTGTGCCCGATCGACACGCGCTGCGTGCTGATCGAGATGCTGCACGACGAAGAGCGCGCGTGGCTGAACACGTATCACGCGACGGTGCGCGAGCGCGTCGGCCGGCACCTGAGCGGCGCTGCGAAGGCGTGGCTCGACGCGCGCACGCAGCCGATCTGACGCGACGGGCGATTCCGGCCGGGCGGCGGCCGAACCACAGCAGCGAGGGCAACAAATGGCGGACACCGCAGTGATCGTGGTCGACATGCAGCGCGGGCTGGTGCAGCGGGCGCAGCCCGCGTACCGGCTCGACGATGTGATGTCGGGCATCAACCGGTTGACGGCGGCGGCACGCGCGGCGAACGCGCCCGTGTGCTTCGTGCAGCACGACGGCGATGCGGACGACGACGTCGTGCCCGGCACGCCGGGCTGGGAACTGCATGCGGGGCTGGTCGTCGGGAGCGACGACTGGCGCGTGCGCAAGCAGATGAGCGACTCGTTCCACGACACGCCGCTCGCGGCGCAGCTCGACCGCCATGGCATCCGTTCGGTGCTGATCTGCGGCTATGCGACCGAGTTCTGCGTCGATTCGGCCGCGCGCCGCGCGGCGCTGCTCGGCTACCGGACGACCGTCGTGTCCGACCTGCACACGACGAACGAGCGCGCGCACCTGTCGGCCGCGCAGATCGTCGCGCATCACCACTTCATCTGGGCAAACAATTCGCTGTCGGGCAACGCGGTCACGCCGCGCCCGCTCGCCGACGTGCTCGGTGCGGAGTTCGCATGACGATCAAGGCCGTGGTGTTCGATTTCGGCGGCGTGCTGATCGACTGGAGCCCCGACTACCTTTACCGGCAACTGATTCCCGACGAGGCCGAGCGTCGCTGGTTCCTCACGCATGTCTGCGCGATGGACTGGGTGATTCGCCAGGACGGCGGGCAGACGATCGAGGAAGGCACGGCCGAACTCGTCGCGAAGTTTCCGGAGCACGACGCGCTGATCCGCGCGTTCTATGCGCGCTGGCACGAGATGATCGGCGGCGTGCTCGACGAAGGCGCCGCGCTCGTCGACCGCCTCGACGCGCAGGGGATGCCGCTGTTCGGGCTGACGAACTGGTCCGCGCAGACGTTTCCGTATGCGTGGGACAACTTCCCGGTCCTGCGGCGATTCAGGGATATCGTCGTGTCGGGCCGCGTGAAGCTCGTGAAACCCGATCCGGCGATCTACCGCGAGATGCATGCGCGGATCGAACCGCACCTGCCGGGCATCGCGCCGCACGAGTTCGTATTCATCGACGACAACGCGAAGAACGCCGCGGCCGCGACGGCGCTCGGCTGGCACGGCATTCATCACACGAACGCGGCGGCGACCGAGGCGCGGCTGCGCGAGCTGGGCGCGCTCGCGTAACAAGCAGCGGGCGAGCGCCCGGCAGATAAAAAAAGCGGGCCACGGGCCCGCTTTTTCGTTTTGCCGATCCGGAAGGAAGCGGCCACCTTCGGCATCCGGCCCCGCGTTGCCGCAGTGCCGGGCGCCCGGGCCGCGCCGCTCAGCGGCTGATCGGCTTGTAGCGCAGTCGGTGCGGCTTCGCGGCTTCCTCGCCGAGGCGCGCGCGCTTGTCGGCTTCGTACTCCTGGTAGTTGCCGTCGAAGAACGTGACTTGCGAATCGCCTTCGAACGCGAGGATGTGCGTCGCGATCCGGTCGAGGAACCAGCGATCGTGCGAGATCACCATCACCGAGCCCGCGAATTCGAGCAGCGCGTCTTCCAGCGCGCGCAGCGTTTCGACGTCGAGGTCGTTCGACGGTTCGTCGAGCAGCAGCACGTTGCCGCCCGAGATCAGCGTCTTCGCGAGGTGCAGGCGGCCGCGTTCGCCGCCGGACAGGTTGCCGACGATCTTCTGCTGGTCGCCGCCCTTGAAGTTGAAGCGGCCGATGTACGCGCGCGACGGCGTCTCGTACTTGCCGACCGTCAGCACGTCGGCGCCGCCCGAGATTTCCTCGAACACCGTCTTCGAGCCGTCGAGCGCATCGCGGCTCTGGTCGACGTACGCGAGCTTCACCGTCGGGCCCATCACGACCTCGCCCGAATCCGGCTGCTCCTTGCCCGTCAGCATCCGGAACAGCGTCGACTTGCCGGCGCCGTTCGGGCCGATGATGCCGACGATCGCGCCGGCCGGGATCTTCAGGTTCAGGTTGTCGATCAGCAGGCGGTCGCCGAACGCCTTGCTGACGTTCTTGAACTCGATCACTTCATTGCCGAGGCGGTCGCCGACCGGAATGAAGATTTCCTGCGTTTCGTTGCGCTTCTGGTATTCCTGGCTGTTCAGCTCCTCGAAGCGCGCGATACGCGCCTTCGACTTCGCCTGGCGGCCCTTCGGGTTCTGGCGCACCCACTCCAGTTCCTTCTTGATCGCCTTCTGGCGCGCCGACTCCGACGCCTCTTCCTGCTTCAGGCGCTCTTCCTTCTGGTCGAGCCAGCTGCTGTAGTTGCCCTTCCACGGAATGCCGTGGCCGCGGTCGAGTTCGAGAATCCACTCGGCCGCGTTGTCGAGGAAGTAGCGATCGTGCGTGACGGCGACGACGGTGCCCGGGAAGCGCACCAGGAACTGTTCGAGCCAGTCGACCGATTCGGCGTCGAGGTGGTTGGTCGGTTCGTCGAGCAGCAGCATGTCGGGCTTTTCGAGCAGCAGCTTGCACAGTGCGACGCGGCGCTTTTCACCGCCCGACAGGTGCTCGATCTTCGCGTCCCACGCCGGCAGGCGCAGCGCGTCGGCGGCCACTTCGAGCTGCTGCTCGGGGCTGCCGCCGTCGCTCGACGCGAGGATCGCCTCGTACTTCGCCTGTTCGGCCGCGAGCGCGTCGAAGTCGGCGTCCGGCTCGGCATACGCCGCGTAGATTTCTTCAAGCTTCTTGTTGGCCTGGAACAGGTCGCCGAGGCCTTCCTCGACGGCTTCGCGCACCGTCTTCGTCGGGTCGAGCTGCGGCTCCTGCGGCAGGTAGCCGATGTTCAGGTTCGGCATCGGCGTCGCTTCGCCTTCGATGTCCTTGTCGACGCCCGCCATGATGCGGATCAGCGTCGACTTGCCCGAGCCGTTCAGGCCGAGCACGCCGATCTTCGCGCCGGGAAAGAACGACAGCGAGATGTCCTTCAGGATCTGGCGCTTGGGCGGCACGATCTTGCCGACCCGGTTCATCGTGAAAACGTATTGGGCCATTTGGGTGTGAAAGTCAGAAGTTGAGACGGCCGCGCAGCGCGCTGGCATGGCGGCGTCGGGTGATTCGGTACGGAGCGTGCCGCGCGAGGCGCGGCGGCGTCGCCGTGTGGCGGCGGCGCGAGCGGCTATTGTACTTCGCCGCCGGGTGTCGCTGGCACGACGCAGGCATTCGGGCGCGCGGCGTTCACAGCCATGCGGCCACGCCGCCGTGCCCCGAGCACGTGCCGCGCCGATGGCGGCTGAAGCTGTACGTGCCGTCGCGGCAGCGCGCGCTCGCGCCGTCGGGCACGCGGCCCGATTTCGAATGTGCGGGCGCATGCACGGTTTCGCCGTCGCGGTTGCGATATGTGTCGTGACGGTCGAGATCGGCTTCGTTGCCGTAGCCGGGCGGCGTACGGTACGCATGCGCGGAAGGAGGCAGGGCGGCGCACGCGACGAAGAGCGCGATCGACAGCGTCGCGACGTGCGTCGCGCGGCGGAGCAGGGCAGTCATGGTCTCTCTCGGTCTGTTGTTATCGATGTCGGGCCGATGGCCCGCGCCGCATGTTAGCCGATCGGCCAAGGGGGGCGCCGGTGCCTCGCGGTGAAGCGACGTTACGTCGCGCCGGACATCGACGCCGCGCCGTCGGCCTGCGCGGCGTCGAGAATCCACCGGCGGAACGCGGCGACCTTCGGCCGTTCCGCATGATGCGGCGGATAGACGAGGTAGTACGCGAAATCGTCGAGCCACGCGACGTCGGCGAGCTGCACGAGCCGGCCGCTTTCGAGCTCGCCGCGCACCATCGCGGCCGGCAGCAGCCCGGCACCCTGGCCGGCGACGATCGCCTGCAGCAACAGGCCCGAGTCGTCGAACGCGGGGCCGCGCGGCGGGCCGAAATCGTCGATCCGCTGCGCACCGAACCAGATGTGCCAGCCCTTGCGCTCGGCGTCGTGCAGGTGCGGCCAGCCGACGAGATCGGCCGGCGTCGTCGGCATGCCGAGCCGCGCGACGAGTTCGGGCGACGCGAGCGCGACGATTTCCACCGTCAGCAGGCGTTCGCTGCACAGCCCGATGTAGCGCCCGAGGCCGTGACGGATCGCGACGTCGACGCCGTCGCGCGAGAAATCCGCGAGGGCATGGCTCGTGACGATCTGCAGGTCGACGTCCGGGCACGCGTGCCGGAACTGCGCGAGGCGCGGCACGAGCCACGCGGACGCGAAGAACGGCGTGACGCTCACGGTCAGCACGCCGCTGTCGGCGGCACACGACACGCGCTGCGACGCATCGGCGATCTGCCGGAACGCATTGCGCACCGGCGGCAGGTAGTCGCGGCCGGCGGCCGTCAGCAGGATGCCGCGGTTGACGCGCTCGAACAGCTGCACGCCGAGATGCGTCTCGAGCGTGCGGATCATCTGGCTCACCGCGCCGGGCGTGACCGACAGCTCCTCGGCCGCCGACTTCACCGACAGGTGGCGGGCGGCCGCTTCGAATGCACGCAGCGCGTTGAGTGGCGGCAGGCGGGAACGATTCATTCAGTTTCTCTAAAGCGAAAGGCCGACGAAATATCGTTTGAGACGACGCGTACGCGCGAGTACCGTTGTCACATCGGATCGCATTCTTCAGGGCTGCCTCGCGGCGGCCGATGCGATCAACATAGTTCAACTATATCCATGAGGCAATCCGGACGCCGCGCGGCGTCCGGAGGGACCTGAGAGGAGCATCGTCATGAACCGTCCGGGCGCGTCGCGCCTTTTCTACGGCTGGTACGTGGTTGCGGCCGCGTTCGCCGTCACGTTCGTCGGGTTCGGCAGCGCGTATACGTTCAGCGCGTTCGTCGAGTCGCTGCAGCGCGATTTCGCCGCATCGCGCGGGCAGATCTCGCTCGTGTTCTCGCTCGCCGGCTTCCTGTATTTCGGCTTCGGCATCGTCAGCGGGCCGCTTGCCGATCGCTTCGGCTCGCGGCGGCTCGCCGTCGCCGGGATGCTGCTGACGGGTGCCGGGCTCGCGGCCGCCGGCGCCGCGCGCACGCTGCTGCAGGTCTATGTCGCGTACGGGCTCGGTGTCGGTCTCGGCGTCGGCTGCGCGTACGTGCCGGCTGTCGGGGCCGTGCAGCGCTGGTTCGTGCGGCGGCGCGGCTTCGCGTCGGGACTCGCGGTCGCGGGGATCGGCGTCGGCACGCTCGTGATGCCGCCGCTCGCGTCCGCGCTGATCGCGCATGTCGGCTGGCGCGGTGCTTATTTCACGCTGGCAGTGCTCGCGGTGGTCCTGGGGGCAGGCATGTCGCTGCTGATCGAGAACGATCCGCGCGGCCGCGGGTTGTTGCCGGATGGCGATGCGGCCGGCGATGGCGGCCGGAAGGCCGGCGCTTCCGTAGCCGGCAAGGCTGCCACGTCCGTGCACGCCGGCGCGACGGTGCGCGAGGCCGTCACGTCGCGGCCGTTCGCGAGCCTCTACGCCGCCTGTCTCGTATGCTCGTTCGGTGTATTCGTCCCGTTCGTCCACCTCGTACCGTACGCGCTCGATCATGGCATCGCGCCGTCGACGGCCGTGCTGCTGCTCGGTGCGATCGGCGTCGGCAGCACGGCCGGCCGCTTTTTCCTCGGCGGCCTCGCCGACCGCTTCGGCCGCCGCGCATCGCTGCTCGCGATGTTCGCGGGCATGGCCGTCGCGCTCGTTGCGTGGGCGGGCGCCGGCACCGTTGAGACGCTTGCCGCGTTCGCACTCGTGTTCGGCGTGTTCTACGGCGGCTGGGTCGCCGTGCTGCCGGCGGTCGTGATGGACTATTTCGGCGGCCGCAACGTGAGCGCGATCATCGGCATCCTGTACACGAGCGTCGCGTTCGGCACGCTGATCGGGCCGGCTGCCGCCGGCTTCATCTACGACGCGGGGGGCGGCTATCTCGTGCCGATCCTCGCGAGCGCCGTCGCGAATGCGATCGCGTTCGCCATCGTCGCGACCACCGGACGCGCGCCGGTGGCCGCGCGAGCGACCGGCGGATAGGCGCACGCCGCTGGGCGCGCCGCGCGATTTCCGATAGGGTGGCCGGACCGTCAACCGTCGACCAACGGTCGGGGAGGCATCGTGACATTCGACGAAGTCCGGCAGATCGCGCTGGCGTGGCGCGGCGTCGAGGAAGGCACGTCGTACGGCACGCCCGCGCTCAAGGTGAAGGGCAGGCTGCTCGCGCGGCTGCGCGAGGACGGCGACACGCTCGTGGTGAAGGGCGTCGGCCCCGACGAGCGCGCGTGGCTGATCGAATCGGAGCCCGATGTGTATTACGTGACTGATCACTACACAGGCTGGCCGATCGTGCTGGTGCGCCTGTCGGCCGCGCATCCCGACGCCGTGAAAAACCTGCTTCTGCGAGAATGGCACGCGATCGTGCCGGCCAAATGGCGGGACGAAGCCGCGCGCGGCGGGAGCTGAGCGTCCGGAGCGCGACGCTGCCGGATTGCCTTTGACGGAAGCCCCCTGACGGTGCGCAAGCCGCGCCGCCCCGACCACTTGTTGCATCGGTTCGCATCGATGCAACAAGTGGTTCCATCGAAATTCTTCAATTGGTTCTTAGTGAAGAACCGTTTGATGCTTACACTCCTTCGCTTCGAAGGCGGCTGACGAAAGCCGACGGAACGGGCGCACGCGATGCGCCGGCGCCTCGTGCGCCGCATCGCCCACGCAGCTTCGCAGACTGCGCGGCGTACCGACCCGAACGGCCCCATCCGGCCCCATGCCCGCGTGCGACGCACGCGCGGTCGCAGCCGGATTCAAGAACGACAACTCCCCGCGCCGCCTTCACGCGACACCCGGTCGTACCGGAACCGTTTTTTGGAGAGAGACAGATGAGTGGAAGCAACACAGGCCTCGGCACGGGCCTGAAGCAGCGTCACGTGACGATGATGTCGATTGCCGGCGTCATCGGCGCCGGTTTGTTCGTCGGCTCCGGCCACGCGATCGCGGAAGCCGGTCCGGCGTCGATACTCGCGTACGCGATCGCGGGCGTGCTGGTCGTCCTGGTGATGCGCATGCTCGGCGAGATGGCCGTCGCGCATCCGGACAGCGGCTCGTTCTCGACCTATGCCGATCGCGCGATCGGCCACTGGGCCGGCTTCTCGATCGGCTGGCTGTACTGGTGGTTCTGGGTGCTCGTGATCCCGATCGAGGCAACGGCTGCGGCAACCATCCTCAATGCATGGTTCCCGGGCATCGCGACCTGGATCTTTGCGCTCGGCATCACTCTGCTGCTCACCGTCACCAACCTCTTTTCCGTCAAGAACTACGGCGAATTCGAATTCTGGTTTGCGCTGATCAAGGTCGTCGCGATCGTCGTGTTCCTGTGCATCGGCGGCGCGGCGATCGTCGGGATCATACCGGCGCCGGCCGTATCGGGCGTGTCGAACCTGTTCGCGCATCAGGGCTTCATGCCGAACGGCGCCGGTGCGGTGCTGGCGGCGATGCTGACGACGATGTTCTCGTTCCTCGGCACCGAGATCGTGACGATCGCGGCCGCCGAATCGGACAACCCGCAGCGCCAGATCGTGCGCGCGACCAACTCGGTGATCTGGCGCATCACGCTGTTCTATCTCGGTTCGATTCTCGTCGTCGCGGCCATCGTGCCGTGGAACGACCCGCTGCTGCCGAAGCACGGCTCGTATCAGCGCGCGATGGAGCTGATCGGCATCCCGAACGCGAAGGCGATCATCGACGTAATCGTGCTCGTATCGGTCGCGAGCTGCCTGAATTCGGCGCTGTACACGGCGTCGCGGATGCTGTTCTCGCTGTCGAAGCGCAAGGACGCGCCTGCGTTCCTGCATCGCACCGATTCGACCGGCACGCCGCGTGCGGCCGTGCTCGCGTCGACGGCATTCGGCTTCGTGACCGTGATCGCGAACTACCTGATGCCGGAGCAGGTGTTCGGCTTCCTGCTCGCGACGTCGGGCGCGATCGCGCTGCTCGTGTATCTCGTGATCGCGATCTCGCAACTGCGGATGCGCAAGACGCTCGAATCGAGCGGCGCCGACCTGACGCTGCGGATGTGGCTGTTCCCGTGGCTCACGTGGGCCGTGATCCTGTTCATCTGCGGCACGCTGACCGTGATGTTCGTCAGCGAGGATCACCGGATGGAAGTCGGTGCGACTGCCGTGCTGGCGTTGATCGTGCTGTTTGCGTCGTGGCTGAACAAGCGCGGCCGCGATGCGCAGGCGAGCGCGGGGCGGCGGGTGTCGGCGACGTGATGGAGTGATGTGACGGCATGGCGGTGAGCCGCCTGTCATGAACGTGGCCCGATCGGCGTTAGCCGGTCGGGCCATTTGTTTTGTCGAGGTAAACGGATGCACTTACCCGTGGCAACCCAGGGCGGTCGGCAATAGGGCGCGGCGTTGAAATTTGGAGTCGCAAAAATCGAACTCGTCTGATTTCATCGACGACGGCAACTTCATACATTGATCCCTTCGACAACCGAAGTGAATGATGAAATCGACGCGCGATCAGCGGTCGTGCCGGGAGGGTGGCAGATGGCGAATGAGAACATGCGGTTGAGTGAAGCGGGTTGGGCTGAACTGCGTCTGCGGGAAAGCGCGGTCATGGCGTACTACAACGATCAGGCGAACAACTGTACCTATGGCGTCGGGACGCTTGCTCATACCGGGCCGTGCACCCAGGAAGAACTGCGGAGGCCGGTTACGCCGGTGCAAGTGAATGCGCAACTCGCGGTCCGTGTCGGCCGGGCGGAGGCCGCCGTGCGACGCCATGTCCCGACTCGGCAATTGACGCAGTTGCAATTCGACGAACTCGTCAGCTATACCTACAATGCCGGTAACACTGGCGCACTGGCCGCGCTCCGTTCCGCGAATCAGAGCAACGACGCTGGCGTGGTGTCGCACATGAATCAGCGTGTCTGGATTCATCCGCGAGACGCGAATGGGCGCCGCCTGGCACCTGTTCGTTCGACCGGCCTTCTTAACCGGCGTCGGCTCGAATCGGCGCCGTTCCAGCCACAGCAGGGGGCGCAGTGAGAAGGGCCATGATCGGGTTGTTCGTGCTGGCGTCGGTGAGTGTGTTTGCCGGCCAGACGCCGGCCGATGAGATAGCGGCACGCAGCGGTTTGCCGGCGAGCGAGGTCGACGCGCTGCTCAGCGACTGCGATTCGAATCAGACAAGCATGAATTTCTGTGCGTGGCGCGATCAACTCGTCGCCGAGCGAGAATTGCAGCAGGTTGTCGACAAGCAGGTGAATCAGCAGCCACAGCGCAAGAAGGCGCTCGATGTGCGGATCGCAAAGTGGAAGAAGGCGCGCGACACATCATGCGAAAAATCGGCGCGCAAAGCATGGGGCGACGGTTCGATGCGTCCTGCAGCACAGGCGATCTGCGCGGCGGCGGCGACGAAGGAAATGACGAAAAAATTGTCGGCGAGCGCTTCCCGCAAACCTTCATGAGTCGCTCGGGAATAAAGAAAGGCCCGCTGCTCGCGGGCCTTTCCGGTTTCTGTGACACTGCACGAAACAGCGTCGGTTGATACGCTCAGACGTTGAACAGGAAGTTCATCACATCCCCGTCATGCACGACATATTCCTTCCCTTCCGCGCGCATCTTGCCGGCTTCCTTCGCGCCCTGTTCGCCCTTGTACGTGATGAAATCGTCGAACGCGATCGTCTGCGCGCGGATGAAGCCACGCTCGAAGTCGGTGTGGATCACGCCGGCCGCCTGCGGTGCCGTGTCGCCGGTATGGATCGTCCACGCGCGCACTTCCTTCACGCCTGCGGTGAAGTAAGTCTGCAGGCCGAGCAGCTTGAAGCCCGCGCGGATCACGCGGTCGAGGCCCGGCTCTTCCATGCCCATGTCGGCGAGGAATGCTTCCTTGTCCGCGTCGTCGAGATCGGCGATTTCCGCCTCGATCGCCGCGCACACGGCGACCACCGGCGCATTCTCGCTTTCCGCATACTTGCGCACCGCATCGAGGTGCGGGTTGTTCTCGAAGCCGTCATCCTTCACGTTGGCCACATACATCGCCGGCTTCGCGGTGATCAGGCAGAACGGCTTGAGCAGCGCCTCTTCGTCGTCCGACAGCGCGAGGCCGCGCACGGCCTTGCCCTGGTCGAGCTGCGCGCGCACCTTGTCGAGCACCGCGACGAGCTTGGCCGCTTCCTTGTCGTTGCCCGACTTAGCAGCCTTCGAATAGCGCGTGAGTGCCTTCTCGACGGTACCGAGGTCGGCGAGCGCGAGTTCGGTATTGATCACCTCGATGTCGTCGATCGGGCTGACCTTGCCGGCGACGTGAATGACGTTCTCGTCCTCGAAGCAGCGCACGACGTGCGTGATCGCATCGGTTTCGCGGATGTTCGCGAGGAACTGGTTGCCGAGGCCTTCACCCTTGCTCGCGCCCGCGACGAGGCCGGCGATGTCGACGAATTCGACGACGGCCGGCACGACGCGCTCGGGGTTGATGATCTCCGCGAGCGCCTTCAGGCGCGTATCGGGCACTTCGACGATGCCGACGTTCGGCTCGATCGTGCAGAACGGGTAGTTCTCGGCGGCGATGCCGGCCTTGGTCAGCGCATTGAACAGGGTGGACTTGCCGACGTTGGGCAAGCCGACGATGCCGCATTTGAGGCTCATGGAATCCTTCGAACGGGTAAAGCGGCGCGGCCGGACAGGGCACGGCGGCGCGGGAATAAAGGGCGGCCGGCGCTTGGGGCGCGGCGGGCCGACGGTCAAAGGCGCTATTGTACCGTGCCGACGCCACGGTTTCCGGGCTTGCGCCGATCGGCCGATGCGGCGGGCCGCCGCGCCGCCGCGTCCACCTGCGATTCTGCTGATTTCCCGCAAAGTCCGGCCGCGTAAGGGTTTGGCCCCACGGCTATAATGCCCGCCATGACTGCCCACCACTCCTTCGACGTCGCCGTGGTCGGCGGCGGGCTCGTCGGCAAGACCGCCGCGCTCGCGCTGACCCAGTCCGGCTACAAGACCGCCTTGCTCGCCCAGCCGGCCACGCCGCGCCCCGCCGATCTCGCGTTCGACACACGCGTCTACGCGCTGTCGTCCAGCTCGCAGGCATTGCTCGAGCGGCTGCGGGTCTGGCAGGCGCTCGACCACAGCCGGCTCGCGCCCGTCTACGACATGCGCGTGTACGGCGATGCGCACGCCGAACTGCATTTCTCAGCGTACCAGGCCTCCGTGCCGCAGCTTGCGTGGATCGCCGAATCGTCGCTGGTCGAGACGTCGCTCGACGCCGCGCTGCGGTTCCAGCCGAACCTCACGTGGTTCGATGCGCGCGCGCAGGGCTTCGACGTGCGCGACGATGCGGCCGTGCTCACGCTGTCGTCGGGGCAGGTGCTGGAAGCGGACCTCATCGTCGGCGCCGACGGCGCGCATTCGTGGGTACGGTCCCAAATGGGGGCCAAAGTCGAACGGCGCGACTACCGGCAGACGGGCGTCGTCGCGAACTTCAAGGCATCGCTGCCGCACCGCGAGGCGGCCTATCAGTGGTTCCACGAAGGCGAGATCGTCGCGCTGCTGCCGTTGCCGGACGGCCACGTGTCGCTCGTGTGGTCCGCGCACACCGCGCATGCGGACGAACTGCTCGCACTCGATCCGGCGCAGCTCGCGGCCGAGGTCGAGCGCGTGTCGCACGGCCAGGTCGGCACGCTCGAATGCGTGACGCCGGCCACCGGCTTCCCGCTGGCGCTGCAGACGGTCGACAAGCTGATCGCACCGCGCGTCGCGCTCGTCGGCGATGCCGCGCACCTGATCCACCCGCTCGCGGGGCAGGGGATGAACCTCGGCCTGCGCGACGCCGCGGCGCTCGCCGACGCGATCGCGGGCAAGGAAAGCTTCCGCAACCTCGGCGATACGGTGCTGCTGCGCCGCTACGAGCGTTCGCGCCGCGAGGACATCCGCGCGCTGATGGTCGCGACCGACGGCCTGCAGCGGCTGTTCGCGGTGCCGGGCCCGCTCGCGAAGGCCGTGCGCAATGCGGGCATGGCATTCGTCGGCGCGCAGCCGCTCGTGAAGCGCTGGCTCGTGTCGGCCGCGCTCGGCTGATCGAACCTTCGGCCGATTCGCCGGTCGGACTCGGTTCCGTTACGGCGTACACTGTGCCGTGCATACCGATTGAGCTGAAGGAAGATTTCGATGAAAAAAACGATCCGGATCGCGTCGCTGGCGCTGGCCGTCACGATGGCGACGCTGGGCTGCACCGCGCAGGCCGACCAGACCACCGACAAGCTGAAAGCCACGCTGCAGGCCCGTCTCGGCAACGACGCGCCGATCAAGAGCGTGTCGAAATCGCCGGTCGCGGGCCTTTACGAAGTGAACCTCGGCTCGCAGATCATCTATAGCGACGCGGCGGGCGACTACGTGCTGCTCGGCGACCTCGTCGACACCAAGACGCACAAGAACCTGACCGACGCACGCCTGTCCGAGATCAACAAGATCGACTTCGCGAGCCTGCCGTTCGCGAATGCGATCAAGGTCGTCAAGGGCAACGGCGCACGCAAGATCGCGGTGTTCTCCGATCCGAACTGTCCGTACTGCAAGAAGCTCGAGACGACGCTGCAGTCGATCGACAACGTCACCGTCTACACGTTCCTGTACCCGGTGCTGTCGCCGGATTCGACCGCGAAGTCGAAGGCGATCTGGTGCGCGACCGACCGCGCGAAAACCTGGCAGAGCTGGATGCTCGATCACCGTGCGCCGTCCGGCGCCGGTAGCTGCGATACCAGCGCGCTCGACAAGAACCTCGCGCTTGGCCGCGGGATGAACGTCACGGGCACGCCGACGATCTTCCTGCCGGACGGCCGCCGCCTGCCGGGCGCGGTATCGGCCGACCAGCTCAATCAGGCGCTCGCCTCGAGCAAGTAACCGACCGACATGCCGGGCCGCATGGCCCGGCCAGCGAGGGGCGCCCGCGTTATCTGCCGGCGCCTCTCTTCGTTTTCGCCGCCCCGACCGATTGCCACGATGACCCAGCCGATCCGCTATTCGATTGTCCCGAAAGATCTTGCCGCGCACCTGTTCGAAGTGTCGGTCACGGTTGCCGACCCCGACCCCGCAGGCCAGCGCTTCTCGCTGCCGGTGTGGATTCCGGGCAGCTACCTCGTGCGCGAGTTCGCGCGCAACATCGTGACGCTCGGCGCGTTCAACGACGCAGGCCGCAAGGTGCGGATCGCGAAGACCGACAAGCACACGTGGCAGGCCGCGCCCGTGAGCGGCGCGCTGACGCTGCGCTACGACGTGTATGCGTGGGACCTGTCGGTGCGTTCCGCGTATCTCGACGAATCGGGCGGCTTCTTCAACGCGACGGCCGTGTTCCTGAGCGTCGCCGGCCGCGAGGACGCGCCGTGCGAAGTCGACATCGCGAAGCCGGCCGGCGCGGCGTTCCGCGCGTGGCGCGTCGGCACTGCGCTGCCCGAGGTGCGCGGCACGAAGCGCTACGGCTTCGGTGCGTATCGCGCAGCGAACTACGACGAACTTTCCGACCATCCGGTGACGATCGGCGAATTCGCGCTCGCGACGTTCGACGCGCACGGCGTGCCGCACGACATCGTGGTCGCGGGGCGCGTGACGCAGCTCGACCTGGAGCGGCTGCGTACCGACCTGAAACGCGTGTGCGAAGCGCAGATCGCGCTGTTCGAGCCGAAATCGAAGAAGGCGCCGATGGACCGCTACGTGTTCATGACGCTCGCGGTCAGCGACGGCTACGGCGGCCTCGAGCATCGCGCATCGACCGCGCTGATCTGCAACCGCACCGACCTGCCGGTGAAGGGGCGGCCCGAGACGACGGAAGGCTATCGCACGTATCTCGGCCTGTGCAGCCACGAGTACTTCCACACGTGGAACGTGAAGCGCATCAAGCCGGCGGCGTTCGTGCCGTACGACCTGACACGCGAGAACTACACGTCGCTGCTGTGGCTGTTCGAGGGTTTCACGTCGTATTACGACGACCTGATGCTGGTGCGCAGCGGGCTGATGTCGCAGGACGAATATTTCGCGGCGCTCGGCCGCACGATCGGCGGTGTGCTGCGCGGCACTGGGCGACTCAAGCAGAGCGTCGCGGAAAGCTCGTTCGACGCGTGGATCAAGTACTACCGCCAGGACGAGAACGCGACCAACGCGATCGTCAGCTACTACACGAAGGGTTCGCTCGTCGCGCTCGCGTTCGATCTCGCGATCCGCGCGCAGACGCGCAACCGGAAGTCGCTCGACGACGTGATGCGCCTGCTGTGGCAACGCTACGGTCGCGATTTCTATCGCGGCAAGCAGGCGGGCGTCGCGGAAGACGAAGTCGAGACGCTGATCGAAGAAGCGACGGGCGTCGCGCTCGGCCGTCTGTTCGCCGACGCCGTGCACGGCACGCGCGACCTGCCGCTCGGCGAGCTGCTCGCGCCGTTCGGCGTGACGCTCGCGCCGGATATCGCGAACGGCGCGGCCGCGAAGCCGACGATCGGTGCGCGCTTGCGCGGCGGTGCGGACTGCACGTTCGCGGCTGTCTATGAAGGCGGCGCCGCGCATCGCGCGGGGCTGTCGGCCGGCGACACGCTGATCGCGGTCGACGGGCTGCGCGTCACGGGCACCAACCTCGATGCGCTGCTCGCACGCTACCGGCCGGGCGACAAGGTGGAAGTTCACGCGTTTCGCCGCGACGAACTGCGCACGGCGAAACTGAAGCTCGACGGCCCGGAGGTGACGCGCTACCGGCTGACGGCGGCAGCGAAGCCGGTCGCGGCATCGAAGGCCCGGGAGGCCTGGCTGAAGGGCTGAGTGCACGGCATCGGAAATCGGGGTGCGATCAAGGATTGTTCTGCTGCTGCAACAATCCGTCGCCCTGAACCCGCTTTTTCCGGCAAATGCGGCCACGCACAATGGCGTCACTCGCGCTACCGAAGCGCAGCCCAACCGGAGCCTGACATGACGACCATTCTGCAAATCAATTCCGCTGCGCGTTCGCAAGGCGCGCAATCCACGCTGCTGGCCAACGAACTGACGGCAAAGCTGCAACAATCGAACCCCGGCGCGCAGGTCGTGGTTCGCGATCTGCTGGCCGATGCGCTGCCGCACCTCGACGAATCGGTGCTCGGCGCGTTCTTCACGCCGGCTGACCAGCGCAGCGCGGAGCAGAATGCGATCGTCGCGAAGAGCGATGCGCTGATCGCCGAACTGCAGGCCGCCGACATCGTCGTGATCGGCGCACCGATGTACAACTTCGGCGTGTCGTCGCAACTGAAGACGTACTTCGACTGGATCGCGCGTGCAGGCGTCACGTTCCGCTACACCGAGAACGGTCCTGAAGGTCTGATCAAGGGCAAGAAGGTCCACGTGGTGACGGCCCGCGGCGGCAAGTACCTGGGTACGCCGAACGACAGCCAGACGCCGTTCCTGCGCACGTTCCTCGGCTTCATCGGTTTGACCGACGTGAGCTTCATCCACGCGGAAGGCCTGAATCTCGGGCCGGATGCGCAGAGCGCCGCGCTCGCCGGCGCACGCGAAGCGATCGCTGCCGCGTAAGGTCGATGCGGGTGCGTTACACCCGTTGCGCCGTCCGATAAAAAACGCCGCGTCCCGAAAGGGGCGCGGCGTTTTTGTCATGCGGACGAAAGCGGAAAGCGAACAGCCGTTACGCGAGCGTTTCGGCCACTTCCGGCAGGCGCCAGTTGATCGGTTCGCGGCCTGCTTCGACCAGATAGTCGTTCGCGAGCGTGAAATGGCGGCAGCCGAGGAAGCCGCGGTGC
This sequence comes from Burkholderia sp. BE17, assembly GCF_009362305.1. NCBI lineage: Bacteria > Pseudomonadati > Pseudomonadota > Betaproteobacteria > Burkholderiales > Burkholderiaceae > Burkholderia > Burkholderia sp. BE17. The sequence goes on from NZ_WHNU01000042.1 coordinate 76,183, forward strand.
GCGGACAGCGGCGACGGATGCGGCGCCTCGAGCACGCAATGCGCACTCGTGTCGAACAGTGCGCGCTTCGCCTGCGCGTGCGCGCCCCACAGCATGAAGACGAGCCCGCGATGGCGGCCGGCGAGTTCGCGGATCAGCGTGTCCGTGCATTGCTCCCAGCCGCGCTTCGCGTGGCTCGCGGCCGCGCCGCGCTCGACCGTCAGCACGGTGTTGAGCAGCAGCACGCCCTGGCGCGCCCACGTGTCGAGGCAGCCGTGGCGCGGCGTGTCGTGACCGAAGTTAGCGGCGATTTCCTTGAAGATGTTGCGCAGCGACGGCGGCGTGCGGACGGCCGGCGGCACCGAGAACGCGAGGCCGTGCGCCTGCGGCGTGCCGCGATCGTCGCCGTGGTAGGGGTCCTGGCCGAGGATCACGACCTTCACGTCGTCCGGGCTCGTGAGGCGCAGCGCGCGGAACACGTCGGTCGGGTAGACCGTCTTGCCGGCCGCACGCTCGTCGTCGACGAAGCGGCACAGCGGCGCGTACGCGTCGCTTTCGGTAAAGGGTTTCAGCACGTCGCGCCAGACGGCCGGCAGCGCGTCGAATTGCGCGGCGAGGTGCGGGACGTCGGCGGCAACGGGCTTCGGCGTCGTGGTGGCCGGGGCCGGCACGGCGGCTTTCCTTGCGGGCTTGCGCCCGGCCGCGGGCGCCGCGGAAACCGGAAACGGAATATCGGCCGGTGCCGTTTCCGGCACGGGATCGTCGAACAGCGACGCCTGTTGCGGCGCGCGGGAAGTCTTGCGGGTTGCCATGCGTGATGCGTGTTTATTGCGCGCGCAGCCGGTAGCCGCGCTGCGCCTTGCTGATGTTTTCGGGAGCGAGGCCCGGCAGCGCCTGCTGCAGTTCGGCGGCGAGCGTCGCGAGCGCCGCTTCCGGGCCGGCGATCAGTTCGAGTTCGATTTCGCTGATCGGTTCGCGGCGCGTTTCGTGTTCCGCCTGGACGACGATCTCGCCGACGTCCACCGCGGCCTCGACGGTTGCGCCGCCGATTGCGATGCGCCACAGCGTACGCGAAAAATCCGTGCGGAACAGCGCGGACAGCGCGCCGGCCGCGTCGCTCAGCGCTGCGGCGGCTTCCGGCACGTCGCAGGCCGCGACGAGCGCATCGATCTCGAGCGCGTCGCCGGCCACCGGCAGTTCCCATTCGTGGCGGCGATGCAGGCCGCCTTCCGCGCTGCCGACCGTCTTGAACGTCTGCAGCCAGCCGTGCGGCGCGCGGCGCACGCGCACCGCGCTCTTCGAGCGCGCCAGCGCGAGATCGGGCGTGTCGTAATAGACGTTCGCGAGCGTGATGTCGTGACCGGGTTCGCCGGTCAGCGTCTCGAAGAAGCGCCGCGCGGCATCGGCCTGACCGGCCGGCAGCGCGAGCTTGATTTCCTTTTCGATCGCCATCAGAAGAACATCCGCGCGAGTTCCTCGCCCGGCTGGTCGGCACGCATGAACGCTTCGCCGACGAGGAACGTGTTCACGTTCGCCGCGCGCATCGTGTCGACGTCGATGCGCGACAGGATGCCCGATTCGGTCACGACGATGCGGTCCGGCGGAATCATGTCGAGCATGTCGAGCGTGGTCTGGATCGACGTCTCGAACGTGCGCAGGTTGCGGTTGTTGATGCCGAGCAGCGGCGTCTTGAGCGTCAGTGCCTGCTCCATCTCGTTGCGATCGTGCACTTCGACCAGCACCGCGAGGCCGAGCGAGTGCGCATACGCTTCGAGATCCTGCATCAGCGGCGTGTCGAGCGCGGCGGCGATCAGCAGGATCGCGTCGGCGCCCATCGCGCGCGCCTCGAGGATCTGGTACGCGTCGACGATGAAGTCCTTGCGCAGCACCGGCAGCGCGCAGGCTGCGCGCGCCTCTTCGAGGTAGCGGACGCCGCCCTGGAAGAACTGCTCGTCGGTCAGCACCGACAGGCACGCGGCGCCATGCGCCGCATACGAGCGCGCGATGTCGGCCGGCACGAAGTGCTCGCGCAGCACGCCCTTCGACGGGCTTGCCTTCTTGATTTCGGCGATCACGGCGGCGTCGCCGGCCGCGTGCTTCGCACGCAGCGCACCGACGAAGTCGCGCAGGTCGCGCGCGGATGCGTCCAGCTTCAGTGCCTCGAGCGGCGTGCTGCGCATGGCCGCCGCGACTTCTTCGCGCTTGACGGCGATGATTCGGTCGAGAATGTCGCTCATGTGGGTTCCTGCTTGAGTCGTAAGGGGAGTCAGCGCTTGAACTGCTGCGTGAAGCGCACGAGTTCGTCGACTTTCGCGCGCGCCTTGCCGCTCGCGATCGCTTCGCGGGCGAGCTGGATGCCGTCCGCGATCGATTCGGCGACGTTCGCCGCATAGAGTGCGGTGCCCGAATTCAGCGTGACGATCTCGCGGGCGACGCCCGGCTGGTTGTCCAGCGCGCCGAGCAGCATCGCACGCGATTCGTCGGCATTTTCCACCTTCAGCGTGCGGTTCGACACCATCTGCAGGCCGAAGTCTTCCGGATGGATCTCGTATTCGTGCACCTTGCCGTCGCGCAATTCGCCGACGAGCGTCGCGGCGCCGAGCGACACCTCGTCCATCCCGTCCTTGCCGTACACGACGAGCACGTGCTGCGCGCCGAGGCGCTGCATCACGCGCACCTGGATGCCGACGAGGTCGGGGTGGAACACGCCCATCAACTGGTTCGGCGCGCCGGCCGGATTGGTCAGCGGGCCGAGGATGTTGAAGATCGTGCGCACGCCGAGCTCGCGGCGCACGGCCGCGATGTTCTTCATCGCCGGGTGATGGTTCGGCGCGAACATGAAGCCCATGCCCGTTTCGGCGATTGACGCGGCGACCTGGTCCGACTGCAGGTCGATGTTCACGCCGAGCGCCTCGAGCACGTCGGCGCTGCCGGACTTGCTCGACACGCCGCGGTTGCCGTGCTTCGCGACCTTCGCGCCGGCCGCCGCCGTGACGAACATCGACGCGGTCGAGATGTTGAACGTGTGCGAACCGTCGCCGCCGGTGCCGACGATGTCGACGAAGTTCGAGTTGTCCTGCACGTCGACGTGGTTCGCGAATTCGCGCATCACGGTCGCGGCGGCGGCGATCTCGCCGATCGTCTCCTTCTTCACGCGCAGCCCGGTGATGATCGCGGCGGCCATCACGGGCGACATGTCGCCGCGCATGATGAGCCGCATCAGGTGCAGCATCTCGTCGTGGAAGATCTCGCGGTGTTCGATCGTGCGCTGCAGCGCTTCCTGCGGGGTAATCGTCATCATGAGGCTCCCGTCAAGCGACTTGTGCGGCCGCGGCGCGGGCCGCTACGCGCGTCTGCTTCAAGAAATTCTCGAGCAGCGCATGGCCGTGCTCGGACAGGATCGATTCCGGGTGGAACTGCACGCCTTCGACCGGCAGCGTCTTGTGGCGCACGCCCATGATTTCGCCGTCGTCGGTCCATGCGGACACCTCGAGGCAGTCGGGCAGCGATTCGCGCTCGATCGCGAGCGAGTGGTAGCGAGTAACGTCGAAATGCTTCGGCAGGTCGGCGAATACGCCGCGGCAGTCCGTTTCGATCCGGCTCACCTTGCCGTGCATGATGGTCTTCGCGCGCACGACGCGGCCGCCGAATGCCTCGCCGATCGCCTGGTGACCGAGGCAGACGCCGAGGATCGGCTTCTTGCCCGCAAATTCGCGCAGCACGTCGAGCGTGATGCCCGCGTGCTGCGGGTTGCTCGGCCCCGGCGACAGGCAGATTGCGTCGGGATTCAGGCGCGCGATCTCGTCGAGCGTGATTTCGTCGTTGCGGTACGTGTGCACGTCCTCGCCCAGTTCGCCGAAGTACTGGACCAGGTTGTAGGTGAACGAGTCGTAGTTGTCGATCATGAGCAGCATGGTCAGTCTCCGGTCAGAAGTCGCTATCGAGGCCGTCCTGGACCTGTTCGGCCGCACGCAGCACTGCGCGCGCCTTGTTCTCGGTCTCTTGCCATTCGGATTCGGGCACCGAATCCGCGACGACGCCGGCCGCCGCTTGCACATACAGGTTGCCGTTGTGGATCAGGCCCGTGCGGATCGCGATCGCGAGATCCATCTCGCCCGAGAACGACAGGTAGCCCACCGCACCGCCGTACAGCCCGCGCTTGATCGGCTCGAGCTCGTCGATCAGCTCCATCGCGCGCACCTTCGGCGCGCCGGACAGCGTGCCGGCCGGGAACGTCGCGCGCAGCACGTCGTAGTTCGTCATGCCGGGCTTCAGCTTGCCTTCGACCGAGCTGACGATGTGCTGCACGTGCGAGTACTTCTCGATGACCATCTTGTCGGTCACCTGCACCGAGCCGATTTCGGCGATGCGGCCGACGTCGTTGCGCGCGAGGTCGATCAGCATCACGTGCTCGGCGATCTCCTTCGGATCGTTGAGCAGTTCGGTAGCGAGTTCCGCATCGCGCTCGGGCGTGTTGCCGCGCGGTCGCGTGCCGGCGAGCGGGCGAATCGTGACGATCTGGTCTTCGCCGCGCTTTTCCTGGCGCACGAGGATTTCCGGCGATGCGCCGACCACGTGGAAATCGCCGAAGTTGTAGTAGTACATGTACGGCGACGGATTCAGCGAACGCAGCGCGCGATACAGCGACAGCGGATTGTCGCGGTACGGCTTGGTCAGCCGCTGGCCGACCTGGATCTGCATCAGTTCGCCGGCCGCGATGTATTCCTTCGCCTGGCGCACGGCGGCCAGATAGTCTTCCTTCTTGAACTCGCGGAACGTCTCGGTGCGCACGCTCGCCGACGTGACGGGCGGCTGCACGGTCGTGCGCAGGCGCTGCTTCAGTTCGCGCAGGCGCTGTTTCGCCTTCGCGTAGGCTTCCGGCTGGCCCGGGTCCGCATAGATGATCAGGTACAGCTTGCCGGCGAGGTTGTCGATTACCGCGACTTCCTCGGTCAGCAGCAACTGGATGTCGGGCAGGCCGAGATCGTCGCGCGGCGCCGTGTTCGCGAGCTTCTTCTCGATATAGCGCACCGCGTCGTAGCCGAAGTAGCCGGCGAGACCGCCGCAGAAGCGCGGCAGGCCCGGACGCTGCGCCACCTTGAAGCGCGCCTGGAACGATTCGATGAACTGGAACGGGTCGCCGTCATGCGTCTCGACGACCTGGCCGTCGCGCACGACTTCCGACACGCCGTTGCGGGTGCGCACGAGCGTGCGGGCGGGCAGGCCGATGAACGAGTAGCGGCCGAAGCGTTCGCCGCCGACCACCGATTCGAGCAGGAACGAGTTGGCGCCAGCACGTTCGGGCTGGGCCAGCTTCAGGTAGAGGGACAGCGGCGTTTCGAGATCGGCGAGGGCTTCCGCGATCAGCGGGATGCGGTTGTAGCCTTCGTTCGCGAGCGATTGGAATTCGAGTTCGGTCATGTTCCGGTCCTGTTCGGGACGAGCGGCGCGTGCGCCAGGGATCACTTGACGCTGCGCGGGTTGCCGTCGGCGAAAGGGCGGTCGATCGAGAAGTGCCTGTTGCCGGCCGGCACTCCGGGCGTGAACGTCGCGAGCCTGCGGCCGATCCTGAACGCAAGCGTTCGGACGCGGTGGAACTCGAGGTGGTGCGACGATCGGCGCGCGGATGCGCAGCGAGATAAAAAACGGCGCTGAAGACGTGCTTCAGCGTACCTCATCGAAGAGGTTAGCGCGACCAGCGACGCCAGGGCCAGGCTCCCCGGTCGATGCTGCTCAGACTCCGTTTTTTATTCAGAAACATGCGGATGGAAGAAATAATCAGAGGGTTGGCCGGCCGGCATTGTGCGCGGTGATCGCGCGGGCCGCGACCAGCAACGAATCGACTATACCATCCGAATTTATCGTTTGTATAGCTTTGCCGTGGTTGTAGCCGTACGGCACCGTCAGCGTCGCCATCCCGGCCGCACGGCCCGCCAGTGCGTCGTTTTCCGAGTCGCCGATCGCGACCGCCGCGTCCGGTGCGACGCCGAGCGCATCGCAGGCCGTCAGCATCGGCAGCGGGTCGGGCTTCTTGCGCGCGACGCTGTCGCCGCCCAGCACGATGCGGAAGCAAGCGGCCAGCCCGTATTGTTCGAGCAGCTCGACCGCGAAGCGGTGCGGCTTGTTCGTCACGCACGCGAGCCGGATGCCGGCCGCGCGCAGCGCGTCGAGACCGGCTGCCACATCCGGATAGAGACGCGTATGGCGGCCGTTGATCTTCGCGTATTCGGTCTGGTAGATCGCCAGGGCGTCGTTGAAGCGCGCGTGCGCCTCGTCGGCCGGGAAGCGCGGCTTCAGCACGCTCCGGATCAGGTGCTCGGAGCCCTTGCCGACGTAGCCGACCACTTCGTCGCGCGACGTGGCCGGTGCGTCGAGCCGCGCAAGCATCCCGTTCAGGCCGGCCGTGAAATCGTCGGCCGTGTCGACCATCGTGCCGTCGAGATCGATCAGCGCCGCGTCGATGCGCGGCGCGGCGAAGCGGATCGGGGCGGCGTCCGTTGCGGCCCCGGCCGGCGCATGGCCGGCGAGCGACGATTCGGCCACGGCTCAGCTCCGCTCGACGGTGGCGAGCGCGGCGCGCATCTCGTCGATCACCTTGCGGTAGTCGGGCTTGCCGAAGATCGCCGAACCCGCGACGAAGGTGTCGGCACCGGCCGCCGCGATTTCCGCGATGTTGTCGGTTTTCACGCCGCCGTCGACCTCGAGCAGGATCTCGCGGCCCGTGCGCTCGGTGTATGCGTCGATGCGTGCGCGTGCTTCGCGCAGCTTGTTCAGCGTTTCCGGAATGAACGACTGGCCGCCGAAGCCGGGGTTGACCGACATCAGCAGCACGAAGTCGAGACGGTCCATCACGTGGTCGAGGTAGTTCAGCGGCGTGGCCGGATTGAACACGAGGCCGGCCTTGCAGCCGTGGTCGCGGATCAGCGACAGCGAGCGGTCGATGTGATCGGAGCCTTCCGGGTGGAAGCTGATCAGGTTCGCACCGGCCTTCGCGAAATCGGGCACGATCCGGTCGACCGGGCGTACCATCAGGTGCACGTCGATCGGCACCTGCACGTGCGGGCGGATCGCTTCGCATACGAGCGGGCCGATCGTCAGGTTCGGCACATAATGGTTGTCCATCACGTCGAAGTGGATCCAGTCGGCGCCGGCGGCGACCACGTTGCGGACTTCTTCGCCGAGCCGTGCGAAATCGGCCGACAGGATGCTGGGAGCGATGCGGAATTGGGTCATGGCAGGAGGAGCGGGGACGTTGCGGCGCAAAACCGACATTCTACAGCCCGGCGGCCGGCTCGCGGCGGCAGGCCGTGCGGTTGCGGCCCGATTCCGCATCAAGCAGAATGCCGAACCAAAGCGGCGCGTCCGCGGCCCCGTCGCCCATGCCGGCACGGACAGTCACCCTCCAGTGGAAACACCATGAGTCAGTATCAGTTCACCGTTTCGGTGAAAACCAGCTACTTGCCGGAACAATCCGACCCCGATCGCCGTCAATACGCATTCGCGTACACGCTGACGATCCGCAACGCGGGGCAGGTCGCGGCGCAACTGATCGCGCGTCACTGGATCATCACGGACAGCGAGAGCCACGTGCAGGAAGTGAAGGGGCTCGGCGTCGTCGGGCACCAGCCGCTGCTGCAGCCGGGCGAGCAGTTCGAATACACGAGCTGGGCCGTGATCGCGACGCCGGTCGGTACGATGCGTGGCGCGTACTTCTGCGTGGCGGAGGACGGCGAGCGTTTCGAGGCGCCGGTCGAGGAATTTGCACTGCATATGCCGCGCACGCTGCATTGAGCGCGCGGAGCGCGTCAGCGCGGCTGGCGATCGTTGTTGCGGGCGTGCTTCTTTCTGCCCGACGACGTCCACACGACGATGAAGATCAGCAGGGCAAGCGCTACGAAGGCTTCGAGCGCGAAGATGAGCATCGGATATTGGTCGAGAAAATCTGACATGGCGGTTTCCATCAAGAACGGACATTGTATGTGGTTTGGGCCCCGGCTGGCCGGCTGGGTTGCGGCGGCCGCGGCGGCGGCGCTGCTTGCCGCGTGCGGCGGCGCGCCGACGCGAACGTCTGCGCTGAAACCGCCGACCGGCACGGCGATCGTGCCGGGGCAGGTTGCCGCGAAGCGGCTCACGCCGGTTGCATGGCAGCAGGTGCCGGGCTGGCAGGACGATTCGCTGCTCGGCGCGACGGCCGCGCTGCGGCAGAACTGCGTGCGGCTCGCGCGCCAGCCGGCCTGGCAGCGCGCTTGCGCGGCCGCCGACCGGCTCGACGAGCTCGATGCCAGCAGCGCACGCGCCTTCTTCGAAACGTATTTCACGCCGTTCCAGCTCGCGAACACCGACGGCACGCTCGACGGGCTCGTGACCGGTTATTACGAGCCGCTGCTGCATGGCTCGCGTGTGCGCCGCGGCCCGTATCAATACGCGCTGTATCGCTGGCCGGCCGGTTATCGCGCGGGCGCCGCGCTGCCTGCGCGCGCGCAGCTCGAGCGTGCGGGCGTCCTGAACGGCAACGAACTCGTGTGGGTCGACGATCCGATCGAGGCGTTCTTCCTGCAGGTGCAGGGCTCGGGGCGCGTGCTGCTCGACGATGGTTCGGTGATGCGGGTCGGCTTCGGTGGCACCAACAACCAGCCGTACCGCTCGATCGGCAAATGGCTGCTCGATCGCGGCGAGCTGACGCCCGCGCAGGCGACGATGCAGGGCATCAAGGCATGGGCGAAGGCAAACCCGAACCGCGTCGACGCGTTGCTCGACACGAATCCGCGGTTCGTGTTCTTCCGCGACATGCCGACCAAGGAAGATGCGCCGCATGGCGGCGCGGACGGCCCGATCGGCGCGCTCGGCGTGCCGCTGACGGCGGAGCGTTCGATCGCGGTCGATCCGTCGTCGATCCCGCTCGGCACGCCCGTGTTCCTGCAGACCACGCGCCCGCTGACGAATACGCCGATGAACCGGCTCGTGTTCGCGCAGGATACGGGCTCCGCGATCAAGGGCGGCGTGCGGGCCGACTATTTCTGGGGGCTCGGCGACGACGCAGGCGACCAGGCCGGCCGGATGAAGCAGGTCGGGCGGATGTGGCTGCTGTTCCCGAATTCGTGACGTGCGCCGGCGTGGGCTGCCCGGGGGCCGCCCACGCATGAGACGCGGCATTCGCGAGCGCGGCGGTGCGTGTGGAGTGCGTCGGTTTGAGAGCGGTGCACCCGTGTGGTTTCAGTCTGTGTGATGCGCCTGTCGCGTTGAACGACGTCGCGGAACACAATAAATAGCCCGATTGGCGTTGGCCGATCGGGCTATTTTTTTGTTGCGCAACGGGATTGCCTCTCCGCGCGACGCACGCGCAGCGTCTGCCGTCAGCCCTTGCGCTTGTCGACGACGCGGCGCGCCTTGCCGACCGAGCGCTCGATCCCGTTCACGGGCAGCACGTTGATCACGGCCGTCACGCCGATCAGCGACTTGATGTCGTGCGCGAGTGCCTGTTTCGCTGCGTGGATCGCCGCCGTATCCGGCGCGGTGTCGGGACAGGGCTCGACGTTGAGCGTCAGCACGTCGAGCGGGCCTTCCTTCGTCAGCACGATCTGATAGTGCGGTGCGAGCGCGCGCTGCTTGAGCAACTGTTCCTCGATTTGCGTCGGGAATACGTTGACGCCGCGCACGATCATCATGTCGTCCGAGCGGCCGGTGATCTTTTCCATCCGGCGCATCGTGCGAGCGGTGCCGGGCAACAGGCGCGTGAGGTCGCGTGTCCGGTAGCGGACGATCGGCAGCGCCTCCTTCGTCAGCGACGTGAACACGAGCTCGCCGAGTTCGCCGTCCGGAAGTACTTCGCCGGTTTCGGGATCGATGATTTCCGGATAGAAGTGATCTTCCCAGATGGTCGGGCCATCCTTGGTCTCGACGCATTCGGATGCGACGCCGGGGCCCATCACTTCGGACAGCCCGTAGATGTCGACCGCATCGATGCCCATCCGCTGCTCGATCGCGACGCGCATGTCGTTGGTCCACGGCTCAGCGCCGAAGATGCCGATGCGCAGCGAGCTCTGCACGGGATCGAGGCCCTGGCGCTCGATTTCATCGGCAATCGACAACATGTAGCTCGGCGTGACCATGATGATGTCCGGCCGGAAATCCTGGATCAGCTGTACCTGCTTCTCGGTCTGGCCGCCGCCGAACGGAATCACGGTCAGTCCCGCACGTTCGGCGCCGTAGTGCGCGCCGAGCCCGCCGGTGAACAAGCCATACCCGTAGCTGACGTGTACCTTGTCGCCTCGACGTGCACCGGCGGCGCGGATCGAGCGCGCGACGAGATTCGCCCACGTGTCGATGTCGCCGGCCGTATAGCCGACGACCGTCGGCTTGCCGGTCGTGCCCGATGACGCGTGGATGCGCGAGATCTGGTCCTGTGGCACCGCGAACATCCCGAACGGGTAGCTGTCGCGCAGGTCGCCCTTGGTCGTGAACGGAAAGCGCGACAGGTCGGCGAGTGTCTTCAGGTCGTCGGGGTGCACGCCCGCGTCGTCGAACTTGCGACGATAGACGGGAGAGTGGTCATACGCATGCCGGAGCGACCACTTGAGGCGTTCGAGCTGCAGCGCGGTCAGCTCGTCGCGTGAGGCGGTCTCGATCGGCTCGAGCGGTAGCGGGGTAGTCATGCATGTCTCCAGTGTTTGTTATGTGCGAGCCGTTGACGTCAGCGGTCTTCCGGTATCACCGTGCCCTTGATCTGGGCGGATTTGCCGCGAAACATCGCGACCGTGTCTCCTGTCTGGTTCGTGACACGGATGTCGTAGATGCCTTGGCGGCCGGCGCGCGCCTGTTCGATCGCCTCGGCCGTCAGCACGTCGTCGCGGTGCACGGGGCGCAGGAATTCGATCGAGCAGCCGGCCGCGACCGTATTCAGGTTGTACGAGTTGCACGCGAACGCGAACGTCGAATCGGCGAGGGTGAAGATGATCCCGCCGTGGCAGGTCTGATGCCCGTTCAGGAACTCGGGCCGCACGCGCATCTGCAGGCGTGCGTAGCCCGCGCGTACTTCCGCGATTTCCATGCCGAACGCGCGGCTGCAAGCGTCGGCGTCGTACATGGCCTGCGCGGTGGCGCGGGCGAGCGAATCGGGATCGAGCGTGGCGGTGGCGTCCGTCATGTCAACGTCCCTCGAAGCGCGGTGCGCGCTTCTCGATGAATGCCTGCACGCCTTCTGCATAGTCGTGCGACTGGCCCAGCTTGCGCTGCAGGTCGCGTTCCACGTCGAGCTGCTGGTCGAGCGTGTTCGTGACGCTGTCGCGCATCGATTGCTTGATCGATGCGATCGCGAGCGTCGGCTGCTGCGCGAGCTGGGTCGCGAGCTGGCGGGCTGACGCGGCGAGCGCGTCGTCGTCGACCGCGCGCCAGATCAGGCCCCATTGCTCGGCCTGTTCGGCGCCGAGCTTGTCGCCGGTCAGCGCAAGCCCCAGCGCGCGTGCCATGCCGACGCGTTGCGGCAGGAACCACGTGCCGCCCGAATCGGGCACGAGTCCGATTTTGACGAAGGCCTGGATGAAACTGCTCGAGCGGGCGGCGAACACGAGATCGCATGCGAGTGCGAGATTCGCGCCGGCACCGGCCGCCGTGCCGTTGACGGCGGCGATCACCGGCATCGGCAGACGCTGCAGGCGGCGGATCAGCGGATTGAAATGCTCGTCGATCAGCGTGCCGAGGTCGGTGGACGCACCCGGCGTGAAGTCGAGGTCGGCCAGGTCCTGGCCCGCGCAGAAGCCGCGCCCCGCACCCGTCAGAATCAGCGCGCGTGCGCCGGCCGCTTCGACTTCATCGAGAGCCGACTGCAGTTCGCGATGCATCGCCCGCGTGAAGCTGTTCAGCTTGTCGGGGCGGTTGAGGGTGATCGTGGCCACGCGCGCGGCCTGATCGATATCCAGCTGAATCGCCTGATAGGACATGCAGTGTCTCCTTCATGACTTCGTTATAGGCGCGCGGCGCGTCGGTTACGCGCGTTCGATCGCGAGTGCGATGCCCTGGCCGACGCCGATGCACATCGTACAGAGCGCAAAGCGGCCGCCCGTACGCTCGAGTTGGTGGAGCGCCGTGGTCACGAGCCGTGCGCCCGATGCGCCGAGCGGATGGCCGAGTGCGATCGCGCCGCCGTTCGGGTTCACGCGCGGATCGTCGTCGGCGACGCCGAGCATGCGCAGCACCGCGAGGCCCTGCGACGCAAACGCCTCGTTCAACTCGATCACGTCGAACTGGTCGATGGTCATGCCGAGCTGGCGCAACAGTTTCTGCGTGGCCGGCGCGGGGCCGATGCCCATCACGCGCGGCTCGACGCCCGCCGTCGCCATGCCGACGACGCGCGCGCGGCGGCGCAGGCCGTACTGATCGGCTGCCTGCGCATTGGCGAGCAGCAGCGCGCACGCGCCGTCGTTGACGCCCGATGCATTGCCGGCCGTCACCGAGCCGTCCGGGCGCACGACCCCCTTCAGCTTCGCGAGTGCCTCGAGTGACGTCTCGCGCGGATGTTCGTCGCGCGACACCACGACCGGATCACCCTTCTTCTGCGCAATCGTGACTGCAACGATTTCCTCGGCGAGCGTGCCGTCCTGCTGCGCACGTGCGGCCTTCTGCTGGCTGCGCAGCGCAAACAGGTCCTGGTCGGCGCGGCTGATGTTGTAGTCGACCGCGACGTTCTCGGCCGTCTCCGGCATCGAATCGACGCCGTGAAGCTGTTTCATCAGCGGATTGACGAAGCGCCAGCCGATCGTCGTATCGAAGATGTCGGCCTGGCGTGCGAACGCGCTCGCGGCCTTGCCCATCACGAACGGCGCGCGCGTCATGCTCTCGACGCCGCCCGCGATCATCAGGCGCGCTTCGCCCGATTTGATCGCGCGCGCGGCCGTGCCGACCGCGTCCATCCCGGAGCCGCACAGCCGATTCAGCGTCGTGCCCGGCACGGCGGTCGGCAGGCCCGCCAGCAGCGCAGACATGCGCGCGACGTTGCGGTTGTCCTCGCCGGCCTGGTTCGCGCAGCCGTAGATCACGTCGTCGATCGCCGTCCAGTCGACGTTGCGGTTGCGCTCGATCAGCGCCTTGAGCGGCACCGCGCCTAGATCGTCGGCACGGACATCTTTCAGGGCGCCGCCGTAGCGGCCGATGGGGGTGCGAATCGCGTCGCAGATGTAGGCGTCTGTCATGGGCGTATCGATGAACAACGAACCCGCCGGGTGGCGGATTCGTTCATGGTAGAGAACGTGGCGGCGTTTGCACGTCGGCCATTCGGGTTATGCCGGTTGGCCAGCTTCCGCAGGTACCGACTTCGGGGCAACATGGACGCGGCTTTGCACCACGCGGAACCGGTTGGCGACGAACGCCGGGTCGGCCAGCGCCGCGTTGGCGGCCGGGTTTGCCCCCGTGCCGTGGAAATCGGAGAACGCGGCCGACTGGTTGACGAACACGCCGCTCGTCAGGTTGATCGACAGCGCGACACCGCCGCGCACCGCTGCATCGTGGGCGGCGTCGACGATTGCGTCGTCGGTGCTGTAGACGGAGAGGGTCAGCGCGCCATGTTCCGCCGCGATTTCACCGGCGAGATCGAGCGACTGCGCGGTCGAGTCGGTCGCGATCACGAACGAGATCGGGCCGAACCACTCCTGCGTGAATTTCTCGCGATCGGTCACGTCGAGTTGCAGCACGAGCGGTGTGCGCACGCGGGCATCGGGGAACGCGGGGTGCTGAAGGGCCAGGCTGTCGGCGAGCACGCGGCCGAGGTGGCGGGCGTCGTCGATGCGCGCGGTCACGCCGTCGTTCTGGATTGCGCCGATCAGTTCGACCGAACGTGCCGGGTCGCCGGTCAGTTTTTGCACGGCAACGGCGATGGCTTGCGCGACTTCGTCGAAGCTCGCATGGCCGTCCGCCGTCCGGATGCCGTCGCGCGGCACGTAGATGTTCTGCGGCGCCGTGCACATCTGGCCGGAGTACAGCGCCAGCGAGAAAGCGATGTTCTTGGCTGCGGCCTTCAGGTCGTCGGTCGAGTCGATCACGATCTGGTTGACGCCGGCTTTCTCGGTGTAGACCTGTGCCTGGTGGGCATGGCGTTCGAGCCACGTGCCGTTCTGCGTGCTGCCCGTGAAGTCGATCAGCTTGATCTCGGGGCGCAGCGCGAGGTCCTGAACGAGGGCGCCGTCGTTGGGCTCGGTTGCCAGGAGCGTGACGACGTTCGGATCGAACCCGGCTTCGCGCAGCACGTCGCGGGCGATCCGGACCGTGATCGCGAGCGGCAGGATCGCACCCGGATGCGGTTTGACGATCACGGCGTTACCGGTTGCCAGATCGGCGAACAGGCCGGGGTAGCCGTTCCAGGTCGGGAACGTGCAGCAGCCGAGCACGAGCCCCGTGCCGCGCGGGACGATCGTGTAGCGCTTGTGCATCGCGAGCGGCGGGTTCTTGCCTTGCGGCTTTTCCCAGTGAGCTTCGGCCGGGATGCGGCGCAGTTCGTCCCATGCATAGGCGACAGCCTCGAGCGCGCGATCCTGTGCGTGCGGGCCGCCGGCCTGGAACGCCATCATGAATGCCTGCCCCGTGGTGTGCATCACGCTGTAGGCGATCTCGAAGCTCGCGCGGTTCAGGCGCGCGAGGATTTCGAGGCTCACACCGATCCAGGCGCTGGGGCCGGCTTCGCGCCACGTGCGTTGCGCGGCGGCTGCGGCGGCGATCAGTGCGTCGGGCGTCGACTTCGGATACCGGATGCCCAGTGCGATGCCGTACGGCGACCGCTCTGCGCCGACCGTTTCGCCTGACGCCGGCTGGTCGAGCGCGAACGTCTTGTCGAGGTGCGAATTGAAGGCTGCTTCGCCGTCTGCGTTCGCGCTTTCCCCGTACACTTTGGGACTCGGCATTTCTGCGAACGGGCTCCAGTACCCGCGGCTCTCGATGGCGGCGAGTGCGTGCTTCAGCGTGTCTTCGTGCTTCGTGAACAGTGCATGGGTCATGGCGGCAGCCTGATGGACGTTGAGAGGGGTTGGATCGATTAATTAACCGACCGGTTGGTCGGAGAATGTTAGCATCAAACTATTCGCATGTGCGAGGCGTTTCTCATTTCATTGATCGAGGAGAAATAGATGGCTTACGAGAACATCCTGGTGGAGACCCGGGGGCGTGTCGGGCTGGTTACGCTGAATCGTCCGAAGGCGCTGAACGCGCTGAACGATGCGCTGATGGATGAACTGGGCGACGCACTGAAGGCGTTCGACGCGGACGACGGCATCGGCGCGATCGTCGTGACGGGGAGCGAGAAGGCGTTCGCGGCCGGTGCGGACATCGGCATGATGGCGACCTATTCCTATATGGATGTTTACCGGGGCGACTACATCACGCGCAACTGGGAGACGGTCCGCCAGATTCGCAAGCCGATCATTGCCGCGGTGTCGGGCTTTGCGCTGGGCGGCGGCTGCGAGCTCGCGATGATGTGCGACATCATCTTCGCGGCGGACACGGCCAAGTTCGGCCAGCCGGAGATCAA
The DNA here is from genome assembly GCF_009362305.1 of Burkholderia sp. BE17. Classification (NCBI taxonomy): domain Bacteria; kingdom Pseudomonadati; phylum Pseudomonadota; class Betaproteobacteria; order Burkholderiales; family Burkholderiaceae; genus Burkholderia; species Burkholderia sp. BE17. The sequence continues at coordinate 91,670 of NZ_WHNU01000042.1, forward strand.
GCTGGGCATCATGCCGGGCGCGGGCGGCACGCAGCGCCTGCCGCGCGCGGTGTCGAAGGCGAAGGCGATGGACATGTGCCTGACCGCGCGCTTCATGGACGCCGCCGAAGCGGAGCGCGCCGGGCTTGTGTCGCGCGTGCTGCCGGCCGACAAGCTGCTCGACGAGGCGATTGCCGCTGCGACGACGATCGCCGAGTTCTCGCTGCCGGCGGTCATGATGGTCAAGGAGTCGGTGAACCGTGCGTACGAGACGACGTTGGCAGAAGGTGTCCACTTCGAGCGCCGGCTGTTCCATTCGCTGTTTGCGACTGAGGACCAGAAGGAAGGGATGGCGGCATTCGTCGAGAAACGGAAGCCCGAGTTCAAGAACCGCTGATTGGGCTGCACCGCGGCAGGTGTCGGCGACTGGTTTGCACCGGTTGTCGACACAGTCGCCCGGCCCGTCGAGCCCCAAGCCACCGTGCGCGCGAGCGCACGGTGGCTTTTTCAAAATAATTTCACAAAGGGGCTTGCGGAGACGGTGGCGGGTGCATAGAATCACGCCTCTTTCGCGCTAACGGAAACGCGGCGCGGGAGAGGGGAAGCGAAGTCGGTGGTGTGCAGCAGGTTGGGCGCACGGCTGACGCAGGAAGATGGACCCCGCAGTCGCAAC
>NZ_WHNU01000043.1:0-87724 GCF_009362305.1 Burkholderia sp. BE17
CGGCAACGGCGGCGGCAATGGCAACGGCAGTGGCGGCGCGGGCGGTGGCAACGGCGGTAACGGCAACGGTGCCGGCGGCGGCAACGGCGGCCACGGCAACGGCAACGGCAACGGCGGCGGCAATGGCAACGGCGGTAACGGCAGTGGTGCCGGGGGCGGCAACGGTGGCCACGGCAATGGCGGCGGCAATGGCAACGGTAGTGGCGGCGCCAGCGGTGGCAACGGCGGTAACGGCAGCGGCGGCAACGGCGGCCACGGCAATGGCGGCGGCAACGGCAATGGCAACGGCAGTGGTGGCGCGGGCAATGGCGGCGCCAACGGTGTCGGCAATGGCGCCGGCAACGGCGGCGGTCACGGCGGATCGTCCGGAGGCAACCACTGACCACAAGCGTTGCCCGGCCGGGTACCGTCAGAGCATCTCAAGCGCGCGCTTGCTGCGCGGCGCACGGAAGTACGCGTCAAGCTGCGCGCGCTCGTCATCGCTCAACACGAAATCGAGCGCGGCACGGTTGTCGCGCACATGTTCGCTCCGCGACGCCTTCGGGATCGCGAATACGCCCGGCTGCGCGAGCACCCATGCCAGCGCGACGCGCATCACCGACACGCCGCGCTGCCGCGCGAACTCGTCGAGCGGCGAGCGCTTCGGCAGCCGCCCGTGATCGACCGGGCTGTACGCCATCGCCGGCATCCGGTGTTCGGCGAGCCACGGCAGCAGGTCGAACTCCGGGCCGCGCCGCGCGATGTTGTAGAGGATCTGGTTGGTCGCGCACGCGCCGCCGCCCGCCTCGTCGACGAGTTCGGTCATGTCCGCCGTATCGAAATTGCTCACGCCCCAGTGACGGATCTTGCCCGCGCGTCGCAGCGCCTCGAAGCCCTCGACCGTCTCCTCGAGCGGCACCGAGCCACGCCAGTGCAGCAGGTACAGGTCGAGGCGATCGGTACGCAGGCGCTTGAGGCTCGCATCGCACGCGGCGACGACGCCGCGCCGGCTCGCATGGTGCGGATAGACCTTGCTGACGAGGAACACATCGTCGCGCAGGCCGGCGAGCGCTTCGCCGACGAGCGCCTCGGTCGCGCCTTCGCCATACATCTCGGCGGTGTCGACCAGCGTCATCCCGAGTTCGACGCCTTCGCGCAACGCGGCGATCTCGTCCGCGCGGCGGGCCGGCCGCTCGCCCATTTCCCAGGTGCCCTGGCCGAGCTTCGGAATCGTCTCACCGTCGGGCAGGACGACCGTGGCGATCGTGTCTGTCATGCGCTCCTCGCTGCGGATTCGTGGCCGCGCACCGCGGCCGAAGCATGGAATACGACGCATCAGTGTAGTCAATCGGCGCGGCACCGGCCTATTGCAAGGCAAAAACCGGCTATAACGGCGCCGCATGATGACTTAGAATGGCCGCAACCTGATCGATACCCACTCCATGAAGTCACCCACGGACGACCGCTGGCAGGACCTGCGCCCCGACCCCGACAACGACACGCCGCTCTACCTGCAGCTCGCCCGCAAGCTCGGCGACGCGATCCACGAGAACCGCTGGACGGCCGGCGAGGCGCTGCCGTCCGAGCGTGTGCTGTCCGATGCGCTCGGCGTGTCGCGCATCACCGCACGCAAGGCGATCGCGCTGCTCGTCGAGCAGGGCCTGATCCGGCGCACGCAAGGCGCCGGCAATTTCATCCAGCCGCGCTACGAGGATCCGCTGTCGCGGCTGTCGAGCTTCAGCGAAATGCTCGAGCGCCGCGGCTTCAAGCCGAGCTCGCAATGGATCGCCCGCGAGATCCAGCCCGCGAACCGCGACGAGGTGATCCAGCTCGGACTGTCGCCGGCCGCGTCGGTTACACGTCTGAAACGCCTGCGCCTCGCCGACGGCATCGTGATGGCCGTCGAGAACTCGACGTTCCCCGCGACGCTGATTCCCGATCCGCAGGCGATCGGCGGTTCGCTGTACAGCTATCTCGAAGCGCGCGGCACGCCGATCGTGCGCGCACTGCAGCATTTCCGCGCGGTCAACGCGACCGACGAGATCGCCGAACAGATGGGCATCGCGCCGCACGACGCGCTGCTGCTGATCACGCGGATCGGCTATACGTCGGACCAGCGCGCGATCGAGCTCACCGATACCTACTGCCGCAACGACTACTACGACTTCGTCGTCGAGCTGCGCAAGTAACGCAAGCCGCGCCGTCGGCGCTCACAACCAGCGCGCATCGTCGGTGCCGAGCGGCACGGGCGGCCGCGCGAACGAAGGCGGCGTAGCCGACAACCGCTCGGCCGGCCGCACGGCGTCGATCATGCCGAACGGCGACGCGATGCGGTCGATCCGGTCGCGCACGTCGGCGGCCGCGAGATCGGGCGCCTGCAGGCCGCCCGGGACGGCGCCGAACGACTGCAGCCAGCACCCCGTCTGCGCGAGCGACAGCCGCACGTGCCAGCTTCCCCCTTCGCGCGCCCGGCGCGCGAGCGCAATCATCGCGCCGAACGCCGCGAGATAACCCGTCGCATGGTCGAGCGCCTGGCACGGCAGATGGCGCGGTTGGCTCGCGTGCGCGGCCTGCTGCTCCTGCCACGCGATCCCGCTTGCCGACTGCACGAGACTGTCGAAGCCGCGCCGCTTCGCCCACGGCCCCGCGTGCCCGTATGCGGACACCGACACGCACACGATGCCGGGCCGCCGCTCCGCCAGCGCATGCGGCGCAAAACCGTATGCTGCGAGCGCACCGGGCCGGTACGACTGCAGGAACACATCCGCGTCGCGTGCGAGTGCGTGCAGCGCATCGACGCCAGCCGCATCGCGCAGGTCGATCCACGTCGAACGCTTGCCGCGCCCGTTGTCGATCACGAGCGGCGCGATGTTCGGCAGGTGCGGGCCATTGACGAGCAGCGTCTGCGCGCCGTGCGACGCCAGCGTGCGGCCCGCGACCGGCCCCGCGATGATGCGCGTGAGATCGAGCACGCGCACGCCGGCGAGCGGCTGGCCGGCTTCGCCGCGGCCGATCGGCTCGACCGGCGCGTCACCGATCCGCTCGATCTCGAACAGCGGCAGCGACGCGATCGCGCACGCCTGCTCATGCGCCGCCCATTCATCAGGTGTTCTGATCAATGCCGCGCACAGGCCGGCCTCGGCCAGCGCAGTATCGAGCGCCGCGCCATCCCACGTGCGGATCGCCGCAGCGACGTCGGCCGGCTGCGCGCCGCAACCGAGCACGTCGAGGATCCCGTGCAGGTGATGCGGGAAGTTCGCGTGCAACTGGATCCAGCGCCCGTCGCGCGTCTCGAAGAAGCCCGTCACCGGATGACGCAACTCCGGCGGCGGGCCATCGTCCACGCGCAGGTAGCGTTCGCTGCGGAACGCGACGAGCGCGTCGCGCACCGACACGTCGACGGATTGCGCGACGCCCGTGCGAAGCCGGTGGCATTCGGCCGCCGCGAGCCCGGCGGCCGCGATCGTTGCCGCGGCGAGCGTGCCGACATGGAACGTCGACGGCAGCGTCGGATCCTGCCCCGTCACGGTCGCGCGGGCCAGCGCGTCGCGTTCGCCGAGTGCGAGTTGCCACAGATGCGTCAATGCGAGTTCGGGTGTCATGGTGAAGTGAGCGCCTAAGCGTCGTGGAGGAGACGGAATCGAGTCTAGAATTCGCGACAGGCGCGATCAATCTTGATTGCGCGAATCAATACATAACGAATAGTTGTAGCGGGGCCGCGCTTCATGCGCCCCGACAGGAGCGACCGGCATGACATCCCTCAGCGCGCAGGAAGCCGCCGGCACCCTCGGCGTCAGCGTGAGCACGCTCTATGCGTACGTGAGCCGCGGTCTGCTGCGCTCGCTGCCCGACGGCGCGACCAAGCACCGCCGCTACGACGCGGACGAGGTGCGCCTGCTCGCGCGCCGCCGCGCCGACGCGAAACGCGCGGGCGGCGTCGCGGAGCGGTCGCTCGACTGGGGCGTGCCGGTGCTCGAATCTCGGATCACGCAGATCGCCGACGGCCGCCTGCGCTACCGCGGCGCCGACGCGATCGCGCTTGCCGACGAGGCGACGCTGGAACAGGCGGCCGCCAGGCTCTGGGACTGTCCGCCCGCGCGGCTTGCCGCCGCGTCGCTCGCGTCGACCGGTTTCGACGCCGCGCAATGGGACGACTGGGCGCGCCGCTGGGCGCATCTCGCGCCGCTCGAACGCACGCTGGTGCTGCTGCCCGCCGCGGCCGCGTCGCTGCCGCGCCTGTGGGCGCAGGGGCGCGACGCGCAGCTCGATTCGGCCGCGCTGCTGCTGCGCGTCGCGACGGCCGCGCTCGCCGGCATCGCGCCGGGCGACGCGCCCGTGCACCGGCAGCTCGCTGCAGCATGGCGTGTACGACGGCGCGACGAAGCCGACCTGCTGCGCCGCGCGCTCGTGCTGTGCGCCGATCACGAACTGAATCCGTCGACCTTTGCGGTGCGCTGCATCGCGTCGACCGGCACTCACCTGTTCGGCGCGATCGCGGGTGGACTGGCTGCGCTGTCGGGCCCCCGCCACGGCGGCGAAACGTTCCGCGCGGGCACGCTGCTCGACGAAGCGGCCCGCGCCGCCGACCTCGATCGCTACCTTGCGCTGCGGCTGGCGCACGACGAACGCGCGGAAGGCGGCCGCACGGCCCTGTCCGGCTTCGCGCACCCGCTCTATCCCGACGGCGATCCACGCGCGCTGGCTCTACTCGACGCACTGCACGCGGCGGTGCCGGACCGCCCGGCGCTGCGCATGGCGCGCGCACTCGCCGCACGCGTCGAAGCGGCGACGGGCCTGCGGCCGACGATCGATTTCTCTCTCGCGGTGCTGGAGCGCACGCTCGCGCTGCCGGACGGCGCGGCGTTCACGCTGTTCGCGGTCGGCCGCACGGCGGGCTGGATCGCGCATGCGCTCGAACAATATGCGGACGGCAAGCTGATCCGGCCCCGGGCGCGCTATGTCGGCAGCGACGCGGCCGCGTGACGCCGGCCGTCACGCCAAGCGACGAGCGGCCGCCACCACGCCTGCGCGGCGCGCACGGCCTGCACCGCGAGCGGGCCGAACGCGAAGGTCGCGCCGTGCGGCCCCGCGCTGACCCACACGCGCATGCCGGGCATCAACGCCAGCGAATCGCCGGCACCGAGCCAGTGGTCGTCGAGCCGGCCCTCGACGGTCGCCCAGACGTCGCCTTCGGCCACCTTGAGCAGGGTGCGATCGACGATCCGCCACCGTCCTGCCGGCTCGTCACCGTCCATCACATACAGTCGCAGTTCGCGCATGGCAGCCTCCTGGTCGCACGGGTTCGATGGCACCAGTATTTCTGACAGTGGCAGCACACGGACAGATACGGCTACAGACACTTTTGGCTGAACTGTACTGGTCAATCGACGGAGACGGGCATCCGCCGGCCGGACTTCGCGTTGCACCTGCACCGAAGCTGCGCTGCGCGGCGGCTTTCCCTACAATGTCGGCTGTCCCGCGCCACCGCCCCGCCTTCATGTTCCAACGCCCGCCCGCCGCCGCTCCCGGCGAAAAGAACCTCACCGTGATGCTCTGGCTCGTTGCGACGGGCTTCTTCATGCAGACGCTCGATGCGACGATCGTCAACACGGCGCTGCCGTCGATGGCCACGAGCCTCGGCGAATCGCCGCTGCGGATGCAGTCGGTCGTGATCGCTTACTCGCTGACGATGGCGGTGATGATCCCCGTGTCGGGCTGGCTCGCCGATACGTTCGGCACGCGGCGCGTGTTCTTCAGCGCGATCCTGGTCTTCTCGCTCGGCTCGCTGCTGTGCGCGAACGCGCATACGCTGACGCAGCTCGTCGCGTTCCGCGTCGTGCAGGGGGTCGGCGGCGCGATGCTGCTGCCGGTCGGGCGGCTCGCGGTGCTGCGCACCTTTCCGGCCGAACGCTACCTGTCCGCGCTGTCGTTCGTCGCGGTCCCCGGCCTGATCGGTCCGCTGATCGGGCCGACGCTCGGCGGCTGGCTCGTGAAGATCGCGTCGTGGCACTGGATCTTCCTGATCAACGTGCCGGTCGGCGTCGCGGGCTGCGTCGCGACCTTCTATTCGATGCCCGATTCGCGCAACCCGGCCGTCGGCCGCTTCGACCTGAAGGGTTATCTGCTGCTGACGATCGGCATGATCGCGATCTCGCTGTCGCTCGACGGGCTCGCCGATCTCGGCATGCAGCACGCGGCCGTGCTCGTGCTGCTGATCCTGAGCCTCGCGTGCTTCGTCGCGTACGGGCTGTACGCAGTACGCGCGCCGCAACCGATCTTCTCGCTCGAACTGTTCAGGATCCATACGTTCAGCGTCGGGCTGCTCGGCAACCTGTTCGCGCGGATCGGCAGCGGCGCGATGCCGTACCTGATCCCGCTGCTGCTGCAGGTGAGCCTCGGCTACTCGGCGTTCGAGGCCGGGCTGATGATGCTGCCGGTCGCGGCGGCCGGGATGTTCTCGAAGCGGATCATCACGCACCTGATCACGCAGCACGGCTACCGCAAGGTGCTGCTCGTGAACACGATCATGGTCGGGGTGATGATGGCGAGCTTCGCGCTGATGCACGACACGGTGCCCGTGTGGGTGAAGGTCGTGCATCTCGCGCTGTTCGGCGGCTTCAACTCGATGCAGTTCACCGCGATGAACACGCTGACGCTGAAGGATCTCGGCACCGGCGGCGCGAGCAGCGGCAACAGCCTGTTCTCGCTCGTTCAGATGCTGTCGATGAGCCTCGGCGTCACGGTCGCCGGCGCGTTGCTCGCGACGTTCACCGGCATGCTGCGCACCGTGACGCCGAGCAACACGCTGCCCGCGTTCCATGCGACGTTCATCTGCGTCGGGATCATCACGGCCGCGTCCGCGTGGATCTTCGCGCAGCTCGCGCCCGAGATTCGCAGCACCGCGCGCAAGACGGACCCATCCGAGCGCGCATAACGCGCGCGTTTCGGGCGCCGCACCGCCACTGCGCGCACCATTGCGGTGCAGCCCGCCCCTGCAATGCGCGCCGCGGTATCCCGTCCACCTGCCGCGACGGGCCGCCGCACGTGGTGCGATGCCGTGCATGCTTCTTGCTCGCCTATTCTCTAGGTAAACTGGCAGTCTTCCTTCGGCCGACATCATGAGCATGATCGAAATCGATCCCCCCGGCTTTCAGCCGCCCCGCCCCGTCGCCGGCGACGACGGGAACCGGCGCACCGTGCTGTACGGCGGCTACACCGTGTTCAGCGTGTTCCAGCCCGTTTTCTCGGTGTCGCACCGCCGCGCGATCGGCTATCACGCGTCGCTGCGCGCGCACGACGAGGAAAGCCGCCAGGTGGCGTCGCACGAGGTGTTCACGCAGGCGGCACGGCGCGGCGACCTGCTCGAGCTCGGCCGGCTCGCCGAATCGCTGCATCTCGGCAACTTCCATGCGTTCGACAGTCACGACGAATGGCTCTTCCTGAGCCTGCATCCGGCCGCGCTGATGGACACCGTCTACGGCGACGCACTGCTCGCGAACCTGAAGGCGCTCGGGCTGCCGCCGCACCGCGTGGTGCTCGAGGTGCCCGAGCAGGCGGGCGGCGAGACGCCGCGCTACGCGGCGATCGTCGACGGGCTGCGCAAGGCCGGCTTCCTGATCGCGCTCGGCGGGTTCGGCGCGAAGCATTCGAACATCGACCGCGTGTGGCACCTGCATCCCGACATCGTCACGCTCGACCGCGGCATCCTCGCGCAGGCGAGCGAGCACTCGCATCTCGAACGCGTGCTGCCGGGGCTCGTGTCGCTGCTGCACGAATCCGGCCAGCTCGTGCTGATGGGCGGCCTGTCGACCGAGCGCGATGCGCTGATCGCACTCGAGTGCAACGTCGATTTCGTGCAGGGCCAGTATTTCGCGGGGCCGAGCGTCGACCCGGTGCAGCCGCAGGCCGCCGCGGGCTGCATGGATACGCTGTCGGCCGCGCTGCGGCTGCGCGTCGCGCAACGCGAGCGCACGCAGGCGCAACGGCTCGCACCGTACGTCGCGGCGCTCGAGGAAGCGAGCCGGAAGCTCGGCGCGGGCGAAGCGCTCACCGATGCAGCCGCCGCCGTGCTCGGGCTGCCCGAGACCGCGCGCTGCTTCCTGCTCGACGCATCGGGACGCCAGATCGGCGACAACGTGCTCGCGCGCGGCAGCGTGTCGCAGCGCGCCAAGCGCTTCCGGCCGCTGCTGCATTCCGAGGGCGCGAGCTGGGAGCGCCGCCCTTACTTCATCGACGCGATGCGCGCGCCGGGCCGCGTGCATCTGACGCCGCCCTACCTGTCGATCAACGAGGCGCACCTGTGCGTGACCGCGTCGGTCGCCGCGCCCGCCGCGGCCGGCATGCAGGTGCTCTGCGTCGACATCAACTGGGAAGCGGCGCTCAACCGCGAGTGAACGCGACGGCGCGCCGCCTTCACGCGGCCGCCTTGCGCACGATCAGCCGATGCACGCGCTTGCCGGACGACGCGCTGACGACCTCGTGCTCGTCGATCACGTGCATGCCGGCGCCGAGCGCCGCATGCATCCGCGCGGAGTCGAGCGGCGTATAGAGGCGGCCGCGCTCGTCGCGCAGCGCACCGTTTCCGGCCACCCGCCAGCTCAGGTACAACGTGCCGCCCGGCATCAGGAGATCTGCCAGCCGCGCGGCGGCGGCCGCCGCGTCCGCCTGTTCGAGGTGCATGACGACCGTCTCGCACAGCACGTTGCGAAACGCGCCCGATGGCACGCCGGCCAGCGCCGGCAGTGCGGCCAATTCAAAGGTCAGGTCGGGGTGGCGCCGCCGCGCCTCGTCGAGCAGCGCGGCGCTCGCGTCGTAGCCGCGCGCGTCGAAGCCGCGCGAAGCGAGCCAGGCCGTGTCGCGCCCTGCTCCGCAACCGACGTCGGCGGTCGGCCCGGGCGAGAAATGCTGTTCGAGCAGCGCGTACATGTCGTCGGGGGCGGCCTGGTCGAGCCAGTCCTGCGCATATTGCGCGGCATGGGCGTCGTAGGCGTCGAGAGTCGGGCGATCCACCATGGCGATTGCTCCGCATAGGCGTCGTATGACGCATCTCGCATCTTAGCCGTTGCGCCCCGCCTGTGGCGTCGCGCACGGCCCACGCAACGACGGCGCTGAGCCGGCCTACGCGGCTCGCACTTCGCCCGAACGCGGATCGAGTCAGACATGCGAGTGCGCGCCGCCGTGCACGGGCCCGGCCCGCCGCTCGACTTCGCGGCGCACGTCGCCGCGCAGCCCCGCGAAGAACGCGACTTCGGCGACGACGAACAACGGCCCGACCATCAGGCCGACCAGATCGTCGACGAATGCGGGCTTGCGCCCTTCGAACCAGTGCCCGACGAACTGCACGATCCAGCCGACGACGAACGCACCGATGCCGATGGCGAGCCATTGCGCGGTCGGCAGCAGCGCGAGCGCCTGCGCGGCCCACAGGCCGAGCGCGAACAGCGCGGTCATCACGATCCCGAACCGCAGGTCGAGACGCAGGTAGAACACCGCGAACGCGACGGCGAGCAGCAGCGCCGGCGACAGCGCGATGCCGGCCAGCATGCCGATCGCCGGCCGCGACAGCAGCACCTCGACCGCGAACACGATCATCGGAATGCCGACCAGATGCGTCGCGATGTTGCGCGCGTCGCGATGGTAGGCCGCATACTGGGAAAGATGGTCTTCGAGCGTCTTCATCGCGTCTCCTGGCCGGTTGTTGAGCGCTATGATGCGCGTCACGCCCGAGAACCTCTGTCAGCTACCCGACATCGCGTGCCCATGCCCTCGTCGCTCGCCCCCTACCTGCCGCAGATCGAAGCGAACCCGTGGTTCGCCGCGCTGCCGCCCGCGTTGCGCGCGGACCTGCTCACCCATGCGGCGCTGCGCCGCCTGCCGGCCGGCCACACGCTGTTCCGGCGCGGCGACCCGCCGTGCGGGCTGTATGCGGTACTGGCCGGTTCACTCACGATAGGTGCGGTCGACCCGCAGGGCAAGGAAGCGCTGCTGACGGTCGCCGAGCCCGTCACGTGGTTCGGCGAAATCGCGCTGTTCGACGGCCAGCCGCGCACGCACGACGCGATCGCGCTCGACGACACGCTGCTGCTGCACGTGCCGCAGGCCGCGCTGCTCGCGATGCTCGACGCGACGCCGCAATACTGGCGGCAATTCGCGCTGCTGATGGCGCAAAAGCTGCGCCTGAGCTTCCTCACCGTCGAATCGATGAGCGTGATGCCTGCCGCGCAACGGCTCGCCGCGCGCCTGCTGATGATCGCCGAAGGCTACGGCGGCATCAGCGCCGGGCGCACGCGCGTGCGGCTGTCGCAGGAAACGCTCGCGTCGATGCTGTCGCTGACGCGGCAGACCACCAACCAGTTGCTGAAGGCGCTGCAGGCCGACGGCGTCGTGCGACTGCATGTCGGCGAGATCGAGCTCGTCGACATCGACGCGCTGCGCCGCGCAAGCGGGCTGGGCGACGGTACGCACTGAACGTCGCGCAACGACCGCCACGCGACACCCCGCCGTCGCCGCGTTGCGCTATCGTGTCGGCTCGCTCCGCCCATCCCGCTCCCCGTCTTGACCACATCGACCGCCTCCGCCCCCTCCCGCCATCCATGGCCCGTGTTCGTCGCATTCCTGCGGCTCGGCCTCACGTCGTTCGGCGGGCCGGTCGCGCATCTCGGCTACTTCCGCGCCGAATTCGTCACGCGGCGCGGCTGGCTCACCGAGCGCACGTATGCGGATCTCGTCGGGCTGTGCCAGTTCCTGCCGGGGCCCGCGAGCAGCCAGGTCGGGATGGCGATCGGCCTCGCGCGCGCCGGCTATGCCGGGATGTTCGCCGCCTGGCTCGGCTTCACGGTGCCGTCCGCGCTGCTGATGATACTGTTCGCGCTCGGCGTTCACGCGACGGGCGCACCGATCGAAGCCGGTGCGCTGCACGGGCTTCGCATCGTATCGGTCGCGGTGATCGCGCAAGCCGTCTGGGGCATGGCGCGCACGCTGTGCCCGGATGCGCGCCGCGTCACGCTGATGGCCGCGGCCGCGTGCGTCGCGCTGCTCGCGCCGGCCGCATGGACGCAGATTGCGGTGATCGTCGCGGCCGGCGCGGCTGGCCTCGTCCTGCTGCCGCAGCCGGCGCGCGACGCCCACGAGCCGTTGCCGCTGCACGTATCGCACCGCGCGGGCGTGCTGTGGCTCGCGCTGTTCGCGACGCTGCTTGTCGCGCTGCCGTTCGCGGCACGCGTGCTCCGCTCCGATACGCTGGCCGTCGTCGATGCGTTCTTCCGCACGGGCGCGCTCGTGTTCGGCGGCGGGCACGTGGTGCTGCCACTGCTGCAGGCGGCCGTGGTCGCGCCCGGCTGGGTCGGCAATTCGGCGTTCCTCGCCGGCTACGGGCTCGCGCAGGCCGTGCCGGGGCCGTTGTTCACGTTCGCGGCATTCCTCGGCGCTTCGCTGCGCGATGCGCCGAACGGCTGGCTCGGCGGCACGATCGCACTCGTCTCGATCTTCGCGCCGTCGTTCCTGCTCGTTGCCGGCACCGCGCCGTTCTGGGAGCGCCTGCGCCGCAGCACGCGCATGCAGGCCGCGCTCGCGGGCGTGAACGCGGCCGTCGTCGGGCTGCTGCTCGCCGCGCTCTATCATCCCGTCTGGACCGACACGATCGTGGCGCCGCGCGACCTGGCCGCCGCGCTCGTCGCATTCGTCGCGCTGGTGTTCTGGCGCGTGCCGCCATGGGCCGTCGTGATCGCGAGCGCGACGCTCGGCTGGGTGCTCGGCATGGTCGGCTGATCCCGCAAGCGCGGCACGATCCTGCCGGACAAAAACAAAAAAGCCCTCGCAACGAGGGCTTTTTTACGGGGTGCTGCGCGCCGCTACGGCGCGCGACGCACCGGACCTTACGCGAAGTTCTTCGCTGCGAAGTCCCAGTTCACGATGTTCCAGAACGCTTCGACGAACTTCGGACGTGCGTTGCGGTAGTCGATGTAGTACGCGTGTTCCCACACGTCGATCGTCAGCAGTGCCTTGTCGGCGGTCGTCAGCGGCGTGGCTGCGTTGCTCGTCGACACGATGTCGAGCGAACCGTCAGCCTTCTTCACCAGCCATGCCCAGCCCGAACCGAACGTGCCGACTGCAGCCTTCGTGAACGCTTCCTTGAATGCGTCGTACGAACCCCACTTCGCGTTGATCGCATCGCCCAGCGCGCCCGTCGGTGCGCCGCCGCCGTTCGGCGACAGGCTGTTCCAGAAGAACGTGTGGTTCCAGATTTGCGCGGCGTTGTTGAAGATGCCGCCCGACGACTTCTTCACGATCTCTTCCAGCGACAGGTTTTCGAATTCCGTGCCCGGGATCAGATTGTTCAGGTTCGTCACATAAGCCTGATGATGCTTGCCGTAGTGGTACTGGATCGTCTCGAGCGAGATGGTCGGCGCGAGTGCGTCTTCAGCGTACGGGAGCGGCGGGAGCGTATGAGCCATGGCGATTCCTTCGTTGAGTATGTAGGGGGGCTTGTGTTGAATGCTGCCGAGCGTCCGATTGTAGGCGAGGACGAATAACCCCGCAAACTCACGGGCAATTTATCCGCGGTATGCGGAAAAGCGCTGTTTGCGCAACGTCCGGCAGGACGAACCGGCGGTGCGCAGTATCCGTTCCCGTGTGGGACGCGTCCGTTGCGGGACCCTTGTTTCGCTTGCGCCGGTTACGTCAGATCGTATCGGTCAACCGCGGCTGCACATCGGCGAGCGACACGTCGGCCGAGCCTTCGGCGAGATGCACGGTCAGGCGCCGCTGCGGCTTCAGCGCGCTCGGCGCGCGCACCGCGCGGCCCGTTTGCGCATCGATGAGCGCCGCATAGCCGCGCTCGAGCGTACGCTTCGGGCTCAGCACCTCGAGCCGAGCCGCACAGGCCGACACGCGCGCCGTGTCGCGCTCGTGACGGCGCTGCAATGCCAGCGCGAGACGTTGCGACAGCCCCGCGAGTGCCTGGCGCGCCTGTGACGGATCGGGCCGCGCGCGCTGCCAGCGCAACTGCGCGAGCGCGAAGCGCGCGCGCGCGTCGCGCACCGGCCGCGACGCCGCCGACGCGAGCCGCACCGCGAGCTGTTCGACGTGCGTGCGCTGCCGCTGCAGTCGCTCGGCCGGGCTCACGAGCCGGCGCGCGAGCCAGTCGAGCTGCTGCGCGCGCTGTTCGAGCCGGCGTTCCATGCCGCGCGCGAGCGCACGCTGGCGCTCGCCGACCTCGCGCAGCAGCAGCGCGCGCTGCGGACTCGCGAGTTCGGCCGCGCCGGTCGGCGTCGGTGCGCGCACGTCGGCGGCGAAGTCCGCGATCGTGAAATCGGTTTCGTGCCCGACGCCGCTGACGACCGGCAGCTCGCTCGCCGCGATCGCGCGCGCCAGCGCTTCGTCGTTGAACGACCATAGATCCTCGATCGAGCCGCCGCCGCGGCAGACCAGCAGCACGTCGACCTCGCGGCGCGCATTCGCGGCCTCGACGGCCGCGACGAGCTTTTCGGCGGAACCGGCACCCTGCACGGGCGCCGGATAGACGATCACCGGAATGTGCGGCGCACGGCGCGCAAGCGTGGTCAGCACGTCGCGCAGCGCGGCGGCCTGCAGCGACGTGACGATGCCGATCGCGCGCGGGTGGGCCGGCAGCGGCCGCTTGCGCTCGGGCGCGAAGAGCCCTTCGGCTTCGAGCTGCGCCTTCAGCCGCAGGAACGCCTCGTACAGGCGCCCCTGCCCGGTGCGCCGCACGGCCTCGACGTTGAGCTGCACTTCGCCGCGCGGCTCGTACATCGTGACGACCGCGCGCACCTCGATCCGGTCGCCTTCGCGCGGCGTGAATTCCGCGTATTGGGCGCGGCCGCGGAACATCACGCAGCGCATCTGCGCCTGCTGGTCCTTGATCGAGAAATACCAGTGGCCGCTCGCGGCGCGCGTGAAATTCGATACTTCGCCCGAAATCCACAGCAGCGGAAACGAGCGCTCGAGCATCGTCGAAATCGCGCGATTGAGCGCCGAAACGGGAATCACTTCGTCGCCGCCGCGAGTCGCGCCGGGTGCGGCAAAAGGGGAGTCGGAAGGCATGGATGGTCGGATGAATGCTGGCCGCGACACGATAGTCCGACACGCGCACGGCGTCCAGCACCAGCCGCATGCGTCGCGACACGCGGAAGGTGTCCACACTTTGGCAATCGTCCGCGTAAAACGCTAAAAAACCGCGGAAAAAACCAGACGATTCTCGATAACGCATTGATTTTTATATATTTTTAAACCTTTCGAAATGATTCTCATCCGATTCGAGGCCCACCCGGCGGGCGTTTGAGGTCATCGACCGGGGAGTTCTTCACAGAGTTATCCACAGCCCGGCGCGATCCGGCCCCGCGGGCTGCGTCGGCCGGTCGCGCTTGCCGCGTCAGCATGCGGCGCGCTAGAGTGCCGCCTTCCGCAGACCCCGCGGCATGCGCCGCCCAACGGAGAATCCGCCTTGACGAATCCGTCCCACGCCGCGGCGCACGACGCGCCGCGCCCGGCCCGATGAGCGCGCCCGGCGGCCCACTCGCCCGGCTCGAAGCACGCCTGACACGCGAATGGCAGCGGCGCGGCGCGCTAGCGTGGGCGCTCACGCCGTTCGCTTGCGTGTTCGGCCTGTGCGCGGCGCTGCGGCGCACCGCTTACGCGCAGGGCTGGAAGAAACCGGTCGACGTCGGCGTGCCCGTCGTCGTGGTCGGCAACGTGACCGTCGGCGGCACCGGCAAGACGCCGACCGTGATCGCGCTCGTCGACGCGTTGCGCGCGGCCGGCTTCACGCCCGGCGTCGTGTCGCGCGGCTACGGCGCGAACGTGAAAGCGCCGACCGCCGTCACGCCCGCGTCGCACGCGAGCGCGGCCGGCGACGAGCCGCTGCTGATCGCGCGCCGCTCCGGCGCGCCCGTCTGGGTGTGCCCCGACCGCGTCGCGGCCGCGCAGGCGCTGCGCGCCGCGCATCCGGACGTCGACGTGATCGTCAGCGACGACGGCCTGCAGCACTACCGCCTCGCGCGCACGGTCGAGCTCGTCGTGTTCGACCACCGGCTCGGCGGCAACGGCTTCCTGCTGCCGGCCGGCCCGCTGCGCGAGCCGCTGTCGCGGCACCGTGATGCCACGCTCGTCAACGACCCTTACAGCGGCGCGCTGCCGCCGTGGCCCGACACCTACGCGCTCGCGCTCACGCCGGGCGCCGCATGGCACCTCGACCAGCCCGCGCTGCGCCGCCCGCTGTCGCAATTCGCGAACGAGCGCGTGCTCGCCGCGGCCGGTATCGGCGCGCCGGAACGCTTCTTCGCGACGCTGCGCGCGGCCGGTCTCGCGCCGGCAACGCGCGCGCTGCCCGACCACTACGCGTTCGCGGACAATCCGTTCGTCGACGACGCCGTCGACGCGATCCTGATCACCGAGAAGGATGCAGTAAAATTGGGCGCTTCCTGGCGCGACGCTCGACTCTGGGTCGTCCCTGTCGAAGCCGCGCTCGACCCTCGCCTCATTGCCCTCGTTGTGGAGAAACTCCGTGGACGCTCGCCTGCTTGAAATCCTTGTGTGCCCTATCTGCAAAGGCCCGCTCCACTATGACCGCGCCGCGCAGGAGCTGATCTGCAACGCGGACAAGCTCGCTTACCCGATCCGCGACGGCATCCCCGTGATGCTCGTCGACGAAGCGCGCCAGACCGTCGAAGGCACGCCGGTCGACCCGGCCGGCCGATAAACCGTCAGGCCGCTAGACCGGCGCAATCGCTTGAAGGCGACCCGGCCCCGGCCGGTCGCCGAACGCCGCCGGGCGACCGGCGCCGGACGCGCCACCCGCCCCGTCCCTCTCACCGTTCCCTCCGATGACTCACCCGCAACCCTTCATCGCCGTCATTCCCGCCCGGCTCGCGTCGACGCGCCTCCCGAACAAGCCGCTCGCCGATCTCGGCGGCAAGCCGATGGTCGTACGCGTCGCCGAGCGCGCGCGCGAAGCGGGCGCGCAGCAGGTGCTCGTCGCATCCGACGCGCAGAGCGTGCTCGATGCGGCGCGCGATCACGGCTTCGAGGCGGTGCTGACGCGTGCCGACCATCCGTCCGGCACCGACCGGCTCGCGGAAGTCGCGGCGACGTTCGGGTGGAGCGACGACACCGTCGTCGTCAACGTGCAGGGCGACGAGCCGCTGATCGACCCGGCGCTCGTGCGCGACGTAGCGTCGCACCTGGCCGCGCATCCGGCCTGCGCGATCGCGACCGCGGCCCACCCGATCCACGACGCGGCCGACGTGTTCAACCCGAACGTCGTGAAGGTCGCGCTCGACGCGCAGAGCGTCGCGCTGTACTTCTCGCGCGCGCCGATTCCGTGGAGCCGCGACGCGTACCAGCCGCACTGGCCCGACGTCGGGGCAATGCCGAACCCTGCATTTCCGGTCTATCGGCACATCGGTCTCTATGCGTATCGCGCGCGTTTCCTGCGCACGTATCCGACGCTCGCGCAGGCGCCGATCGAACAAGCCGAGCAGCTCGAACAGCTGCGCGCGCTGTGGCACGGCGAGCGCATCGCAGTGCTGATCACCGAGTCCGCACCCGAAACCGGAATCGATACGCCCGCCGATCTCGCGCGCGTGCAGGCCCTTTTTCAGCCGGGTTCAAAATAACCCGTGGCATAATCAGGCGATTGTGCGAGCCGTCCGCGACCAGCGCGTCCTCGCTTGACCCCGCCCGCGGCCTTGCCGGCAGCCGCGCGTCGCCGAAGCCGACGCGCCGCATCAGACCGGTCCGCCACGCGCCAGGCAAGCCCCGCGCACGCAGTCGCCGACGCCTTTGCGTCTCGCCACACGAATCTACATACTGGAGATATCACCATGCGTTTGATCCTGTTGGGCGCGCCCGGCGCGGGAAAGGGCACCCAGGCAAACTTCATCAAGGAAAAGTTCGGCATCCCGCAAATCTCGACGGGCGACATGCTGCGCGCGGCCGTGAAGGCCGGCACGCCGCTCGGCGTCGAGGCGAAGCGCTTCATGGATGAAGGCAAGCTCGTGACGGACGACCTGATCATCGGCCTCGTCAAGGAGCGCCTGAAGGAATCCGATTGCGCGAACGGCTATCTGTTCGACGGCTTCCCGCGCACGATCGCGCAGGCCGACGCGATGAAGGACGCCGGTGTCGCGATCGACTACGTACTCGAAATCGACGTGCCGTTCTCGGAAATCATCGAGCGCATGAGCGGCCGCCGCACGCACCCGACATCGGGCCGCACGTACCACGTCAAGTTCAACCCGCCGAAGGTCGAGGGCCACGACGACGTGACGGGCGAACCGCTGATCCAGCGCGACGACGACAAGGAAGAAACCGTCAAGAAACGTCTCGAAGTGTACGAAGCGCAGACCAAGCCGCTGATCAAGTACTACGGCGACTGGGCGCAGCGCGGCGAGGAAAACGGCCTGAAGGCGCCGCAGTATCGCAAGATCTCGGGCCTCGGCAGCGTCGAGGAAATCCGCGAGCGCGCGTTCGACGCTCTGAAGTAAGCAGCACGTCGCGCACCGCAAGCCGCCCTTTCCGGGCGGTTTTTTTCGCCTGGCCGAGATTCTCACGACCGTGCCTGTCTCGCCGCCACGCGATGGCGCCCCGTACAATCGGTCGGATGCATGCGCCCTGCCAACCGGCGCACCGGCTTTTCAACCGACCGCTTGGCATCGGACAGCACCACCGCTTTGCATGGGACTTCTCCAAGCGCAAAAGCGCCAAGGGCGGTCGACCGCTTTGCATGGGACCTCCCCAAGCGCTAAAGCGCCAAGGGCGGTCGACCGCTTTGCATGGGACCTCCCCAAGCGCTAAAGCGCCAAGGGCGGTCGACCGCTTTGCATGGGACCTCCCTAAGCGCTAAAGCGCTAAGGGCGGTCGACAAAGGAGGCAGTCATGGAGATTCGCGGCAACGTCTTTCTGATCACTGGCGGCGCATCGGGCCTCGGCGCCGGAACGGCGCGGATGCTCGCGCAGGCAGGCGGCAAGGTCGTGCTCGCCGACCTGAACGAGGCGGCGGGCGTCGCGCTCGCGACCGAGCTGGGCGGCGTATTCGTACGATGCGACGTGTCGAGCGAAGCCGACGCGCAGGCGGCCGTCGACGCGGCGACGCGCGCAGGCACGCTGCGCGGCCTCGTGAACTGCGCGGGCATCGCGCCCGCCGCGAAGACCGTCGGCAAGGACGGCGCGCATCCGCTCGACGTGTTTGCGAAGACGATCAACGTGAACCTCGTCGGCACGTTCAACATGATCCGGCTCGCGGCGGCCGCGATGGCCGCAACCGCACCGACTGCGGAAGGCGAGCGCGGCGTGATCGTCAGCACCGCGTCGGTCGCCGCGTTCGACGGACAGATCGGCCAGGCCGCGTACGCGGCCTCGAAGGCCGGCGTCGCGGGCATGACGCTGCCGATCGCGCGCGACCTGTCGCGCCACGGCATCCGCGTGATGACGATCGCGCCCGGCCTGTTCGAGACGCCGATGCTGCTCGGCATGCCGAAGGACGTGCAGGACGCGCTCGGCGCGATGGTGCCGTTCCCGCCGCGGCTCGGCAAACCGGCCGAATACGCGATGCTGGTGCGCCAGATCGTCGAGAATCCGATGCTCAACGGCGAAGTGATCCGCCTCGACGGCGCGATCAGGATGCAGCCGAAGTAAGCGCGCATGCAAAACGCCCGCGATGCGGGCGTTCTTCATTCCGGGTTCCGGCAGTCGCGCGGTGGCTCAGTCCTCGCCGTCGCGCTGCATCCGCTGCCGCAATTCGGTCACCTGCGACTCGACGACGGTCGCATCGTCCGCCTCCGGCCGTTCGCCGAGATACTGCTCGAGATCCTCGAGCGCGGGACGCAGGTAGTCGAGCCGCGCATACGCGAAACCGCGGTCGCGCACCTCGTCGAGCTGCTCGGGCAACAGGATCACGAGCCGCTGTTGCACCGCGAGCAGCCGCTGCCAGCGTTCCGTCTGCAGATAGATCGTCTTCAGGTTGCGCAGCATCCGCGCGATGATCTCGCGGCTCGTCGCGGGCTGCAGCAGCGCGCGCAATGCGCTGTCGACCGCGCCGGCCGCACGCGCGACGTACGGCTCGAGCATCTCGACCATCTCGGCTTCGGACAGCGAATGGCCGTTGGTCGGATCGATGATCAGGTCGCCGTCCGGCAGCGTGACGCGCAGCAGGAAATGGCCGGGGAACGATACGCCGCGCGCCGGCACGCCGACCTGCTCGGCGAGCTCCAGGTACAGCACCGACAGCGAGATCGGGATCCCGCGCCGCCGTTTCAGCACGGCGTTCAGGTGGCTGTTATCGGGGTCGTAGTAATCGTTTTGATTGCACGCGAAGCCGAGCTCGCGGAAAAAGAAGTCGTTCAGCGCGGCGACGCGGCCTTTCAGGTCCGCATCGTCGGCGAGCCGCCGGCTCAGCCGCGCCGCCAGCATGTCGAGTTCGGCCAGCGTGCCCTGCAGGTCGAGGTCGGGATACGCGTCCTGCGCCAGCGACAGCGCGGTCTCCGTGACGGGCAGGCTGTCGTCGTCCGCCACGAGTGTGCTGAAGTAGTCGAGGACGCGAGTCATTGCGGTCGTCACTTGGCGCGCCTTCTGAAGTAAGCGTATTTGAAGCCCATCACCCACAACATACCGAAATATAGTGCAGCGAACAGCACGAGGCACGCGGCCATCAGCGCGATGCGATCGAGCGGCTGCGTGCGCATCCCGGTCCAGTCGAAGCTGATCGAGAACCAGTGCATCACGCCCGCGAGCACGAGCGTCGCGCCGACCAGCTGCATGAAGAAGCGCGGCCAGCCCGACGACGGCTGGTAGATGCCGCGCTTGCGCAGCCCGAGGAACAGCAGCAGCGAGTTCAGGCACGCGCCGACACCGATGCTCAGCGTGAGGCCCGCATGGCCGATCAGCGGCACGAACACGTAGTTCGAGATCTGCGTGACGATCAGCACGCCGATCGCGATTTTCACGGGCGTCTTGATGTCCTGCTTCGCATAGAAGCCCGGTGCGAGGATCTTGATCAGGATGATGCCGACGAGGCCGATCCCGTAGGTCGCGAGCGCACGCGCGACCATCGTGACGGTATGCGCGTCGAACTTGCCGTAGTTGAAGAGCGTCGCGGTGAGCGGCGTCGCGAAGAAGAACAGCGCGAGCGCGCTCGGCGCCGCGAGCAGGAACGTGACGCGCAGCCCCCAGTCGAGCAGCGCCGAATACTCGGTCGAATCGGCGTCGACGTGCGCCTTCGACAGGCTCGGCAGCAGGATCGTGCCGAGCGCGACGCCGAGCAGCGCCGTCGGGAATTCCATCAGACGATCGGCGTAGTTGATCCACGACACGGCGCCCTGCCCGAGCCGCGACGCGATGTTGGTGTTGATGATCAGCGACAGCTGCGCGACCGACACCGCGAACGTCGCGGGCACCATCTTCGCGAGCACGCGCTTCACGCCGGGGTGCCGCAGCGCGCGCAGCGGGTTGAGGCCGATCAGAGGCACCATGTCGATCTTCTTCAGGCCCGGCAGCTGCACGAGGAACTGCAGCACGCCGCCCACGATGACGGCCCACGCGAGCGCGAACACCGGCACCTTCAGGTGCGGCGCGACGAACACGGCCGCGGCGATGAACGCGACGTTGAGCAGCACCGGCGCGAACGCAGGCAGCGAGAAGCTCTTGTACGTGTTCAGCACGCCGGACGCGAGCGTCGTCAGCGAGATGAACACGATGTACGGGAACATGATCTGCGTCATCGTGACCGCGAGCGGGAACGCCTGGCCGTCGGTGTGCAGGCCGGACGCGACCGCGAACACGACCCACGACGCACCGGCGATCCCGAGGACCGACAGCGCGGCAAGCGCCCACGCAAGCACGGTCGACATCGCGTCGACGAGCGCCTTCGTCGCGTCGTGCCCCTGCTGGTTCTTGAACTCGGCGAGGATCGGCACGAACGCCTGCGAGAACGCACCTTCCGCGGAAAGGCGGCGCAACAGGTTCGGGATGCGGAAGGCGACGTAGAACGCGTCGGTGTATTGACTGGCGCCGAACGCACGGGCGATCAGCGTCTCGCGGGCCAGTCCGGTCACGCGCGACAGCAGCGTGAAGCCGCTGACCGTCAGCAGGGCTCGGAATAGATTCATGGGGCGCTTATTATACGGACGTTGCGTGGCCCGGCCACCGCCCGATGCCGAAAAGCGCGCAAGCCGCCGGCGCCCCGCCCGGCGCGCGTCACGTCGAACTTGTCACCCGCTTGATTTTGTTGCTATAATTGCCCGTTTCTGGGCTCGTACATGCACGGCAACTGCCGTTTTCATGTCCCGGCCTCGGTTAAAATCACCGTTTTTTTATGCGCCCCTGGGCAATCGTTCTCAGGGGACGGATCGAAAAGCAGCGCTTGGCCGTCAGGCTCCAAGCTCTGGAAACAGGACAGGATAAGGAACCGTCATGGCTAACTCCGCACAAGCACGCAAGCGCGCCCGCCAGGCCGCGAAGGCAAACTCGCACAACTCGGCGCTGCGCTCGAAATTCCGTACCGCGATCAAGTCGGTTCGCAAGGCTGTTGAAGCCGGCGACCAGGCAAAGGCTGCCGAGCTGTTCAAGGCTGCCGTGAAAACGATCGACACGATCGCCGACAAGAAGATCGTTCACAAGAACAAGGCCGCTCGCAGCAAGAGCCGCCTCGCCGCAGCCGTCAAGGGCCTGCAGGCAGCAGCGTAAATCCGGTGCGCCCGCTCACGCGGGCGTTCCTGTTTCCTGCGATCGCAAAAAAACCCGCCTAGGCGGGTTTTTTTGTTGCCTGTCGTCCGGCGATCGCGTCGACCGACGACAGTCAGGGCGGGCGCACCAGGCGCCCTCGCCCGTCAGCATCACTTCTTCGCGCCGTAGTCCGGCAGCTCGCACGCCTCGGTGACGACGAGGTTATTGTCCTTTGCGAAATTCAGCACGAAATCGAAAGCCATCGGTTCGATGTCGCGCAGCCGCGAATCGAGGATCACGCATTTCAGGTCGCCGAGCATCGTCGGGCGCACGTACAGCGAATACTTGAGACGCGCATTCGGCCCGCTCGCCCCCGGCCCGAAGCAGGCCATCACGCCGGCCAGACGTTCCGACCAGTCGCTCGGGCGAAATTTTTTCCCGTCTTTCGTAATGCCCTGGATGAAGAATTCGGTCGGAGGGGTTTCAGCCATGTGGTTACCCAAGTGACGGCCCGGCGATGCCCAGGCGACGGCGCCTGGATACGCGAACACAAAGCTGGAATGGACGGCGGCACAAGCATTCCGATATCCCGAAAACTGGACGTCGATGCGCGCTGCCGGTGTGCCGCACCGGATTTGTGCAGCGCACAGCTTGTGTCCGGCAGAGCGCGAAGAGGCTTGCCTGCCGGGCTGGAGAAAACTTTTGGATTATACCGCAGCGCGCCATCGCGCGTCGTCCCGACGCCCCCTTCCCGTACCGCCGGCCGCGCGCCGCGATCGTGCCCCGCTTCTCTTCGCGGCTCGTCAAAGCACAGAAAATCCTTTATGCTGCTTTGAGTTATCCACACCCGACGGCGGCGCCGTCCGGCCTCGCTGCCGGGTGAAACCCGCCGTATTTCGCTTCATGACCGCCAAAACCATTCGTCACTACCTGCAGTTCAAGGATTTCTCGCTGGAAGACTACGAGTACGTGCTCGAACGCACGGGTATCCTGAAGCGCAAGTTCAAGAACTACGAGACCTATCACCCGCTGCACGACCGCACGCTCGCGATGATCTTCGAGAAGAGCTCGACGCGCACGCGCCTGTCGTTCGAGGCCGGGATCTTCCAGCTCGGCGGCCACGCCGTCTTCATGAGCACGCGCGACACGCAGCTCGGCCGCGGCGAGCCCGTCGAGGATTCCGCGCAGGTCATCTCGCGGATGGTCGACATCATCATGATCCGCACGTTCGAGCAGGAGGTCATCCAGCGCTTCGCGGAAAACTCCCGCGTGCCGGTGATCAACGGCCTGACCAACGAATACCACCCGTGCCAGGTGCTCGCCGACATCTTCACGTACTACGAACACCGCGGCCCGATCGCCGGCAAGACCGTCGCGTGGGTCGGCGATGCGAACAACATGCTCTACACGTGGATCGAAGCCGCGCAGATCCTCGGCTTCAAGCTGCGCCTGTCGACGCCGCCCGGCTATGCGCTCGACATGAAGCTCGTGTCGCCCGACAGCGCGCCGTTCTACGAGGTGTTCGACGATCCGAACGAAGCGTGCAAGGGCGCCGATCTCGTGACGACCGACGTATGGACGAGCATGGGTTTCGAAGCCGAGAACGAAGCACGGATGAAGGCGTTCGCCGACTGGTGCGTCGACGAGGAAATGATGGGCCACGCGAACCCGGACGCGCTGTTCATGCACTGCCTGCCCGCGCACCGCGGCGAGGAAGTGACGGCCGGCGTGATCGACGGCCCGCAGAGCGTCGTGTGGGACGAGGCGGAAAACCGCCTGCACGTGCAGAAGGCGCTGATGGAGTTCCTGCTGCTCGGCCGCCTCAAGCACTGACGCGCCGCCGGAATCCGGCAGCAGACGCAAGAAGCGCCGATCGACGATCGGCGCTTTTTGTTTGGGTACGTGAAAACCGGCGCGGACCCGCGTTACAGGCAGACCGGCTCGGCCTCGAGCTCGACGCCGAATTGCTCGCGCACGTCGGCCTGAATCGCCCGTGCAAGCGCGAGCACGTCGGCGCCTGTCGCGCCGCCGCGATTGACGAGCACGAGCGCCTGGCGGTCATGCACGGCCGCCGCGCCCAGCGCGCGCCCCTTCCAGCCGCAGCGGTCGATCAGCCAGCCGGCCGCGAGCTTCACCTGCCCGTCCGGCTGCGGATACGACACGACATCGGGCGCGCGGGTGCGCAGCGCATCGAACTGCGCGGCGTCGATCACCGGATTCTTAAAGAAACTGCCCGCGTTGCCGAGAACGAGCGGATCGGGCAGCTTCGCGCGGCGGATCGCGACGACCGCATCGAACACGTCGCGCGGCGTCGCCGCATCGGGCGCGATGCCGCGCGCGTCGAGCTCGCGCGTGACGTCCGCGTAGCCGAGCCGCGGCGTCCATTGCCTGGGCAGCCGGAACGTCACCGACACGATCGCGAACCGGCCGCGCCCTTCCCGCTTGAAGAAGCTGTCGCGATAGCCGAACGCGCAACGCGCGGCGTCGAAGCGCTCGCGGCGCCCCGTCGATAGCTCGACGGCGACCAGCGAGTCGAAATACACCTTCATCTCGAGGCCGTACGCGCCGATGTTCTGGATCGGCGCGGCGCCTACGGTGCCCGGGATCAGCGCGAGATTCTCGAGGCCCGGCATCCCGTGCTCGAGCGTCCATGCGACGAAGCCGTGCCAGTTCTCGCCGCCGCCGGCCTCGACGTACCACGCGTCGTCGTCCTCGCTCACGACGCGGCGGCCCGCGATCTCGTCGAGCAGCACGACGCCGTCGAAATCGCGCGTGAACACGACATTGCTGCCGCCGCCGAGCACGAGCTGCGGCAGGTTCGCGACGCGCGGGTCGCGATGCAGCGCCTCGAACTGCGACGCATGCGTGACGCGCGCGGCGAAGCGCGCGCGCGCGTCGATGCCGAACGTGTTGTGCACGGTGAGCGGATGGTCGGGAAGCAGCGACAGGGCGGAATCGTCAGGAGGCATCGGCATTCGCGGTCACGCCGGCCCTGGGCGGCGAATGGCCGGCCTTGGGCAAACGGAGGGGCATCGGTAAAATGGCAAACAGTCCGCAATTATAGCGAGTGCCCGCGCGCGAGCCGGGTGCCCGCATCTCAAGGGAGAATGCCATGCCATCGTTCGACGTCGTTTCCGAAGCGAACATGATCGAAGTGAAGAACGCCATCGAGCAGTCGAACAAGGAAATTTCGACGCGCTTCGACTTCAAGGGCTCCGACGCACGCGTCGAGCAGAAGGAACGCGAGCTGACGCTGTTCGCCGACGACGATTTCAAGCTCGGCCAGGTCAAGGACGTGCTGATCGGCAAGCTGGCCAAGCGCAACGTCGACGTGCGCTTCCTCGACTACGGCAAGGTCGAGAAGATCGGCGGCGACAAGGTCAAGCAGATCGTCACCGTGAAGAAAGGCGTGACGGGCGATCTCGCGAAGAAGATCGTACGGCTCGTGAAGGACAGCAAGATCAAGGTGCAGGCGAGCATCCAGGGCGACGCGGTGCGCATATCGGGCACGAAGCGCGACGACCTGCAGAGCACGATCGCGATGCTGCGCAAGGACGTGACCGACACGCCGCTCGACTTCAACAACTTCCGCGACTGATCGCCGGTCGATCCGTCCCGTCATTCCGCCGGGCCCCGCACACGCGGCGCGCCCGGCGCGCGGCAAGCGCCGCTTCCTCAGGCTTTCCCGCCGTCCTGCGCGCCGCCGTCCGCGGCCGCCTTCTTCTTGTCGCCGATCCGGCTCTCCTGCCCTGCGAGCAGCTTCGAAATGTTGCCGCGGTGACGCCACACGAGCAGCACGCTCATCGCGAGCACGGCCCATGCGACCGGGTTGTGGCTCGTGCCGAACAGGAATACGTCGAACACCGGCGCGAACACCGCCGCCACCAGCGCCGCGAGCGACGAATAGCGGAAGAAGAACGCGACGATCAGCCAGGTCAGCGCGGTCGCGAGCCCGAGCACCGGGTGCACGGCGAGCAGCACGCCGGCCGCGGTCGCGACGCCCTTGCCGCCCTGGAAGCGGAAGAACACCGGATACAGGTGGCCGAGGAACACGGCAATCGCGACCCATGCGACCGCGACGTCGGGCAAGCCGAAGCGCCGTGCGAGCCACACGGCGATCCAGCCCTTGAATGCGTCGCCGACGAGCGTCAGGATCGCGGCTTTCTTGTTGCCGCTGCGCAGCACGTTGGTCGCGCCGGGATTCTTCGACCCGTACGAACGCGGGTCGGCCAGGCCCATCGTGGCGCTGACGACGACGGCGAACGACACCGAACCGATCAGGTAGGCAACGAGGGCGGCGAGCAGGATCTGCATGCGGGGAACTCTTCTTTCAACATATCGGTAAAGGGACGGCCGTGCGCGGCAAGCCGGCAAGCCGAAACGGCGCCCATTCTACCGAACGAGCGCGGCCTGCCACGAAGGTGAAACCCTCAGTCGACGCTCGCGCACTGCACGGACTGCGCGCCGAGCAGCGACGTGAGCACCGCCGGCGCGAGGCTGACGAGGTAGCCGCGACGGCCGCCGTTCAGGTAGATCGTCGGCAATTCGAGGATGGTCGCCTCGACGTAGACGGGCATCGTCTTGCGCGTACCGAACGGCGACGTGCCGCCGACGAGATAACCCGAGTGGCGGTTGGCGACCTCGGGCTTGCACGGCTCGACGCGCTTCGCGCCGATCTGCCGCGCGAGGTTCTTCGTCGACACGGTGCGGTCGCCGTGCATCAGCACGATCAGCGGCTTCGCGTGTTCGTCCTCCATCACGAGCGTCTTCACGACGCTGTGCTCGTCGACGCCGAGCTGGCGCGCCGATTCGCCGGTCCCGCCGTGCTCGACGTATTCGTACGGATGCTCGCCGAACGCGACGCCGTGGCGGCGCAATAGCTGGGTCGCGGGGGTTTCGGACACGTGTCTGGATTTGCTCATGGCGGCATTCTAATGGCGAACGACCAGCAGGCGCGCGATGGCGTGGCCGCGCCGGCGGTATACTCGCGGCCCGTTTTCCGCCGGGCGGCCCGCGGCGTCGCCGTGGCGATTCCGCCCATCATCATTGCGAACATCGCGAAACGCTATTGCCCGATTGGCCGATTGTGGCGCGTGCGCCGTCATGGCACGATCGTTCGCAAACATCGTCACGCCGCCGCCCGCCCCTTTTCTGGAGACGCCATGCCCTCGCCCATCCGCTCTTCCGAGTCGCTCGACGTCGATGCGCTGCTCGCCGCGCTGCCTAACCGCATCGCCGACGTGCCCGCGCGCTGGGCCGCGCGGGCACCCGCGCATCCGGCGCTGATCGAGGACGCGCGCCGCCTGTCGTACGGCGACTTGTCGCAGGCCGTCGATGCGGCGGCCGCGCGGCTCGCGAGCCTCGGCGTGCAAGGCGGCGACCGCGTGATGATCGTCGCGGAAAACTGCGTCGCGCAGATCGTGCTGCTGTTCGCGGTCGCCCGCGTCGACGCGTGGGCGCTCGTGTCGAACGCGCGGCTGTCGGCCGGCGAACTCGATGCGATCGCCGCGCACGCGCGTCCGAAGCTGATCGCGTTCGCGAGGGACGCGTCGCCCGATGCACGTGCCCACGCGGCGCGGCTCGGCGCGGCACCCGCCGGCGCGCTGCCGATCGACATCGGCGCGTGGTCGTATCGCGTCGATGCGAGCGCGCCTGCCGAACCGGTGGCCGCCGACGGTGCCGCGCAATGCGCGGCGCTGATCTACACGACCGGCACGACCGGCGCGCCGAAAGGCGTGATGCTGTCGCACCGCAACCTGCTGTTCATCGCGGCGACTTCGAGCACGCTGCGCCGCGTGTCGCCGGACGACGTCGTCTACACGGTGCTGCCTGTGTCGCACGTGTACGGGCTCGCGTCGGTCTGCCTCGGCAGCCTGTACGCAGGCGCGACGCTGCGGCTCGCACCGCGCTTTGCGCCGGAGGCCGTGCGCATCGCGCTCGCCGACGAAGGCGTCACGATCTTCCAGGGCGTGCCCGCGATGCACGCGAAACTGCTCGAACACCTGCACACGCACGGACACGCATGGCACGCGCCGCGCCTGCGCTTCGCGTATTCGGGCGGCTCGCCGCTCGACGCGAACCTGAAGGCGCGCGTCGAGCGCATGTACGGCGTGCCGCTGCACAACGGCTACGGGATGACCGAAAGCAGCCCGACGATCACGCAGACGCCGCTCGACGCGCCGCGTGCCGACAGCTCGGTCGGCGTGCCGATTCCGGGTGTCGACATGCGGATCGTCGCGCCGGACGGCACCGACGTGCCGCAAGGCGAAGTCGGCGAGATTCGCGTGCGCGGGCCGAACGTGATGCTCGGCTACTACCGCAACGCGGACGCCACGCGCGCGGCCGTGTCGCCGGACGGCTGGCTGAGCACCGGCGATCTCGCGCGGCAGGAAGCCGACGGCGCGGTGACGATCGCGGGCCGCAGCAAGGAACTGATCATCCGGTCCGGCTTCAACGTGTATCCGGTCGAAGTCGAACAGGTGCTGAATGCGCATCCGGACGTCGTGCAGGCGGCCGTCATCGGCCGCGCGGTCGAAGGCAACGAGGAAGTGCTCGCGTTCGTCGAACTGGTGCCGGGTGCGGCGGCGGACGAAGCGGCGTTGCACGCGTGGTGCGCGGAGCGGTTGGCGCCTTACAAACGCCCTGCCCACATCCGCGTGCTCGACGCCTTGCCGGCCGCATCGACCGGCAAGGTGCTGAAGCACAAGCTGCGCGAGCTGGCCTGACGCCGGCCGGCGCGCGCAGCGAGGAACGCACCGTGCCGGATTCGCGCGCCCCGAACGCTAGCCGCGCGGATGGTGCTGCGCGTGCAGCGTCTTCAGCCGCTCGCGCGCGACGTGCGTATAGATCTGCGTGGTCGAGATGTCGCTGTGGCCGAGCAGCAGTTGCACGACGCGCAGGTCGGCGCCGTGGTTCAGCAGGTGCGTCGCGAACGCATGCCGCAGCGTGTGCGGCGACAGGTGCGCGCGCACGTCGGCCTGCTGCGCGTGGCGCTTGATGATGTTCCAGAACTGCTGGCGCGTCATCCCGTCGCCGCGCGCGGTCACGAACAGCGCGTCGGCCGCGCGCGCGCCGAGCAGCGCCGGCCGCGCATTGCGCAGATAGCGCTCGATCCAGCCGTGCGCGACTTCGCCGAACGGCACGAGCCGCTCCTTCGAGCCCTTGCCCATCACGCGCACGACGCCCTCGTTGAGGCCGACCTCGACGGTCTTCAGCGTCACGAGCTCGCTCACGCGCAGCCCGCTTGCATACATCAGCTCGAGCATCGTGCGATCGCGCAGGCCGAGCGGCGTGCCGATGTCGGGCGCACCGAGCAGCGCCTCGACCTGCGCCTCGGACAGCGTCGACGGGAACCGGGCCGCCTGTTTCGCGGACGTGATTCGCAGCGTCGGGTCCGCGCTCGCGCGATGCTCGCGCACGGCCCAGCCGTAATAGCGACGGAATACGGACAACCGTCGGTTCGACGACGTCGCCTTGCCGTCGCTGCGTGCGGCAATGTAGCCCGTCACCATCGCCTCGTCGGCCGAATCGAGCGGCGCGTCGTGCGTCGCGGCCAGCCATTGGGAAAACAGCACCAGATCGCGCCTGTATGCGTCGAGCGTGTTGCGCGCGAGCCCGTGCTCGAGCCACAGCGCATCGCAGAACACGTCGATCGACGCGCGGCTCGCGAGCAGCGCGGGCGATGCCGCGGCGGCATCGCCGTCCGCTTCGGTGGAAATCAATGGTTCGCTCATCAGTACGGCACGCCCTCGTGCGCCAGCAGCCAGCGCTTCACCTTCTGGTAATAACCGTTGTCGTCGTGGTTCGCAAAGCCGCCGAGGCCGCCCGCCGCGACGACGCGATGGCACGGGATCACGAGCGGAAAATAGTTCGCGCCGCACGCCTGGCCGACCGCGCGCGGCGCGCTGCCGATCCGCTGCGCAACCTGGCCGTAGGTCAGCACCGTGCCGGGCGGGATATCGCTGATCACGTCCCACACGCGATGCTGGAACGCGCTGCCGACTTCGGCGAGCGGCAGGTCGAAGCGCGCCGACGCACGCTCGAAATAACGTTCGATCTGCTGGACCGCGCGCTTCGCGAGCGGCGAATCCGGATCGACCGACTTCACCGATTCGGGCAGATAGACGATCTCGCGCACCACCGCGGCGTCCGTGCGGATGCCGACCTTGCCGAACGGCGCGTCGATGACTGCATTGAACATTGCCCTCTCCTGAGCGATGGATGTGCGCGGCACCGCCGCGCGCCGACGACACTTTACGCCGCCTTCACGCGGCGCGCAGCGCCCATTCGACATGCTCGCGCACGACCGGCGACGGATCGTCGGCCCGCGCGCGCAACGCGGCGACGATCGCGTCGCGCGCCTGCGGCGCAAGCCGGTCCGCGCCCGCGCGCAGCGCATTGCCGAGCCCGACCGCGAGATTGCGCAGCCAGCTTTCGTAGCCGATGCGCCGGATCGCGCTGCCCTGCATCCGCGTATCGAACGTTTCCGCGTCCCACCCGAACAGCTCGACGAGCGTCGCGCGGTCGAGGCCGTGCCGCACGTCGAAATCGGCCACGGGCGCGGCCTGCGCGAACTTGTTCCACGGGCACACGAGCTGGCAGTCGTCGCAGCCGTACACGCGATTGCCGATCATCGGCCGCAGCGGCTCGGGGATGCTGCCTTTCAGTTCGATCGTCAGGTACGAGATACAGCGGCGCGCATCGACGCGGTACGGCTCGACGATCGCGCCGGTCGGGCACGCGTCGATGCAGCGCGTGCAACTGCCGCAGTGCGCGCCGGGCGTCTCGGGCGCGGTATCGGGCGACGTGTGCGCGTCGGTCGGCAGCGGAATATCGACGTAGATCTCGCCGAGGAAGAACAGTGAGCCCGCATCGCGCTGCAGCAGCAGCGTGTGCTTGCCGCGCCAGCCGACGCCGGCCTTCTGCGCGAGCTCGACCTCGAGCACGGGCGCCGAATCGGTGAACACGCGGTAGCCGAACGTGCCGATCTCACGCTCGATGCGCTCCGCGAGCGTCTGCAGCCGGTTGCGCAGCACCTTGTGATAGTCGCGGCCGCGCGCATAGATCGATACGACGGCCGCCTGCGGATCGTCGAGCCGCGCCCGTTCGCGTGCGCGCCAGTCGTGCGGCGCGAGCGCGCCGGGCACATCGCCGGGCGCGCCGGCGGCGAGCGTTTCGGCCGGCAGGTAGGCGAGCCGCACGGAAATCACGCGTCGCGTACCGGCCACAAGTTCGGCCGGCCGCGCGCGTTTCGTCCCATGTTTCGCCATATAATCCATTTCGCCGTGGTATCCGGCTTCCAGCCAGGCGGCGAGGCCTGCTTCGGCATCCGAGAGATCGGTATCGCTGATTCCGATCGCCCCGAAACCCAATTCGCGCCCCCACGCCCTGATGCGAGCGGCGAGCGCAGTCAAGGCCGCATCGTCGAGCGCGCACGGCGCCGCGCCTTCGGCTTGAGTCGAAGGCCTGTCGGATGCGGCGAGTTCCGGTAATCGGTTCATCGCACTATTTTACGAGAATGCCAGCCACGTCCCATACGCCTCATGCCGCCACGCTGCCTGCCCCGTTCGCGGAGCGCGTGATCGCGCTCGCCGACGAAGCGGCGACCGAGGCCTTCGGCACCCGCTTCGCGCACGCGCTCGACGCGGCGCGCCTCGATCTCGCCCGCGCGCACGCGTTCGACGGGCTGCAGATCCAGCTGGTCGGCGATCTCGGCGCCGGCAAGACGAGCCTCGTGCGCGCGATCCTGCGCGGCCTCGGCCACCAGGGACGCGTGCGCAGCCCGACCTATACGCTCGTCGAGCCGTACGCGCTCGAACGCAGCGATGGGGAACTTGAGGTCTATCACTTCGATCTGTATCGATTCAACGATCCGGCCGAATGGTCCGACGCGGGCTTTCGCGAATATTTCAATTCCAGCGCGATCTGCCTCGTCGAATGGCCGCAACAGGCGGGCGCGCTGCTCGGCGTGCCCGATCTGGTTTTCTCGCTCGACGTGGACGGCGACGGCCGCGCCCTCACCGTCCGGGCGTACAGCGCTTCAGGAAAGGCATGTCTCGAAAGATGTTGATCAAACCGTTCCGCTCGATCGAATCGGCGGCCACCGCGACGCACAACTGGCGGCGCCGCCAGATCCTGCGCGCGGGTGCGTCGACGCTGGTGCTCGGTCTCGTCGCGCCGCGGCTCGCGCACGCGTCGTCGGTGCTCGGCGTGCGCGTGTGGCCCGCGCGCGATTACACGCGCGTCACGATCGAATCCGACCAGCCGCTGCAGAATAGCCAACAACTGCTGCAGGGTCCCGACCGTCTCGTCGTCGACCTGAACGGCCTCGATCTCGACCAGGCGCTGCGCGACCTCGTGTCGAAGATCGCGCCGAACGATCCGCAGATCCAGTCGGTGCGCGTCGGCCAGTATCAGCCGCACGTCGTGCGGATGGTGTTCGACCTGAAAGGCTCGGTGAAGCCGCAGGTGTTCACGCTGCCGCCGGTCGGCACCTACAAGTACCGGCTCGTGTTCGACCTGTATCCGGCCGTCGCGCCCGATCCGCTGACCGACCTGATCGCGCAGACGGAACGCAAGGAACAGGCGCTCAACGACACGGCGCGCGCGCAGCAGATGCAGCCGCCGAGCGCGCTGAACGGGCCGGCGACGCCGCCCGTCGCGGGCAACGACAACAGCGACGCGTTCTTCCAGCGCTTCGCGCAGAACACGCCGGCCACGCCGCACACGCCGCCGGCTGCCGGCACGCCTGCGACGCCCGCGAAGCCGGCCGTCAAGCCGCCGCCCGTCATCGCGCGCCGCGACGACAGCGACGACGACGGCGACACCTACAAGTTCACCGCGCCGAAATCCGGCAAGGGCGGCACCGTGCGCCTGCTGACGGTCGCGATCGATCCGGGCCACGGCGGCGAGGATCCGGGTGCGATCGGCGGCGGCGGTACGTACGAGAAGCACATCGCGCTCGACATTGCGAAGAAGCTGCGCGCGAAGATCGACGGCGCGCCGAACATGCGCGCGATGATGACGCGCGACGCCGATTTCTTCGTGCCGCTGAACGTGCGCGTGCAAAAGGCGCGCCGCGTGGGCGCCGATCTCTTCGTGTCGATCCACGCGGACGCGTTCACGACGCCGTCCGCGCGCGGCTCGTCGGTGTTCGCGTTGTCCGATCACGGCGCGTCGAGCGCCGCGGCGCGCTGGCTCGCGAACAAGGAAAACTCGTCGGACCTGATCGGCGGCATCAACATCAAGACGCAGGACGCGGCCGTGAGCCGCGCGCTGTTCGACATGTCGACGACCGCGCAGATCCGCGATTCGATGCGCTACGGCAACTACGTGCTGAAGGAAGTCGGCGGCATCAACAAGCTGCACAAGGGCTCGGTCGAACAGGCCGGGTTCGCGGTGCTGAAGGCGCCCGACATTCCGTCAATCCTCGTCGAGACCGCGTTCATCAGCAACCCGGACGAAGAGCGCAGGCTCAACGACGAGAGCTATCGCGACGAGATGGCCGACGCGATCTTCCGCGGCATCAAGCGTTATTTCGCCGCGAATCCGCCGCTCGCGAAGAACCGGATGGCCTGACGGCCGTACCCGGCCACCCCGCCCCGCCGCCGGCACGCAGCGCGTGCCGGCGCGTCACGACGCCGCGAAGCGGCGCATCAGTTTCTCGCCGAACACGTTCACCGCGAGCCCGCCCATCACGAGCGCCGCGCCGAGCAGTTGCGCGCGCGTCAGGTGCTCGTCGAGCAGCAGCGCCGACGACGCGAGCCCGACGATCGGCACCAGCAGCGAGAACTGCGCGACCTGCGCGGCCGGGTAGCGCGACAGCAGGCGGCTCCACAGCCCGTAGCCGAGCAGCGTCGCGACGAACGCGAGATAGACGACCGCGAAGATCGACGCGCCGTTCAGCCCGGCGAGCGCGGTCGCGATCCGCTGCGGCCCTTCGAACCACAGCGACAGCAGGAAGAACGGCACGGGCGGCACGAGGCTCGCCCACACGACGAGCGACACGAGATTCGCTTTCCCGACCTTCTTCGTGACGATGTTGCCGAACGCCCACATCGCGGCCGAGCAGATCGTCAGCAGGAAACCCGCGAGCGTCATCGCGCGGCCGCCCTGCGCCGCGATCACGACGAGCCCGCCCGCGGCGATCGCGAGCCCGACCAGGTTCTGCACGCGCAGCTGCTCGCCGAGGAACAGCATCGCGAACACCAGCGTGAAGAACGCCTGCGACTGCAGCACGAGCGACGCAAGGCCGGCCGGCATGCCGACGTACATGCCGGTGAACAGGAACACGAACTGGCCGAGCTGGATCGTCGCGCCGTACAGCACCAGCAGGCGCCACGGAATCTGCGGCCGGCGCACGAAGAACACCGCGGGCACGGCCGCGAGCGTGAAGCGCAGCGCGCCGAGCAGCATCGGCGGCATCCCGTGCAGGCCGACCTTGATCACGACGAAGTTCACGCCCCACGCCAGGATCACGACCAGCGCGAGCAGCAAGTCCTTCGGGGCCATCATCGGCGTCTCCTCGATTGTCGAATCGTTGTGCAAAGTACCCCAACCCTGTCACTTCGCGCCAGGCCCCCCCGAGGGGACTTCCTTCGGGGCGGAAAACTTGGGGCGGCCCGGCGTTTTCCTGAGAAGCGCGTCAGTCTACCGGGTTTCGCCGCGCGGCCCGATACCCGCGCGGCGCGCATGGAATCGTCGGCGGGCGGCTATTACAATGACCTCCATCCCCATCGCACCACCGGACCCGCCATGAACGACTCGATCAAAGCCCTGCTGAAGCCGCACGTGCGCGACATCGGCAACCTGCAGGTGCGCCGCACGCTGCCCGCGCTCGCCGCGCGCCTCGTCGGCCCGTTCATCTTCTTCGATCACATGGGGCCCGCCACGCTGCCGGCCGGCACGGGGCTCGACGTGCGGCCGCATCCGCATATCGGGCTCGCCACCGTCACCTACCTGTTCGACGGCGCGATCCTGCACCGCGACAGCCTCGGCTCGCGGCAGGAAATCGTGCCGGGTGACGTGAACTGGATGACGGCCGGCCGCGGGATCGTCCACTCCGAACGCACACCCGACGCGCTGCGCGCAAACGGCCATACGGTGCACGGGATCCAGACCTGGGTCGCGCTGCCGCGCGCGCACGAAACCACCGAGCCGTCGTTCGAGCACCATGCGGCCGACGCGCTGCCGAAGCGCGACGAAGACGGCGTGTCGCTGACGGTGATCGCCGGCGATGCGTTCGGGCTGCGCTCGCCGGTCACGACGTTCTCGCGCACGCTGTACGTCGCGGCCGAATTCGCGGCCGGCGGCCGCGTCGAACTCGACGCGTCGCACGAGGAGCGCGCGGTCTACGTGGTCGACGGCGATCTCGCGATCGACGGCACGCCGGTTCCGGCCGAGCAGATGGCCGTGCTCGCATCGGGCGCGACGGTCACGCTGACGAGCGCCGGCGGCGCGCGCGCGATGCTGCTCGGCGGCGACAGGATCGACGGCGAGCGCTTCATCGAATGGAATTTCGTCGCAAGCAGCCGCGACGCGATCGCGCGCGCGAAGGAAGCCTGGACGCGCCAGGAAATGGGCAAGGTACCGGGCGAGACCGAGTGGATTCCGCTGCCCGAATCGAAGCCGCGTTGAAAAACGGGCGCGCCGCCCCCATCCTGACGATATTCGAACGGAAGAGAACGACATGGACACCACGCTTGCCACATTCGAGAAAGACGTCATCGAGGCGTCGCTGGACACGCCCGTGCTGGTCGACTTCTGGGCGCCGTGGTGCGGCCCCTGCAAGACGCTCGGCCCGCTGCTCGAAAAACTCGAAGCCGATTACGACGGCCGCTGGAAGCTCGTGAAGGTCAACGTCGACGAGAACCAGGAACTCGCCGCGCACTTCCAGACGCGCAGCATCCCGCACGTGATCGCGTTCGCGGACGGGCGCCCGGTCGACCAGTTCGTCGGCGTGCTGCCCGAAGGCCAGTTGCGCGCGTTCCTCGACCGGCTGCTGCCGGCGCCCGAGGAAGCCGAACGCCGCGCCGCGCAGTACGCGATGGCCGAATCGCGCTTCGACGACGCGCTCACGCACCTGGAAGCGGCGCTCGCGCTGAACCCCGGTTTCGACGACGCGCGGCTCGACCTGATCGAACTGCTGCTCGCGACCAACCAGGTCGAAGTCGCGCGCGCCGAGACCGAGCGCCTGTCGCCGCAGATCCTGCAAGGCAGCGATCCGCGCTACCAGGCGATCAAGACCCGTTTCGACGCGCTCGAAGCAACGGCCGACCTGCCGCCGACCGACGCGCTCGAAGCGCGCATCGCGGCGAACCCGGGCGATCTCGACGCGCGCTTCGACCTCGCGCAGAGCCTGATCGCGCGGCGTGCGTATGAAGGTGCGCTGGAGCAGTTGCTGGAAATCGTACTGCGCGACCGCGCGTACGGCGACGACCTCGGCCGCAAGACGATGATCTCGGTGTTCGAACTGGCGGGCGACCGCCCCGATATCGTCGCCGGATGGCGGCGCAAGCTGAGCATGGCGCTCAACTGACGAACGACCGGCCGGGCCGCAACGGCCCGGCTGGGGCGCCGTATGCCGGCAGCGCGTAATCCCGCGCCGCAGCATGAAGCAATGCTCGCGCTTCGCCGCTCAGCCGGCGGCCTGCGCCGCGATCGCCCGCAGCGCATGCGCGGCAGCCGCGAAGCCGAAGCTCGCGGTCACGCACACGCTCGAACCGAATCCCGCACAGTTGAGCCCCGCGACGTGCGCGGCCGTGGACGGCTCCGCGCCGTCCTCGATGTCGCATGCGGCCGCTTCCGGGTAGATCAGCGGCTCGTCCGAATACACGGCGCTGACCTTGAAACGCGCCTTCGGCCCGCGCGGAAAGCCGTGCTGCTTGCGCAACTGCGCACGCACCTTCGACAACAATGGATCCTGGATCGTCAGCGCGAGATCGTCGATCCGGATGCGCGTCGGGTCGAGCTGCCCGCCCGCGCCGCCGACCGTGACGAGCGGCTGCCGCTTCGCGACGCACCACGCGATCAGCGCGACCTTCGTGCGTACGCTGTCGATCGCATCGATCACGTAGTCGAAGCCGCCGCCGAGCAGCGCGTCGAAGTTGTCGGGTTCCGCGAAATCCTCGATCCGGTTCACGCGGCACGCGGGATCGATCAGCGCGATCCGCTCGGCCATCGCGTCGACCTTCGGCTTGCCGTAATTGCCGTCGAGCGCATGGATCTGCCGGTTCGTATTGCTTTCCGCGACGTTGTCGAGATCGATCAGCGTCAGCGTGCCGATCGCGCTGCGCGCGAGCGCCTCGGCCGTCCACGACCCGACGCCGCCGATCCCGATCACCGCGACATGCGCACGCTCGAAAGCGGCGGCCGCCGGCGCGCCATACAGCCGCGCGACGCCGCCGAAACGCCGCTCTCGATCCACGTCAAGCTGGATTGTCGGGGTCGGGGTAAGATCAGAAGAACTGGGCGGGACAGTGTCGGCAGCGGACATGGCAGCAAGGAAAACGTAAGTCGAGCAGCCCTCTATTTTGCCTGAACTCCCCGCTCCCACA
The DNA here is from genome assembly GCF_009362305.1 of Burkholderia sp. BE17. NCBI lineage: Bacteria > Pseudomonadati > Pseudomonadota > Betaproteobacteria > Burkholderiales > Burkholderiaceae > Burkholderia > Burkholderia sp. BE17. Next base: position 37,209 of record NZ_WHNU01000043.1, read on the forward strand.
CGCCACTGTGCACGCACGATTCTTGCGCGTTCGCTATACTGACCCCAGATTGAAGCGTTTGCATAACATGACGACTCTCGCCGATCTCCGCATCAACTATTCGCGTGCTTCGCTCGACGAAGCCGATGCCGCCCCCGACCCCTTCGTCCAGTTCGACCGCTGGTTCAAGGAGGCGCTCGCCGCCCGGCTGCCCGAGCCGAACACGATGACGCTCGCGACCGTAGGCGCCGACGGCCGGCCGTCGGCCCGGATCGTACTCATCAAGGGCGTCGACGAACGCGGGTTCGTCTTTTTCACCAATTACGAAAGCCGCAAGGGGCGCGATCTCGCCGCGCATCCGCAAGCGGCGCTGCTGTTCTACTGGATCGAGCTCGAGCGCCAGGTGCGCATCGAAGGCCGGATCGAGAAAACCAGCGCAGAAGATAGCGACCGCTATTTCGCATCGCGCCCGCTCGGCTCGCGCATCGGCGCATGGGCGTCCGACCAGAGCGCGGTGATCGACAGCCGCGCGACGCTCGAAGCGCGCGAAAAGGCCGTCAGCGAACGCTACGGCGACGCCCCGCCGCGCCCGCCGCACTGGGGCGGCTACCGCCTCGTGCCCGACGCGATCGAGTTCTGGCAGGGCCGCCCGTCGCGGCTGCACGACCGTCTGCTCTATACGCGCGACGCGACCGCGTCGCCGGGCTGGACGATTTCGCGCCTGTCGCCGTAAGCGCGGCGCCGGCGCACGCCGGTCGTGTCTCGTGTTGCATCCGGGCGCCCGCGTCGCAAGCGGCGGGCGCCGTCAAGATACTTGGCTGTATTCGATTCAACGAACAAACGGAGATTCCAAATGTTCTGGGAAAAGAAGCTGGCACAGTGGGCGGACGAAGTACGGGCGAAAGCGAACATACCGGCGCGCCTCGTGCTGTGGAACGGCGACCAACTCGATTTCGGCACCTTCAGCGCGCCGCAGGTCACGCTGAAGGTCAACAGCGCATCGGCGTTGCCGCTGTTGCTCGAACCGAGCCTCGACAACCTCGGCGAAGCGTACGTGAAGGGCAAGATCGACATCGAGGGCAAGCTGTCGGACATCATCAACATCGGCTACTCGCTCGCGCGCAGCACGGTGACGAGCGCGAGCAAGCTCGCGCGCGTGAGGCGCTACTTCAGCCACACGAAGAACACCGACAGGAAGGCGATCCAGTATCACTACGACGTCTCGAACGAGTTCTACAGGCTGTGGCTCGACGAGAACATGGTGTACTCGTGCGCGTACTTCGAGAACGGCGACGAGGATCTTGCCACCGCGCAGATCAAGAAGATCGACCACATCCTGACGAAGATCCAGCTGCAGCCGGGCCAGCGCCTGCTCGACATCGGCTGCGGCTGGGGCGCGCTCGTGCTGCGCGCCGCGCAGCAGTTCGGCGCGACGTGTCTCGGCGTGACGCTGTCGCAGAACCAGTTCGACCTCGCGACCGCGCGCGTGAAGGCCGCGGGATTGGAAGACAAGATCGAGATCCGCCTGCAGGATTACCGCGAGATCGACGGCCAGTTCGACCGCATCACCAGCGTCGGGATGTTCGAGCACGTCGGCCGCAAGAACCTGCCGCTGTACTTCTCGCGGGTGCGCGAACTGCTCGCCGACGACGGCATCGCGATGAACCACGGCATCACGTCGACCGACGCGGAAAGCGGCGAAACGGCGCTCGGCGGCGGCGAGTTCATCGACCGCTACGTGTTTCCGGACGGCGAGTTGCCGCACATCAGCCTCGCGCTCGAAGCGGCGCAGCGCGGCGGCCTGGAAGCGGTTGACGTCGAAAGCCTGCGGCGGCACTATGCGCGCACGCTCGATATCTGGACGGAAAACTTCGAAGCGAAGGCCGAGGAAGCGCGAAAACTCGTCGACGACGAAAAATTCCGCATCTGGCGCGTGTATCTCGCCGGCTGCGCGTATGCATTCGAGCACGACGACGTGTCGATCTTCCAGATCGTGTGCCGCAAGGCCGGACGCAGCGCGAAAACGCTGCCGTGGTCGCGGCGCTATATGTACGAACACGCGCTGCCGCGCTAGGCGGCGCTTCACGCTGGGCATGCATGGGTGACGGCAGGACGCGGCGCAAGGCGCCGCCGAAACGGCAGCAGCACGACGACACGGACGGGTCGCACGCCGACGGGCAATTCGACCTGTTCGGCGTGCCGCCGGACGCTGCGCGCGCGTCGCCGCCAGCAGGCGACGCGCCCCCTGCAAACGCCGATGAACGCGTGACGTCGAATCCGCATGACGACGCGCGGCAAGCGCCACCCGCCCGAGCAGCCTCCCGCCCTTCCGACGAACAACCGTCGCCCGCCTCCGGCCTGCTGTGGGACGAACCGTCGCCGCCGGCCGCGCCGTCGAAGCAAGGCCGGCGCCGGCGCGGCGTGCCGCCCGCGCCGATCGCGGCGGACGTCGCAGACGCAGCGGCCGGCCTGCCGCCTAACGTCCGGCTCGGCACGTCGTCGTGGTACTTCCCCGGCTGGAACGGCATCGTCTACAACGGCGATTTCGCGCAGACGAAGCTGTCGCGCGAAGGGCTCGAAGCGTACGGCGCGCATCCGCTATTGAAGAGCGTGAGCCTCGACCGGTCGTTCTACGGCCCGCTGTCGGTGGCCGACTACCTGCGCTACGCGCAGCAGGTACCCGACGATTTCCGCTTCGTCGTGAAGGCGCCGGCCTCCGTGACCGACGCGGTCGTGCGCGGCCGGCGCGGCGAGCCTTCGGGACCGAACCCGACCTTCCTCGACGCACAGCTCGCCACCCGCGAATTCGTGCAGCCTTGCCTCGAAGGGCTCGGCTGGAAGGCCGGCGTGCTCGTGTTCCAGTTCTCGCCGCTGCCCGATCATCTGCTGGCCGAACCGGCCGCGCTGATCGACCGGCTCGCCGCGTTCTTTGCGGCGCTGCCGCCGCTGCCGCCGGAAGCCGACGGCCCGCGCTACGCGATCGAGATCCGCGACGCGAGCCTGCTCACGCCGCGCTTCATCCGCGCGCTCGCCGCGCTCGGCGTGCGCTATTGCGTCGGCCTGCACGCGCGGATGCCCGACCCGCTGCGCCAGGCCGCCGCGCTCGCGCTGCTCGACGGCGACGCGCCGGGCCCGCTGATCGTGCGCTGGAGCCTGCACGGCGGCTTCAAGTACGAACAGGCGAAAGCGAAGTACGAACCGTTCGACAAGCTCGTCGACGAGGATCCGGCCACGCGCTCGGCGCTCGCCGAACTGGCCGCGCGCTACGCGCTGGCCGGTCAGCCCGTGATCATCACGATCAACAACAAGGCGGAAGGCTCCGCGCCGCTGTCGTGCATCGCGCTCGCGCGCGAGATTGCCGCCGCGTGCGCGCAGTGGCGCAACGAGGCGGCTTGACGTCGGGTTCGTCGGGTTCGTCGGGTTCGCAGGTTTCCGCCGTTCGCGCGCTCACGCGCCGCGCAGCGACTTCAGCCGGTGCGAGAACTTCTGCCGGAATTTCGCGAGCTTCGGCCCGATCACGACCGAGCAGTAGCCCTGCCCCGGGTTACGCGCGTAATAGTTCTGGTGATAGTCCTCGGCCGGCCAGTAGTTGCCGTCGAGCGGCACGACCTGCGTGACGATCAGCTGCCCGAACACCTGCTCGCGCTCCAGCTCGCCGATCAAGTCCAGCGCGGTGTCGCGCTGCGCATCTGAATGCGTGAACACGACCGACCGGTATTGCGTGCCGACGTCGTTGCCCTGCCGGTTCAACTGGGTCGGATCGTGCGTCGCGAAGAAGATCTCGAGGATCTCGCGATAGCCGATGCGCGCCGGATCGAACGTCACGTTGACGACTTCCGCGTGGCCCGTGTCGCCTTCGCAGATGTCGCGATAACCGGGATTGCGCGTGTGGCCTCCCGCGTAACCCGATTGGACGGCAGTCACACCGTCGACGTCGAGAAACACGGCCTCCGTGCACCAGAAACACCCGCCTCCCAAAGTCGCGGTTTCAAGCATTTCGTTCACCATGAAATCAGACCCTCGTTGATGACGGCGGCCGGCACGCATGTGCCGGCGCCACCGTTCCGTCTCGCCGCTGCGCGTCCGTGGTACGGGACGCAGCGGCACTTCGCCAAGTATCTCACTCGCGCGCGAACCTGGCCGATCGTACAGGTGCCGCGCGCAACCGGCCGCCCGTTTCTCGACTACACTTAGGCACGCGTGAGCGCGACGGCAAACCCGGCCGGCGACGCAAAGCGCCCGATGCGCACCCGCCCCTGATGTACCCATCATCTGCCGGAACATCGATATGCACGTCTTGACAGACATCGCCCGCGCCGCGGGCCCGGTCGCCGCCACGTCGCGAGCCAACGCTTCAACTTCACCTTCGCGATATCGTGCGCCCGTGTCACACCGAGCGTCGCGATCCGGCTCATCGTCTTCACCCGCTTTCACGATCTGATGCACGGCGCTGCACGTGTCGTCGACGCATGCAGCCGCCTGCCGATCGCGCCCGCCGGCGAGATGCGCGCCGCGCGGCCACCTCGACCCGCACGCCCGCAACGCACGGCCGTGCGTCAGTAGTCCGATAACCGAGAGGGCATCACCATGAGCATGCGGCCTGACCCGACGTTTCACGCTTCGCCCGAGCTTGCGATGCAGGCGCCGGCGGAAGAGTTTGCCTATACGTTGTTGCTGAGCCCCGATTTTTCCAGACCCGACGCGCTCGCCGTGATCGACGTGAAGCCCGGCTCGTCGACCTACGGAAAGATCGTGCACACGGTGACGATGCCGAACACCGGCGACGAGTTTCACCACTTCGGCTGGAATGCGTGCTCGTCGGCGCTGTCGCCGCTGACCGGCCATGCGTTCCTCGAACGCCGCTTCCTGATCATCCCCGGCCTGCGCTCGTCGCGCATCTACGTGATCGACACGAAGCCGCATCCGACCCAGGCACGCATCCACAAGATCATCGAGCCCGACGAGATCTTCGCGAAGACCGGTTATTCGCGGCCCCACACCGTTCACTGCGGCCCCGAGGGCATCTACGTGAGCACGCTCGGCGGCGCGGGCGAGGACGGCACCGACGGCGCGCCCGGCATCTTCATCATGGATTGCGAAACCTTCGACGTGCGCGGCCGCTGGGAGATCGATCGCGGCCCGCAGGACAAGCACTACGATTTCTGGTGGAACCTACCGCGCGACTACATGGTGTCGAGCGAATGGGCGCTGCCGCCGCAATTCGAGAACGGCATCGTGCCCGAGGACCTGCTCGCGAACAAATACGGGCACCGGCTGCATTTCTGGGACCTGCGCGCGCGGCGCAACGTGCAGACGATCGATCTCGGCGCGCAGCACCAGATGGCGCTCGAGGTACGGCCCGCGCACGACCCGGTGCGCGAATACGGATTCGTCGGCGTCGTGGTCGACACGACGAATCTCGAAGGCTCGATCTGGACCTGGTGGCGCGAGGACGGCAAGTTCCATGTGAAGAAGACCGCGACGATCCCGGCCGAGCCGGCCGCGGCCGACGAACTGCCGCCGCTGTTGAAAGCGTTCGGCGCGGTGCCGCCGCTCGTGACCGACATCGACCTGTCGCTCGACGATCGTTTCCTCTACGTGTCGTGCTGGGGCACCGGCGAGATGCGCCAGTACGACGTGTCGGATCCGCACAACCCGGTGCTCGCGGGGTCGGTGCGGATCGGCGGCATCGTGCGCCGCGCGCCGCACACGAACGGCCACGCGTTCGCGGGCGGCCCGCAGATGGTCGAGATCAGCCGCGACGGCCGGCGCGTGTACTGGACCAACTCGCTTTATTCGACCTGGGACGACCAGTTCTATCCGGACGGCGTGCCGGCCGCGCAGGTGCTCGCGCACGCTGGGCCGGACGGCGGGCTGACGCTCGCCGACGATTACTGGGTCGAGTTCCCCGACGGCTATCGCGCGCACCAGATCCGGCTCGAGGGCGGCGACTGCTCGACCGACTCGTTCTGCTACCCGTCGGTCAAGCGTTGAACACCGGACTTCACGCGCAGTTCGCGCTATGGGCGGCCGTGCTCGCGAGCGGCGTGTATCACGGGCTCAACCCCGCGATGGGTTGGCCGCTCGCGGTGTCGAACGCGCTGATGACGCGCCGCGGCGGCGCGCTCGTCGCGGCGCTCGGCTATCTCGCGCTCGGCCATGCGCTCGCGGTATTCGCGGTGATGCTGCCGTTCGGGCTGCTCGCGGCGCTGCTCGCGTGGCAGTCGGCGATCCGGATCGGCGCGAGCGCGCTCGTGATCGGCTTCGGCGCCGTGCTGCTGATCCGGCGCCGGCATCCGCGTGCGCTCGCGCGGATCCCGCCGGCGCGGCTCGGCCTGTGGTCGTTCGCGGTCGCGATCGCGCACGGCGCGGGGCTGATGCTGGTGCCGATCTACCTCGGGCTTTGCGGGCTCGACATGGATGCCGGCCACCGCGCGGCGGCCACGCTCGTCGATGCGCATCTCGGGATGGCGCTCGTCGTCGCGGCCGTGCACGCGGCCGCGATGATCGCCGCCGGCGGCGGGCTCGCGTGGCTCGTGTACCGCTATCTCGGGCTGAAATTCGTGTCGCGGAGCTGGTTCAATCTCGATGCGGTGTGGGCGTCGAGCCTGATCGTGACGGGTGCGCTGTCGCTCGGGCTGGCGGCGACGCGATAACGCGGGCATCGATGGCGCGCGTCGGGGATCGGCGAATCGGCAGGTGGACAAGCCGGCGGCACCGCACAAAAACGCGACAGAACGGCCGTGCCGACCGCGCGCCATCGCGAACCCGGCAGCGCGCCGCAGTGTTCGTTACGTCACCCTATCCCCGCGATGCACCGTCCGGCCGGGCCCGGCGGCCCCGATTCCGCTAAAATCGGGCCATGCGCACTACTTCCCAAACGACCGCCTTGTCGCCTTTCATCCGCCGCGCCCGTCACACCCGCGTCGCGCCGCGCCTGCCCGTTTCGTTCCGGATGGCCGCCCGATGAGCCGCGCCAACCCGCCGGATTTCGACGCGGCCGCCTTCCGCCAGGCGCTCGGCCAGTTCGCAACGGGCGTGACGGTGATCACGACGCGCGCGCCGTCCGGGCAACTGATCGGCATCACCGCCAGCTCGTTCAACTCGGTATCGCTCGATCCGCCGCTCGTGCTGTGGAGCCTCGCGCACAAATCGGCGTCGACGCCCGTGTTTCGCGGCAACAGCCATTACGTGGTGAACGTGCTTGCGGCGTCGCAGCTCGACCTGTGCAAGCGCTTCTCGACCTACAAGGGCGACCGCTTCGAAGGGATCGCGCACGTGGCCGGCAACTCGGGGATGCCCGTGCTCGACGGCGCGCTCGCGTGGTTCGAATGCCATAACCGCAGCCGCTACGACGAAGGCGACCACGTGATCTTCGTCGGCGAAGTGGAACGCTGCGGCGTGCGCGCCGCTTCGGACGAGACACCGCCGCTCGTGTTCCACGGCGGCGGCTTCCACGGCCTTACACCGCTTTGATCGCGCCCGTGCGCGCCAGCCCGACCGGCGCGCCGGCTTCGTCCTTCAGCGTCTGCAGCACGATGTTCGAACGGATGTCCATCACGCCGGGCGCCTTGTAGAGCCGGTTCAGCACGAAATCCGAATAGTGCTTGAGGTTGTGCGCGAGCACGCGCAGCAGATAGTGGCTCTCGCCCGTCACGACGAACGCGCCGACCACCTCCGGCCATTCGCGCAGCGCTTCCGCGAAGCGCTCGTGCCATTGATTCTCTTCGTTGCGCATCGATACCTGCACGAACGCCTCGAGCTCGAAGCCGAGCTTCTCGCGGCTCAGGCACGCGCGATAGTGCTCGATCACGCCCTGCTCCTCGAGCAGGCGCATGCGGCGCAGGCAGGCGGACGGCGAAAGCGAAATCCGTTCCGCCAGGTCGAGATTGCTGATTCTGCCCTCCTCCTGCAATACCGCCAGAATCCGGCAGTCGGTGGCATCGAGCGTGATCGCGTGCATTTTTGGTCCCCGTTTTCCCTCTCAGTCGAATTATCTGCCAATCCGGCGGATTGTCCATGTTTATTTCGCAAGCACTTTCTGCGAGCGTCCACCTATCATTCGAAGCATCGACTCACCGCTTCGTCATGCCATGGACACACTCTGGGACATCTCGCCGCCTGTCAGCCCCGCCACTCCCGTGTGGCCGGGCGACACGCCGGTTTCCGTCGAACGCGTATGGCGGATGGAGGCCGGCTCGCCGGTCAACGTCGCGCGCCTGACGCTGTCGCCGCATACGGGCGCGCACTGCGACGCGCCGCTGCACTACGACGCCAACGGCGCGCCGATCGGCGCCGTGCCGCTCGACACCTATCTCGGCCCGTGCCGCGTGATCCATTGCATCGGCGCATCACCCGTCGTGCAGCCGGCCGATATCGCGGCCACGCTCGACGGCGTGCCGCCGCGCGTGCTGCTGCGCACCTGTGCGCAAGCGCCGGTCGCGCAATGGGACCCCGGTTTCTGCGCGGTCGCGCCTGAAACGATCGACCTGCTCGCCGCGCGTGGCGTGAAGCTGATCGGCATCGACACGCCGTCGCTCGACCCGCAGGAATCGAAGACGATGGACGCGCATCACCGCGTGCGTGCGCACCGGATGGCGATCCTCGAAGGCATCGTGCTCGACGACGTGCCGCCCGGCGACTACGAACTGATCGCACTGCCGCTGAAGTTCGCGACGCTCGACGCGAGCCCCGTGCGCGCGGTGCTGCGCGCGCTGCCCGCGCGTGCTTCCTGATTACCCCGACCTACGACCCCACATCATGATCAAGACTCGTGAAGACGCGCTCGCCCTCGACCGCGACGACCCGCTCGCCCCACTGCGCGACCAGTTCGCGCTGCCCGACGGCGTGATCTACCTCGACGGCAACTCGCTCGGCGCGCAGCCGCGCGCATCGGCCGCCCGCGCGCAGCAGGTGATTAGCGCCGAATGGGGCGAAGGGCTGATCCGCAGCTGGAACACGGCCGGCTGGTTCGCGCTGCCGCGCCGTCTCGGCGACAAGCTCGCGACGCTGATCGGCGGCGCATCCGGTGAAACGGTCGTGACCGACACCATCTCGATCAACCTGTTCAAGCTGCTGTCGGCGATGCTGCGCCACCAGGCCGAGCGTGCGCCCGAGCGCCGCGTGATCGTGTCGGAACGCTCGAACTTCCCGACCGACCTGTATATCGCGCAGGGGCTGATCGAGCAGCTCGGCGGCGGCTACGAGCTGCGCCTGATCGACGACCCGGCCGACCTGCCCGACGCGCTCGGCGCGGACACGGCCGTCGCGATGATCACGCACGTGAACTACCGCACCGGCTACATGCACGACATGCCGGCCGTCACGCAGCTCGTGCACGACGCGGGCGCGCTGATGCTGTGGGATCTCGCGCACTCGGCCGGCGCGGTGCCGGTCGACCTGAACGGCGCGCGCGCGGACGGCGCGGTCGGCTGCACGTACAAGTACCTGAACGGCGGCCCCGGTTCGCCCGCGTTCGTATGGGTGCCGCACCGCCATCACGCGCATTTCTCGCAGCCGCTGTCCGGCTGGTGGGGCCACCGCGCGCCGTTCGCGATGCAGCCGGGCTTCGCGCCCGATCCGGGCATCGCGCGCTTCCTGTGCGGCACGCAGCCGATCGTGTCGATGTCGATGGTCGAATGCGGGCTCGACGTGTTCCTGCAGACCGACATGCAGGCGATCCGCCGCAAGTCGCTCGCGCTGACCGACGCGTTCATCGCGCTCGTGGAAGCGCGCTGCGCGGGCCTGTCGCTGAAGCTCGTCACGCCGCGCTCGCATCACCAGCGCGGCTCGCAGGCGAGCTTCGAGCATCCGCACGGCTACGAAGTGATGCAGGCGCTGATCGCGCGCGGCGTGATCGGCGACTACCGCGAGCCGTACGTGCTGCGCTTCGGCTTCACGCCGCTCTATGTGCGCTTCGTCGACGTGTGGGATGCCGTCGAGACGCTGCGCGACATCCTGGCCACCGACGCGTGGAAGGCGCCCGAGTTCGCCGAACGCGGCGCGGTGACCTGACCGGTCTTGCCCGGCGCGCGCCGCAGTGACGTGCGGATAACGCGCCGCGCCCCCGTCATTCAATCCTGGAGAAAGTCGTGAATTCTGGTCATATGCAGCCACCCGGCGGCGACGCACCGGTGGGCTGCCCGTTCTCGGGCGCACGCGCCGCGCAACCGGTACATTCGGCACAAGCGGCACACGAAGCGCCGCACGTGCCGGGCGATACCTCGGACCAAGCCGGCTGGCACAACGCGCAGCTCGATTTCTCGAAGTCGATGAGCTACGGCGACTACCTGTCGCTGAATTCGATCCTCGACGCGCAGCACCCGCTGTCGCCCGATCACAACGAGATGCTGTTCATCATCCAGCATCAGACGAGCGAGCTGTGGATGAAGCTCGCGCTGTTCGAGCTGCGCGGCGCGCTCGACGCGGTGCGCTCCGACGCGTTGCCACCCGCATTCAAGATGCTCGCGCGCGTGTCGCGCATCCTCGAGCAGCTCGTGCAGGCGTGGAACGTGCTGTCGACGATGACGCCGTCCGAGTATTCGGCGATGCGGCCGTATCTCGGGCAGTCGTCGGGCTTCCAGTCCTACCAGTATCGCCAGCTCGAATTCCTGCTCGGCAACAAGAACGTGCAGATGCTGCAGCCGCATGCGCACCGGCCCGACATCCTCGAACAGGTGCGTGCGACGCTCGAAGCGCCGTCGTTCTACGACGAGGTCGTGCGCCTGCTCGCGCGGCGCGGGTTCCCGATCGCACCGGAGCGGCTCGAGCGCGACTGGACGCTGCCGACGCGGCACGACGAGACGGTCGAAGCCGCGTGGCTCGAGGTGTACCGTCACCCGCAGCAGCACTGGGAGCTGTACGAGATGGCCGAGGAACTGGTCGATCTCGAGGACGCGTTCCGCCAATGGCGCTTCCGTCACGTGACGACCGTCGAGCGCATCATCGGCTTCAAGCAGGGCACGGGCGGCACCAGCGGCGCGCCGTATCTGCGCAAGATGCTCGACGTCGTGCTGTTCCCCGAGCTCTGGCACGTGCGCACCACGCTCTAACGCACGCGACGCACGTGATGCGCCCGCACGTCACGACGACGTGCGGGCCAGTTCCTCCCCGTCGCGCGGCACCGACTGCGCGCGCGACAGCCGCGGGATGTGCCGCCGCACCGCGAGCAGCGCGATGCACACGACGCCCATCGCCGCGGCCAGCATCGTCAGGTACGCACCCGCACCGCCCGCCGTGATCACGATCGCGCCCGCGAACGCACTGAGGATCGCGCCGAGCCGGCCGAACGCGAGCGCGCTCGCGGTGCCCGTCGCGCGCACCGCCGTCGGGTAGATGTACGCACAAAGCGCATACATCGTCGACTGCACTGCGTTGACGAACAGCCCGTGCAGGCCGAGCCCGACGATCAGCCAGTTCGTGTGGCGGCTCGCATCGACGCCCATCAGCCACACCGCGCTCGCCGCGCCGCCGATGCTGCACAGCGCGAGCGGCCAGCGCGACCCGGCATGCGCGATCGCCCAAGCGCACAGCAGCGCACCGATCACGCCGCCGAGGTTGTACGCGGTGAGCCCCGCGCCCGCGACCGACACGCTGAGCCCGCTCGCGGCCAGCATCGTCGGCAGCCAGCTGAACGCCGCGTACACGGCAAGCAGACACATGAAGAACGCGCACCACAGCGCGATCGTGTCGCGTGCCTGGCCGCTCGCGAACAGCGCGCCGAAGCCGCCGCGTCCGCCGGGTGCGCGTGCGTCTTTCGTATCGGTGAACACGGTGCCCGGCGTAACCGGCCGCTGCATCCGCGCGAGCAGCGCGCCGAGTTCCGGCCAGCGCGCGGGGCGTCGCGCGAGATAACGCGGCGATTCGGGCAGCGCGCGCACGAGCACGAAACCGAGCACGAGCGGCAGCGCGCCGCCCGCGAAGAACAGACCGCGCCAGCCGTAGCGCGGCAGCACCTCGTGTGCGAACAGGCCGGCCAGCATCCCGCCGAGCGGCACGCAGACGATCGTCGCGGTCACCATCATCGTGCGGCGCCGCGCGGGCGTGTATTCGGCCGTCATCGTCGTGGCCGTCGGCAGCGCGCCGCCGATCCCGAGCCCCGCGCAGAAGCGCAGCATCGCGATCGCCGCGACGTCGGGCGCGAAGCCGATCGCGCAGGTCGCGACGCCGAACAGGAACACGCTGCCGATCACGGCCTGGCGGCGGCCGAAGCGGTCCGCGACGATCCCCGCGCACGCGCTGCCGATGCCCATCCCGATCAGCCCGGCCGCGACGGCCGGCGCGAACGCGCCGCGCGTGATGCCCCATTCGCGGATCAGCACGGGAATCGCGAAACCGATCAACTGGCCGTCGAAGCCGTCGAGCACGATCGCGAGCGCGGCGAGCAGCACCACGCAGCGCTGCATCGTCGTGAACGGCCCGTCGTCGAGCGTCGTGCCGATGTCGACCGACAGCGGAGGCAATCCGTCGCGCGTGCTCATGCGACCTCCCGTGCGCCGCGCGTCGGCGGCAACATGCGCGAACGGCGCGCGGCAAGACAACGGCATTCGATGGCTTTCATGGCGTCTCCAGTTGTCCGGGCTGGCGCGTCGGCGCGTGCCCGGATCTCGTACTGCGCGGTCGGCCGGCGTCAACGCGTCGGCGCTGACTCCGGTATCTTGTCAAACCCGTCTCGATCCGGCGCCATCGTCTGCGTGCGACGCGCTCGTATCGTTGGGCGGCGCACGCAGCGCCGTCAGTCTGATGCTCAGTTCACCCGCGCGTCGATCAGCCGGACGAGCGCGAGCAGCGTCTCGGTGTGCGGCACCGCGACGCCCGCTTCGCGCGCGGCCGCGACGACCTTGCCGCTGATCGCGTCGATTTCCGTGCGGCGGCCCGCGAGCACGTCCTGCAGCATCGACGGGCGATGGCCGCGATGCTCGCTGATTGCATGTTCGACGTTGCGCGCGATGCGTTCGCCGTCGACCGCGACTCCGTTCGCGCGGGCGACGGCGGCCGTCTCGGCCGCGATCGCGAGCGCGAGCCGCGGCCCGTCGTGATGGTTGCCGAGCTGGTCGACCGTGCAGCCGGTCACCGCGCACAGCGTGTTGAGCGCCGCGTTGAACGCGACCTTCTCCCAGATCGCGGCCCACACGTCGGCATCGAGCGTGCATGCGAGCCCCGCGCGCGACAGCGCATCGGCGACGGCCGTTGCGAACGGGTGTGCGTGGCCGTCGGCCGTCATCATGCGGATCGTGCCCGCGCCGTGCGAGCGAACGTGCGCGGGCCCCGCGAAATCGGCCGGCCACGTCGTCACGCCGACCAGGATGCTTTCGAGCGGCACGAACGCATTCAGCGTCTCGACGTTGCCGAGCCCGTTCTGCAGCGTCAGCACGTGCATGCGCGGCGTCAGCAGCGCGCGCACGCCGTCGAGCGCGGCGCGCGTATGCAGCGATTTCGTGAAAACGATCAGCATGTCGAACGATACGTCAGGTGATGCGACCGCGTCCGCATTCGCGGCTTCCGGCCGCACGGCCCGCAAAACGCGGATACGGCGTTCGCCGCGATCGTCGTCGATGCGCAACCCGTCGCGGCGGATCGCATCGAGATGCGCGTCGTTCACGTCGATCAGCGTGACGGCCTCGCCGCTTTCGGCCAGCAGCCCGCCGAACAGCGAGCCCATCGCGCCCGCGCCCAGGATTGCGACCTTCATCGTCGGTACCCTCGTCAGAACGGATAGTGGCGCGGCGCGGTCTGCACGGTGATCCAGCGCAGATCCGTGAACGCCGCGATGCCGGCCTTGCCGCCAAAGTGGCCGAAGCCGCTGTCCTTTACGCCGCCGAACGGCATCTGCGCCTCGTCGTGCACGGTCGGGCCGTTCACGTGGCAGATACCCGATTCGATGCGTGCCGCGACGCGCAGCGCGCGCGCGACGTCGCGGCTGAACACGGCCGACGACAGCCCGAACGCGTTGTCGTTCGCGCAGCGGATCGCCGCCGCCTCGCCGTCGACGCGCACGATGCCCTTCACCGGGCCGAACGATTCCTCGGCATAGATGCGCATCGCAGGGCTCACGCGATCGAGCAGCGTCGCCGGGAACAACGTGCTGTCGGCCTTGCCGCCGCACAGCAGCGTCGCGCCGTGCGCGAGCGCATCGTCGATCAGCGCGTTGCAGCGCTCGACGGCCTTCATGTCGATCAGCGAGCCGAGCACGACGGGGCCCTTGCGTGGATCGCCGAGCGGCAGCGACGCGGCCTTGTCGGCGAGCTTCGCGACGAACGCATCGGCGATCGACGCGTCGACGACGATCCGCTCGGTCGACATGCAGATCTGCCCGGAATTCGCGAACGCGCCGAACGCGGCCGCCGCGACCGCCGCGTCGAGATCGGCGTCGTCGAGCACGACGAACGGCGCCTTGCCGCCCAGCTCCAGCACCGACGGCTTCAGGTGGCGCGCGCATGCTTCGGCGACGATCCTGCCGACGCGCGTCGAGCCGGTGAAATTCACGCGGCGCACGGCCGGATGCTCGATCAACGCGTCGACGACGGCACCCGCATCGTCGGGCGCATTCGTCACGAAGTTGACGACGCCCGGCGGCAACCCGGCCTCCTGCAGCGCCTCGACGATCAGCCCGTGCGTGACGGGACACAGCTCCGAGCCCTTCAGCACGACCGTGTTGCCGCATGCGAGCGGCAGCGCGAGCGCGCGCGTCGCGAGGATCACCGGCGCGTTCCACGGCGCGATGCCGAGCACGACGCCGGCCGGCTGCCGCACGCCCATCGCGAGCGAACCGGGCACGTCGGACGGAATCAGCTCGCCGCCGACCTGCGTGGTCAGCGACGCGGCCTCGACGAGCCCGCTCGCGGCAAGATGCACGTTGAAACCGGCCCACAGCGCAGATGCGCCCGTCTCGGCCGCCATCGCGGCGACGAACTGCTCATGCTTCGCTTCGAGCGCGGCGGCCGCCTTCAGCAGCAGCGCGCGGCGCGCGCCCGGGCCGAGCGCGGCCCATTCGGGGAATGCGCGCGCGGCCGCGTCGGCCGCCGCACGCGCATCGTCGACGGTGCACGCGGGCGCTTCGGACGCGATTTCGCCGTCGAGCGGATTGCGGCGCACGAAGGTCGCGCCGCTGGATGAGTGGCGGCGTTCGCCGCCGATCAGCATCGATACGGTTTGCATGGAATCTCCGGAAAGACGCGCGCTGCGCGTCAGGCAATCTCGACTTCGACGACGACCGGCGTCGCGGCATGCAGCGCGTCGGTCAGCGTGTCGCGCAGGCGCGCTGCATCGGTGACGCGCACGCCGCGGCAGCCCATCCCTTCGGCGAGCGCGACGAAATCCAGGTCGGGCAGATCGGTGCCCTGCACGGGGTCGCCGGGGCCGAAGCCGAACACCGGCGCGAAATCCTGCAGCGCCGCGTAGCGCCGGTTGTTCAGGATCACGAACGTGATCGGCAATTTCAACTGCGCGGCGCTCCACAATGCCTGGATCGAATACAGGCTCGACCCGTCGCCGATCAGCGCAATCACGCGCCGGCCCGGCTGCGCGAGCGCGACGCCGACGGCGGCCGGCATCCCGTAGCCGAGCCCGCCGCTGTCCATCGTGTAGAACGTGCCGCTGCGCGTGAACGGCAGGTGTTCCTGCATCACCGGCCGCGCGCTCGGCGCTTCCTCGACGACGATGTCGTGCGCGTCGCGCACGTCGGCGAGCGTCTGCAGCGCGAACGCGACCGACATGCGCTCGCCGGCGGCCGGTGCGTCGACGCGTGCACGCGGCGGACGCGGCGCGGGCATCGGCCGCTCGGGCGGCGCCGGCCGCGCCAGCAGGTCGCGCGCCGCGAGCCGCAGGTTGCCGACGACCGCATCGCCCTCCGGCGTCCACGCGGCGACACCCGGATCGTCGACGAGCTGCACGAGCGTCGCACCCGGCGGCACATGCGGGCCGAAGCCTTCGATGTGATAGGTGAACGCGGGCGCGCCGAAGGCGAACACGAGATCGTGCCCGTCGAGCCGCGCGACGATCTTCTCGCGGATCGCGGGCAGGAAGCCGGCGAACAGCGGATGGTCCTCGGGGAAGCTGCAGCGCCCCGACATCGGCGCGACGTACACGCGCGCACGGTGCCGTTCTGCGAGCCGCACGACGTCGTCCCACGCACCCGCGCGATCGACGGCCGCGCCGACCACGAATGCGGGACGCCGCGCGGCGTCGAGCGCGTCGCCGAGCCGCGCGAGCGCGTCGGGATCGGGCCGCACGACGCTGCTGACTTCGCGTCGCGGCAGCAGCTCGGCCGGCTGGTCCCAGTCGTCGACCGGGATCGACACGAACACGGGCCCGCGCGGCTCCTGCATCGCGATGCGGTACGCACGCGCGATCGCGGCCGGCACGTCCTGCGCACGCGCGGGCTCGATGCTCCATTTCACGTAAGGCTTCGGCAGTTCGGCGGCCTGCGTCGCGCCGAGGAACGGATCGAACGGCAAGATCGCGCGCGCCTGCTGGCCTGCCGTGACGATCAGCGGCGTGCGGTTCCTGAACGCGGTAAAGAGATTGCCCATCGCGTTACCGACGCCCGCCGCCGAATGCAGGTTGACGACCGCCGCATTGCCGGTGGCCTGCGCATGGCCGTCGGCCATCCCGACCACGACGGCCTCGTGCAGGCCGAGCACATAGCGGAAATCGGCGGGGAAGTCGCGGAACATCGGCAATTCGGTCGAGCCGGGATTGCCGAACACGCGGTCGATGCCGAACTGGCGAAGCAGGTCGATGACCGCATCGCGAACGGTGATCGATGCGGCGGATGGGGGCGGATGGCCGGACATGCTCGGGTGTCTCCTCGATGGCTTGGCGGTTTCCACAGTATCGAAGCGCAAGCCATTCTCGGATACTGTATTTTTTGCGATAAGCCATTACATTCCGGCATGACTTTCGACCTCCGACAATTGCGCGCCTTCACGACGATCGTCGCGTGCGGCAGCCTCGGCCGCGCGGCCGACGCGCTGCATGTCACGCAGCCGGCGCTGAGCCGGATCCTGAAGCGGCTCGAGGAACAGGTCGGTGCGCCGCTGTTCGAGCGCCATTCGAAGGGCGTGCAACTCACCGCGTTCGGCGACGCGCTGCTGCCGCACGCGACGCTGCTGCAGCACGAGGCCGAGCACGCGCGCGAGGAACTCGACGCGATGCGCGGATTCGCGAAGGGCACGATCAAGGTTGGCGCGGTGGGCAGCATCGCGAGCCTCGTGCTGCCGGTCGCGGTCGGCCGCGTGCTCGACCGCTGGCCGAACCTGCGCGTCGAGATCCTCGAAGGCGTGTGGGACCGCCTCGCCGACGGGCTGCACAAGCACGAGATCGATCTCGCGCTGTCCGCGCACGGGCCCGACACCGACGAGATCGTCGCGATTCCCGAGTGCCGCTGGGAAGATCGCAGCCATATCGTTGCGGCGCCGCACCATCCGCTGCGCGCGCTCGGCCGCGCGCCGACGCTCGTCGACACGCTGCACGCGCGCTGGGCGATCCCGCCGCGCGGCACCGCACCGTTCGACCACATGCGCGCGACCTTCGACGCGCACGGGCTCGCACTGCCCGACATCGCGGTCGAGACGCGCTCGGTCACGACGCTGAAGAGCCTCGTCGCGCATGCCGGTTTCCTGAGCTGGATGGCCGAGCCGATGTACGGCGCCGAGCAGGCGGCCGGCACGATCGACACGCTGCCGGTGCGGGAGGTCGTCGCGGTGCGCACGCTCACCGCGTTCCGACGCCGCCACGGGATCCTGCCGGGGCCGGCCGGCAAACTGCTCGACGAACTCGTCGCGCTCACGCGCGAAGGGCGCTGACGCCCGTTCCCGGCTGGCCACCTGTTCGCGCCCCTTCGCGCGCTTCCCGCCCCTTCCCGCACTTCCGCATTTCCGTCGCTTCCCGCCGCCCGCGCGCCGCCGCAGCGCACCATCGAAATGCCGTCTCCCCGCCTTGACTTTCGCTCGCTCGAATACGATCATTCGCGCACATGACGAGCAAATGATCTAGTCGACAGGAAAGACTGGCACGAACAGGAGACACCGGATGAGCGAATCGCCCTCCGCCCGCGCGCCCGTGCTGCTGCACATCGGCGCGGGCTCGTTTCACCGCGCGCACCAGGCGTGGTATCTGCATCGCGTAAACGCGGCCGTGCCGGCCGACGAACGCTGGTCGCTGACCGTCGGCAACATCCGCGACGACATGCGCGCGACGATGGACGCGCTCGCCGCGCAGCACGGCGAATACACGCTCGAAACCGTCACGCCGCAAGGCGAGCGCGCGTACGAGACGATCCGCGCGATCACGCGCGTGCTGCCCTGGTCGATCGACCTCGCCGCGCTGATCGACGCCGGCGCCGATCCGGCCTGCCGGATCGTGTCGTTCACCGTCACCGAAGGCGGCTATTACCTCGACGAACACAACCGGCTCGACGTCGCGAACGCCGATCTCGCGGCCGACCTGCAGGGCGCGCGCACGACGCTTTACGGCGCGCTCGCGGCGTTGCTCGCCGAGCGCATGCAGCGCGGCGCGGGCCCGGTCACGCTGCAGAGTTGCGACAACCTGCGCAACAACGGCGCGCGCTTTCGCGCGGGGATGCGCGAATTCCTCGAGCGGCGCGGCGCAGCCGACCTGCTCGCGTGGTTCGACGCGAACGTCGCCACGCCGAGCGCGATGGTCGACCGCATCACGCCGCGCCCGACCACCGACGTGCGTGAACGCGTGCTCGCGGCCACCGGCATCGACGACGCATGCCCGGTGATGGGCGAATCGTTCATCCAGTGGGTGATCGAGGACCGTTTCGCGGCAGGCCGGCCGCGCTGGGAGCTGGCCGGCGCGGAACTCGTCGACGACGTGCACCCGTACGAGGAAGCGAAGATCCGCATCCTCAACGCGACGCACAGCTGCATCGCGTGGGCCGGCACGCTCGCGGACTACACCTACATACACGAAGGCACGCACGACGCGGCGATCCGGCGCTTCGCGCACGACTACGTGACGCAGGACGTGATCCCGTGCCTCACGCCGAGCCCGCTCGATCTCGCGCGCTACCGCGACGTCGTGCTCGAACGCTTCGGCAACCCGTACGTGCTCGACACGAACCAGCGCGTCGCGGCCGACGGCTTCTCGAAGATCCCCGGCTTCATCGCGCCGACGCTCGTCGAATCGTTCGCGCGCGGCGCGGCGCCAGTCGCCACCGCCGTGTTGCCCGCGCTGTTCCTGCGCTTTCTCGAACGCTGGGCGCGCGGCACGCTGCCATATGCGTACCAGGACGGCGTGATGGACGAAGCCGCCGCGCGCGCGATCGTAGGTGCAGACGACCCCGTCGTCGCGCTGTGCGCGAGCCGCCCGCTGTGGGGCTCGCTCGCCGGCAATGCGGCGCTGTTCGAGGCGCTGCGCGCCGCGCTCGCGCGCGTCGACGCATGGCTCGCGCAGCGCTGACGCGCGACAAGCCGGCGCCCGGCCGCGCAGCCGGGCAAACCCGCTTGGCACATGCCGTGCGGCACGGCTAAAGTAGCGGCTCCTCTCTGACGGAACGGATCGCTCATGTATCTCGGCATCGACCTCGGCACCTCGGAAGTGAAGGTGCTGCTGCTCGCCCCGGACGGCGCGGTCGTCGGCACCGCCGGCTCGCCGTTCACCGTGTCGCGGCCGCATCCGCGCTGGGCCGAACAGCATCCGGACGACTGGTGGCAAGGCACGCTCGCCGCGCTCGCGGCGCTGCGCGAACGGCATCCGCAAGCGTTCGCGCAGGTGCGCGGCATCGGCCTGTCGGGCCAGATGCACGGCGCCGTGCTGCTCGGCCGCGACGACCGCGTGCTGCGCCCCGCGATCCTGTGGAACGACATGCGCAGCGCCGACGAATGCGCGCTGCTCACCGAACGCGCGCCCGATCTCCACGCCCTCGCCGGCAATCTCGCGATGCCGGGTTTCACCGCGCCGAAACTGCTGTGGGTCGCGAAACACGAACCCGACGTGTTCGCGGCCACCGCATGCGTGCTGATGCCGAAGGACTACCTGCGGTTCCGGCTGACCGGCGCGAAAGTGTCCGACCCGTCGGATGCGGCCGGCACGCTGTGGCTCGACGTCGCGCGCCGCGACTGGTCCGACGCGCTGCTCGCCGCATGCGGGATGACGCGCGACCAGATGCCGCGCATCGTCGAGGGCAACGCGCCGTCCGGCACGCTGCGCGCCGATGTCGCGCGCGAACTCGGGCTGTCGGAGGCCGTCGTGGTGGCCGGCGGCGGCGGCGACAACGCGACGAGCGCGCTCGGCATCGGCGCGATCCATGCGGGCGACGGCTTCGTGTCGCTCGGCACGTCGGGCGTGCTGAGCGTGGTCGGCGACCGCTTCATGCCGAATCCCGCGTCGGCCGTGCATGCGTTCTGCCATGCGATTCCCGATCGCTGGCAATTGATGAGCGTCGTGCTGTCGGCCGCGAGCTGCCTGCGCTGGGTCTGCAAGCTGACGGGCACCGACGAGCCAGCACTGCTCGCCGAAGTCGAGGCGCTCGACGCCGACGCGCTCGCGACGGCGCCGCTGTTCCTGCCCTACCTGTCCGGCGAACGCACGCCGCACAACGATCCGTATGCGCAGGGCGTGTTCTTCGGGATGACGCACGCGACCGAACGCGCGCATCTCGGCTATACGGTGCTCGAAGGCGTGACGCTCGGCCTCGCCGACGGCCTCGATGCGCTGCATGCGGCCGGCGTCGAAACCGACCGGCTGTCGCTGATCGGCGGCGGCGCGCGCAGCGCGTTCTGGGCGCAACTGATCGCCGATGCGCTGAATGTGCGCACGCGCCAGATCGGCGGCGGCGAAACGGGCGCGGCGCTCGGCGCGGCGCGGCTCGGCTGGCTGGCCGTCGGCGGCGATCCGCAGACGGTGCTGACCAAGCCGCCGGTACGCGCCGAATACGCGCCGGACGCGGCCCGCCATGCGTTGCTGCGCGAACGCCTCGACGCGTTCCGCGCGCTGTACCGCCACGTGCGGCCGCTGTACGAACCGTCGCGCACGCGGCTCGCGTAAGCGCCGCCGCGGCGCGCTTGCGGCCGTCTGCCGCGCGCACGACATGCGGTACAGTGGATGCCGTCGCGCGGCCCGCCGGCCGGCCCGCGGGCGGCCCCCCAGCTCCGAACCGAATCGCTATCGTGTCCAAGTCCTCAGAAAAACTCGATCTCGCCACGCGTGCCGCGTGGCTCTACTACGTCGCGGGCGACACGCAGAACGAAATCGCCGAAAAGCTGCAGGTGTCGCGCCCGGTCGCGCAGCGCCTCGTCGCGTTCGCGGTCGAGAAGAACCTGATCCGCGTGCGCGTCGACCACCAGCTCGCCGACTGCCTCGATCTCGGCGCGCAGTTGTCGAAACGCTATGGCCTCGCGATGTGCGAAGTCGTACCCGTCGATGCCGATGCGCCCGAAGCGATCGACCGCAAGCTCGCGGTCGCCGGCGCGCAGGTGATGGAACGCTACCTGGGCGAGACGCGGCCGATGGTGATCGCCGTCAGCAGCGGCCGGACGCTGAAGGCCGCGGTCGCGCAGATCGCGCAGATCGACCGCCCGCAGCACCGGCTCGTGTCGATGGTCGGCGCGATCGCGGCCGACGGCTCGTCGAACCGCTACGACGTCGCGCAGTACATCTCCGAGAAAACCGGCAGCAAGCACTTCCTGCTGCCCGCGCCGCTGTTCGCCGACAGCGCGGCCGAGCGCGCGCAGTGGTGCAACCACCGGCTGTACCGGATCGTCGAGGCGCTGTCGGGCAAGGCCGACGTCGCGTTCGTCGGGATCGGCAACACCGGCCCGCACTGCCCGCTGTATGAAGACGGCTTCATCACCGAACAGGAGCGCGACGAGATGACCGCGCTCGGCGCGGTGGCCGAACTGCTCGGCATGCCGATCGACGCGCAGGGCAAGCTGATCGACGTGTCGACCAGCGCGCGCGTGACGAGCGTGTCGCTCGCCACGCCGCCGAAACGCCCGACGATCGCGTTCGCGGGCGGCCCGAAGAAGCGCGACGCGGTGATCGCCGCGCTGCGCGGCGGCTGGATATCGGGGCTCGTCACCGACGAGACGTGCGCGAGGGCTGCGCTGGACGCGTAGCCGGCATGCCGGCTTCCCGCTGACGCATGCGCTCACGACACACCGGATCGCCATCGCGTCCGGACAAACCGGACAAACCGAACATCACTGAAGAAACCCGAGCATCGTGGCTTTCATCACGGCCTCCGCCTTGTTGGCCGCACGAAGCTTGCGCATCACGTTCATCAAGTGAAACTTCGCAGTCCGATCGTAGATGGACAGGATCAACCCGATATCGGCATACGTCTTGCCTGCGGCAGTCCATTTCAGCACCTCCTTCTCGCGGGCCGTCAGCGTCTGGCACACCTCGGGCATCGCCGTGGCGACGACGAGACGCGTCATCGCCCGGTGAGCCAGCGTCGTCAGCCACAGTACGTACGGCTCCTTGGACAGGAGTTCGTCCCGCAGGATCGGCGCGGATTTCCTCAGCAGCGACAGCAAGCCGATCGTGCCGAACTGCCCGCGCAGCGGCATGCTCCACGCGTGACGGAACCGCTGCTGCAACGGATCGCCCCAGAAATCCGCCGCCTCCCCGCCAACGGCGGACCACAGGAACGGAATGCTTTCCCGCAGCCCGCGCTGCACGGCCGGATCGGCCCTGAAGCCGTCGCGCTCGACGTAGCTCCGGATCCACGTGTCCGGGCAATCGGAAAAGATGTAGTTCCGCGGGTTCGAGATCGGCAGCGGAATGCGCATCACATAGTAGAAATGCTCGAAGCCGAGCTCGCGCGTCACGTACGTCATGCGCTCGATCAGCTCCGATTCCGAATTCAGCTCGGAAAACATGTTTCCGTAGCACATGCTCGAATGGTTCGTCATTTTCTCGCCTCCCTGTTTTCCGGTTCGCACGTGCCCGGTCAGGAACCGACGGACGTCTGTTCGCGCCGATATGCCGGGAGAGACGTGTGCGCCGCTTCGTCGGTCGCCTTCGGGGCAACGCGGAACCAGATCGCGTACAGCGCAGGGAGAAACACGAGCGTCAACGCCGTGCCGCCGATCGTGCCGCCGATCAGCGTGAACGCGAGCGCCCCCCAGAACACCGAGAACGTCAGCGGAATGAACGCGAGCGCAGCCGCAAGCGCCGTCAGAATCACCGGGCGCGCACGCTGCACGGTCGCTTCGATGATCGCGTCGTACGGATCGAGGCCGTCGGCTTCGTTCTGATGGATCTGCCCGATCAGAATCAGCGTGTTGCGCATGATGATGCCGGCAAGACCGATCAGCCCGAGGATCGCGTTGAAGCCGAACGGCTGACGGAACAGCAGCAGGATCGGCACGACGCCCACCAGCGCGAGCGGTGCCGTCAGCAGCACCATCGCCATCGCCGCGATCGAGCGCACCTGGAAGATCACGACGATCATCATCAGAATCAGCATGATCGGAAACACGGCGGCGAGTGCGGCGTTCGCCTTGTTCGCTTCCTCGAGGGCCGCGCCGGTCTCGATGCGGTACCCCGGCGGCAACGCGGCGACGATCGGCCGGATCGCCTGAATGATTTCGTTCGAGACCTCGGGCGGCTGGAACTCCTCGCCGATGTCGCCACGCACGGTCATCGTCGTCAGGCGGTCGCGACGCCGCAGGATCGGGTCTTCCATGCGAATCCCGACCTCGCCGAGCTGGTCGAGCGGCACCTTCTGGCCGGCGCTTCCCGTCAGCGTGAACGCACCGAGCTTCGCCGGATCGAGCCGGTCGGTGCCTGCGCTGCGCGCCACCACCTCGACCGAACGGATGTCCTCGCGCACCTGCGTGACAGGGGCGCCCGTCAGCAGGAACTGAAGCTGCTGCGACGCATCGTGCGTGCTCAGGCCGATCGCGCGCAGCCGATCCTGATCGAGCGAGATGCGCAGCGTCGGTACGCGCGGCCCCCAATCGGCGTTCACCTGCCGCATCGACGGGTTCGCACGCATCACACGTTCGACCTGTCCGGCGATCTCGCGGACCTTGCCCTCGTCCGGCCCCATCACGCGAAACGCGACGGGAAAGGGTGAATACGGCCCGAACACGATCTGCGTCGCACGCACCTGCGCGTCGGGCGCGAGGCCCTGCGCGACGGCGGTGCGCAGCTTCAGCTTCAGCGCCTCGCGCGCCTTCTCGTCCTGCGTCAGCACGACGATCTTCGCGAACGACGGGTCGGGCAGCTCGGGCGACATCGCAATGAAGAAGCGCGGCGCCCCCTGGCCGATGTAGCTCGTGACCAGCCGGGCCTCGGGCTGCTTGCGCAGCCATGCCTCCACCTTACCGACCACCGCGCTGGTGGCCGCGATGCCGGTTCCTTCGCTCATCCGCACTTCCACCAGCACTTCCGGCCGGCTCGAGATCGGGAAGAACTCCTGCTTGACGAGGCCGAGGCCGACCACGGCGGCCGCGAACGAAACCACGACCGCGAACACGACGCGTTTCTTGTGCGCGACCGTCCACGCGAGCAGCGCGCGAAACCGGCGATAGGCCGGCGTATCGTAGACGGCGGCATGCCCGCCCGCGACCGGCCGGATCCGCGGCAGCAGCTTGACGCCGAGGTATGGCGTGAAGGCAACCGCGACGACCCAGGACGTCAGCAGCGCAAAGGCCACGACCCAGAAGATGTTGCCCGCGTATTCGCCCGCACTCGACTTCGCGAAGCCGACCGGCATCAACCCGATCGCGGTCACGAGCGTGCCCGCGAGCATCGGCGCGGCGGTATGGCTCCACGCATACGTGGAAGCCGCGATGCGGTCGAACCCCTCCTCCATCTTCACGACCATGGTCTCGATCACGATGATCGCGTCGTCGACGAGCAGCCCGAGCGACAGGATCAGCGCGCCGAGCGTGATGCGATCGAAATCGCGCCCGGTCGCGAGCATGATGATGAAGACGCCCGCGAGCGTGAGCGGCACGGCGGCCGCGACCACGATCCCCACCCGCCAGCCGAGGCTGATCAGGCACACGGTGATCACGACGGCCAGCGCGACGAAGAACTTCAGCATGAACTCGTCGTACGCTTCCTCGATGTTGACCGCCTGATCGGTGACTTTCGTCAGCGACAGGCCGAGCGGCATTTCCGCCGAAATCGCCGCCACTTCCTTGTCGAGATCCTTGCCGAGCTGCAGGCCGTTGTAGCGCTCCTTCATCACGACGCCGAGCAGCAGCGCCGGCTCGCCCTGGTTGCGGATCAGGAAGGTGGCGGGATCCTCGTAGCCGCGCTTGACGTCCGCGATGTCGGACAGCCTGAGCGTGCGTCCGCCGGCGACGATCGGCGTGTCGCGAATCTTCTGAAGATCGTCGAACGCGCCGTCGAGGCGAATCAGCACCTGCGGCCCGGCCGTGTCGATCGAGCCGGCGGGCGTCACGAGATTCCGGTCGTTCAGCGCGGCAAAGATGTCGCGCGGCGAGATGCCGAGATTCGCGAGCCGTGCATACGAGAACTCGACGAAGATGCGCTCGGGCCGCTCGCCGACGATATCGATCTTTTTCACGCCCGGCACGTGCAGCAACCGCTGGCGCAGCGCTTCCGCCTCGCGCACCAGCACGCGCGGCGGCTCGCCGCGCGCCTTCAGCGCGTAGAGCGCGAACGTCACGTCCGCGTATTCGTCGTTGACGAACGGGCCGGCCACGCCCTGCGGCAGCTTCGCCGCCTCGTCGCCCAGCTTCTTGCGCGCCTGGTAGAACTCTTCCTGCACGGCCGACGGCGGCGTGTCGTCGCGCAGCGTGACGGTCGTGAAAGCGAGCCCCGGCCGCGTGAAGGTTTCCGTGCGGTCGTACCACTTCAACTCCTGCATCCGCTTCTCGAGCGGCTCGGCGACCAGATCCTGCATCTCCTGCGCGGTCGCGCCGGGCCACGCGGACATGAAGGCCAGCTCCTTGACGGTAAACGCCGGATCCTCCGCGCGCCCGAGCTTGAGGAACGCGAGCGCGCCGGCGACGGACACCGCGACGATCAGGAACAGCGTGACCGCGCGTTCGCGCACCGCGAGCGCGGAAAGGTTGAAGCCGCTCATTGCAGCGCTCCCGCGATGCGCACGCTCTCGCCGTCGTGCAGCAGGTGCGCGCCGAGCGCGACGAAGCGCTCGCCTGCCTTGAGCCCTTCCGCGATCGTGGCGGTCTCGTCGCCGATCGCGCCCAGCCGCACGCGCCGCCAGACCACCCGCGGCTTCGCCCCGTCGACGATCCAGACGCCCGGGCCGTTTCCGCGATCGTAGACCGCCGCGAGCGGCACCCGCATTGCGGCCTCGCCGGTCGCGGCACGCGCGTCGGGCACATTCACCGTCACCGTCGCGCCGAGCGGCGCGCGCGCGATCGGCCCCTCCAGCACGTAGCGCGCCTCGAATGTCCGCGTCTGCGGATTGGCCGCATCGGAAAGTTGTCGCAGACGCGCGCCGCCCGCCAGGTCGGCGCCGCCATACAGCGTCGCGCGGCCCATGGAGCCGAGCGCTGGCCGGAACGTCTCGGGCAGGTCGACGACCGCTTCACGCGGGCCGGAACGCGCGAGCCGCACGACCGTCTGGCCTGCGGCTACCACTTGTCCGGGCTCGCCGAGCGTGCTCATCACGACACCGTCCGCATCGGCGACCAGCACCGCGTAGCCGGCCGCGTTGCGCGCGACGTTCGCACGCGCCTGCGCGGCACGAAGCTGCGCCCGCGCGGTGTCGGCGGCAGCCCGTATCTGGTCGTACGCGGATGCCGACACCGCGCCGGCGGAAACGAGCCCGCCGTAGCGCATTTCGTCGGCTGCGGTCTGGCTGGCGCGTGCCTTCGCCGCGGCCACGGCGTCGTCCTCGGCGCGCGTCGCGAGCTGCAGGTCGGTTGCGTCGATCCGCATCAGCGGCTGCCCGCGACGCACGGCCTGGCCGGCATCCACCAGGCGCTCGACGATCTTGCCCGGCACGCGGAAACCGAGGTCGCTTTGCACCCGCGCGACGACGGTACCCGTGAAGGTCCGGCCGACGCCCCCGGCGTCGCGCGCGATGTCCGTCCGGACGAGCGGCGTCGCGGAGCGCGGATCGTCCTGTTTCGCGGGACCGCAAGCGACGAGGCCGAACGCAATCGAAGCGGCGAGAACAGCCGGCGCGGCCGCGCGAATGAGCAACATGGGCAATCTCCAGACTGAAGGAGGCCCGAGTGTGAATCATGTGACCAATATCGTCAATGGTCACAACGAAAACGACGTCAAGGCGACAGGCTGCGCAGCACCAGGTTGCAGACGGCCTTCGACGCGTCCTCGGCGTGGTCGAGGTGGTACTGCAGCATCACCGGATTCACGAACGGCTGCAGCACGAGAAAGATCGCGCGGCAGGTCTCGTCGAGCGGCGTCTTGCGCTCGAACTCGCCGCTTTCCCGCCCTTCGCGGACGATCCGCACGATCGCGCCCCTGATCTTCTCTTCGTGTTCGATCGTGGTCTGCCAGCCTTCCTCGATCGCGTACGCGGCAATGTCGTACAGCTTGCGATCGGTGAAGAAGAACCCCACGCAGGCGGCGGTCATCGCCTGGAACATCCCGCGCAGCCTGTCGGTCGCGGACTCGGCGCCGGCGATCGCCTGGTCCGCCGCCACCATGATCGTGCCGAGGCTCGTCGCGCAGATCGCTTCGCCGATCGCGCGCTTCGAATCGAAGAACTTGTAGATGTACGCCTTCGAGAAACCGATCGCCTTCGCGAGATCGGACACCGTCGTCTTGCCGTACCCGTAATGCCGGAAATGTTCGTTCGCCGCATTCACGATCTGGTCGCGGACGGCGTGGTCCGCTGGGCCGCGCCGGCCTGCGGGGAGAGACACGCTTTCAGTCATGGTTGGAAATCTGGAACATCAGGACGTGATTGACACCATGTGACCAATTTGTACAATGGTCACACTCGAAATATCGCCTCTATTCTCTACCCTGAAAGGCCGTCATGCCGGTTTCCCATCGATTTTTTGCATCGTTCCTCGCCGTCGGCGCGCTGGCCGGCTGCGCGGTCGGCCCCGATTACCAACGGCCGGCCATTGCCGCACCCGATCGCTTCATGGGGCAAGCCGCCGTCGAACAGCGTCCCGTCGCGACGGTCGCGGACCTCGGCGCGTGGTGGACGGGCTTCGACGACCCTCTGATGACGCACTTCGTCGATCTCGCGCTGGAACAGAACCTCGACATCGCCCAGGCGACCGCGCGCGTCGCGCAGGCGCGCGCCGCGCTGGGCGCCGCCACCGCGGCGCTGCTGCCGAGCGGCAGCGTGACCGCCCAGGGCCAGAAGGTCTACCAGTCGGTCGATACGCCGCTCGGACGGCTGCTCGACTCGACGCCCGGCTTCTCCCGCAACGCCGCCTATTACGAGGGCGACGTCGGCGCGAGCTGGGAAATCGACCTGTTCGGCGGGTTGCGGCGCAGCCGCGAGGCCGTGCGCGCCGAATACGAAGCGTCGGCGGCGGCCGCGGTCGCCACCCGGCTTGCCGTCGCCGCGCAGACGGCGGATACCTATGTGACGATCCGCGGGCTGCAGGCGCGCCTCGCCGTCGCAACGCAGCAGGTCGACACCCGCCGGCGCCTGCTGGCAACCGTGCAAATGCAGCACCGCAATGGCGTTGCGGCCGAATTGCAGGTTCGCCAGGCGGAAGGCGCGCTGGCCCAGGTCGAGGCCACCGTGCCGGTGCTCGAAACCGGGCTCGACGCAGCGCAGAACGCACTCGACGTGCTGGTCGGCGCGCAGCCCGGCACCCATCGGCCCGAACTGGACGCGGCCGCGCCGATTCCGGTCGCCCCGCGTCTCGCGGATGCCGGCACGCCGGGCGACCTGCTGCGCCGCCGCCCGGACCTGATCGTCGCCGAACGGCGGCTCGCGGCCGCGAATGCGCGCATCGGCGCGGCGATCGCCGAGTACTATCCGAAGCTGTCGCTGAGCGGCCTGATCGGCACGGCCGCCACCGCATCCGGCGACCTGTTCACGCATGGCGCAACGCAGGCGCAAGGGCTCCTCGGCCTGCGCTGGCGCCTGTTCGATTTCGCACGCATCGATGCGCAGATCGCGGCTGCGCGCGGGCAGACTTCCGAGGCGCTCGCCGCCTATCGGCAGGCCGCGTTGCGCGCGTCGGAGGATGTCGAGGATGCGTTTTCGGCGCTCGTGAAGCGCGAGGCCCAGATGCGTACGCTCGCACGGGGTGAAACCGCGCTGGCACGCGCGCGGGAAACGTCGTTCGCTGCGTACCGGAGCGGCGTCGTGAGCCTCATCGAAGTGCTCGACGCCGACAGCGATCTGCTGCAGACGCGCGATGCGAAGGCCCAGGCGCAGGCCGAGGCGGCCCGCGCGGCCATCGCGTCGTTCCGCGCGCTGGGTGGCGGCTGGGAAGCCGCGCGGAACGCGCAAGACGATGCGCCGTTCAATGTGTCCGCACGCTGACTTCGCCGTCGTCACGTGCCGAGCGCTCGAGCCGCCCGCGCGCTGCACGACGCTGGCGCGCATCCCGCGTGCGGTGCACCGACGAACGAATGCCGCGGCCTGCGCCGCGGCATTTCCGTTCTGATGCCCACCGCGCCGGCCCGTCATGCCGGGCCGGCGACGATGCAGCCGGTCGGTCCGCCGGCAATCGCCGGACCGGCCGACACGCGACAGCGCACTCAATACACCTGCACCCGCCACAGCTCGCGCGCCGCCGATTCGCGCGACATCGCACGGCGGCCGTGCAGCACACTGTAGTTGTCGACCAGCACGATATCGCCGTCCACCCAGTCGTGCTCGACCAGGTACTCGCGTGCGTACGCGAGCGCATTGATCTGCTGCACGCTGTCATCGGGCACGGTGCCCGGCGTCGCGATGCTCACTTCGAAACGCTGCAGCGTCGATTCGCTGCCCTCCTGATAGCGCAGCACCTTTTCGCCCGTTTCCGGGTGCGAGGCGATCAGCGGGAACGTCCGCGGCACGCCGCCGAAGTAGGTCATTTTCGTGTCGTAGGTCAGGCTCGTCTGCTCCCACGCCGCCAACGTGCCTGCGTCGAGCTGACTGACGATGCGACGCGCATCGACCAGCGTCGTCATGCCCTCGCCCCGCTTCGGCGCGGTCTTGCAGTAAAGCGCGAACATCTTCGCGGAGAAGTATTCGTCCTGCTGCACGAGCGGATGCGTGAGCGGCAGCATGCTCAGGTCCCAGTGCAGCGGCACCGCCTCGAACGAATGCACGTAGCCGTTCGCGTCCTCTTCGGGCTTCACCTTGTGCACCGGCCCGAACTTCCAGACGTATAGCTGACCGAACTGCTCGGTGAACTTCACGAGCGCCGCCTCGTCGTCGACACGAAAACCACGCAGCACGACGAAACCGTGACGTCGCAGCATCGTTGCGAGCGCATCCTTCGACAACGCGCAGCAATCGATCCGGCCCGCTTCGTCGGCGTTCGGCTCGACCAGCAGGCCGAAGTCGTCACGATGCACGACGCTGATCGCACAGCGATTCAGGACCGGATCGTCGCCTTCCGCGAAATACCATGGTTCGCCGCCTTTCGTGACGAGCGCGGCGTTGACGGTTTGGTTGACCTGCGATTTGCTCAGCATGGCAAATTCTCCATTCTTTTTTTGAAGTAGCACGTTGCGCCAGGGCAGCGCACCATCGCCGCCCCCGGCATGCAACCTGATCGGAATCTTCTTGCTCCCGTGCGGCGCCGCGTGGACGGTCAGCCGCAGACCGGCAGGCAGCTTCGCGTCGAGAAAACCGTCCAGCGCGACGCCGCGCTCCGCCATCCGTTGCGCGGCCCGCGAGAGCCGCGCGAGCGTCGCGGGGTCCGCGTCGGCCAGCACGATCCGCCGTTCGCCGGCGAGCAATGCCGTCAACTCGGCGACGCGTTCGCCGCGGGCATCGCAACGCTTGTCGTCGTCGGCCGGCCAGTACGGCGCAAGCGCGGCGTCGACGTCGGACCCATCGCGATCGAACGACGGATCCACCGTCGAATACGAATGCCAGACGATGTTGCGCGACACGACCAGCTCACGCAGCGCGCGGTGATACGCATTCGCGTCGGCCCGGCGCACGTCCAGCAGATCGAAGAACGTCAGCCCGTCGCTGAACAGGTCGACCACGCATCCCGGCGCGTAGAACCGGCGCACCGTCTCGCAGAACGCGTCGAGATAGCCGAGCGCGAGTCGTTCGCCACCGTCTGGCAGCATGCCAAGCACCCTGCCGCGCCGGTCCGGCGACTTGAGCGGAAAACCCGGCAACGTCAGCCGGATCGGCTGCCCGCGCGTCACGCACGCGCCGACCTGCGCATCGAGCGCGTCGCGCTGCGCGGCAGACAGGCGGTCGACATCTCCGTCGCGGCACAGCTGTCCGAACGCGCGCCGGAATTCGGCCAGCGCCGATGCACCGCTCATGACGCACCGCGCGCGCTCAGGCTCGCACGCAGCGTCCGGATGAAGGTTTGCCAGACGGGAAACTCCGCGGTATTCCAGATGCCGGCGATCCAATCGTCCGCCTGCGCGGCGGACCAGCCGTCATGCATCATCTTGTAGTGCGACACGAACACCGAGACCCGGTAGTTTGCCGCGCAATGCACGAGCGTCCTGCCGCCCGCCACCTGCCGGAAGAGGTCGGCGAAGCGGTCGAAGTCCTCCAGCGCGGGCTGCTTGAAATCGACCGGCAGGAAGTGATACTGCATGCCGCTGCGCCGCACGCAGCCTTCCTCGTCGTCGATCGAGTAGCGCGTGTCGAACGGCGCGAGGTTGATGACCGTCGTCACGCCGCCCCGTGCCAGCTCGGCAAACTGCGCGTCGGTCGGCTGGCCGGCCGTCAGCGTCTGCGCATCGATCCATTTCGCGTTGCGCATGTCGGAAAGATTCACGTTGTGTCTCCATTGCAGATGGAACGGGTTCGTCGCCCGCAGGCGCGACGCGGCTGCCGACGAACCCCAATCGGGTGGAATGCGCGTCGCGCCGCTCAGGAAGAAACGGCTTCGGCGGCGCCGGCGAACAGTTGCGGGTGATGGACGAAATGGCAGGGCACGCCGTCCGAGAACACCAGCACCGAATTGCGCTCGTCGACCTCGGAGCGCTTCTTCAGCACGATCCGGTTGTTCTCGCGCACCGCCACCGAATGCCACGGCGTGAGCCACACGTCGTCGCAGTCGACGAGGCGGATGCCGATCTTCTTCGACACTCGGAACTGCGGATGAATGGACAGCCGCAGGCTGTTCGGAAACGCGTCCTCGATCAGCCGGCTCCACGCATTGCTGCGCTGGATCACGCGATACGCATTGCAGCGGCTCATTTTCTGGATCGCCGTGTTGCTCCACGTCCGGAACCGCTCGATGCCGAGCGAATCTTCGTACAGGAAGCGCGTGATGCCGCGATACATCGCGCTCATCGCCGGATCGTCCTGGCATTGCCGCCGGATCCGCTCGACCGGATCGCTGTAGGCGATCAGCAGCTCCTCGCGTTTCGACGTGAGGTCGTCGAGATAGCCGAAATGGCTTTTCAGGTCGAAGAACTCAAAGCAGCCTTCGAAATGCGCGGCCGCATGCTCTTCGAGGCTCTTCAGGTATTGCGCGACTTCGTCGTCGCCGATGCTGACGACGTCCGAGAAACAGTAGCCGTCCGAGCAGATGACGAACTTCACGCCCGGCTTGTAGATCTTGCCGATACGCATGCACAGCGCGGCCAGGTTCTTCAGCGCGTGCTTCTCCGCGAGATCAGGCAACACCCCGAGCGTCTTCATCCGGTTCGGCGACTTGCCCGGAAACGCGGGCAGGATCAGCCTGACCTGCCGATCGCTCGCTACGAAGGGCAGGATCGCCTCGACATGCCAGTCCATCTCGGCTTCGACGTCGCCGGGTCGACTGTCCTCGGTCGGATGCAGCTTGCGAAGCTTGAATACTTCGCGCACGATCGCGCGGGCGATCGAAAGCGCGTCGCACTCCTCCGCGCGTGCTTGGGTCTCGTATAAATCGCACGACATTTCGGCCCTCTCGTGAATGGCTGAGGATGTGCTTTTCCCAGCATCGGCAGGCGGTCGCGCAACCGCTGCACTCCTCGTAGTTTTTGACATCGCGCGCTGGCGCTGGCACTGGCACGATCGACCGGCTGGACGCTACGCGTCCTGGTGTGCGGAACGCGATATAAGCGAATTCGCCAATCAAACGCCGGCGAAATTACAAAGCAAACGCTTCCCGCGCGATAGCTGTCCTTTCGGGCAGGATTTGTCAAAAAGAAGCGCGTCACTGAACGCGATTGTTTCCGCTCGGCGCGACGCGCAAGCGTCGCTCACGCCGGACGGTTGATGGGAGATGGTCGGGGAGATCGGGACGGGTCGTCCGCCGCCGGCGCGCCGGCAGTGCGCGCGGCGGGGTTCAGGAACGGCGGGACGCGCGACCGGATGCCGGTGGCCCGACTATCCCCGCTCGGAACCGACACGCCCCGCGCAAAGGGGACGCCGGACGTTCGGGCACCCTGAATCGCGGCCGCACTCGCACACCGCAAGCTCACGCGGCCCACGGCGCCGGAAACGCATGCCGGCGCGCGCGCCACGCGCCGACCCACGCGGCCGCCAGCAGCGCCACGAGCACCCACGGAATCGCGCCGGCGCCGGTTGCGCCGAGCAGCATCCCGCCCGCGATGCCGCCACCGGCGATCGCGAGATTCCACACCGTCACGAGCATCGACTGCGCGACGTCGGCCGACTCCCCCGCCGCGTTCGCGGCAGCCGTCTGGAACAGCGTCGGCGCGCCGCCGAACGCGAGCCCCCACAGCGCGACGCCGACATAGACGATCGCCATCCCCGATCCGGCGCCGAGCATCGCCGCCGCGAGCGCGAACAGCGCGATACTGGCGAGCGTCAGGCGCCGTTGCGCGGCACCGATCCACGCGCCCGTCAGCGCGATGCCGACCAGCGACGCGATGCCGAACACCAGCAGCACCACATCGACCTGCGCCCCCATCCGCACGCCCGCGAGAAACGGCGCGACGTACGTGTACAGCATGTTGTGCGCGAGCACGTACGCGAACATCACGGTCAGCACCGGCCGCACGCCGGGCAGCGTCATCACGCCGAGCACCGGTTCGCGCGCGCCGGCCTGCTGCCCCGGATAATCGGGCACGCGCCAGCGGATCCAGCCGATCAGCGCGAGCGCCGCGAGCGTGATCGACGCGAACGCGACGCGCCAGCCGAGCGCCGCGCCCAGCGCGGTGCCGGCCGGAATGCCGATCGACATCGCGACCGGCGCGCCGAGCATCGCGACCGCGATCGCGCGGCCGCGCAGCGACGCGTCGACCATCCGGCTCGCATAACCGGCCAGCAGCGCCCACAGCAGCCCGGCCGACATGCCCGCGACGAAGCGCGCGGCGAGCGTGAGCGCGTAGTACGGCGACGCGGCGGTCAGCGCATTCGACACGACGAAGCCGGCCAGCGCCGCAAGCAGCAGGCGGCGCCGACGCATCGCGCGCGTCGCGGCGACGAGCGGTATCGCCGCGACGATCGAGCCGAGCGCATACACGGTCACGAGCTGGCCGATCAGCGCGTCGGGCACGCGCAGGTCGGCGCTCATCAGCGGCAACAGGCCGGCCGGCAATGCCTCGGTGAGGATCGTGATGAAGGCGGCCGTCGCGAGCGCCAGCAGGTTCGCGACAGGCAGGCGCTCGCGCGCCTGCACCGGCGCGACGGAAACCTCGTCGTCGATCGACGTGCAGTCGCTCATGCCGCGCTCCCGATATCGACACCGTAGACCGCATCGCGCACGTCGGTCACGATCCGCCCGTACATGCCCTCGTACAGCGTGTTGGTCAGTGCGACCACCGTCAGCCCGGCCGTTCGGTCGACGAACCACGCATGCCCGTACGCGCCGCCCCAGCGCCACGTGCCGACCGACTCCGGCGACTGCGCGGCCGCCGGATCGTGCAGCACCGAAAAGCCGAGCCCGAAGCCGAAACCCGGCGCATCCTGCAGTTCGTGCGCACCCGGCTGGATGCGCGCCATCTCGTCGATCCATGCGCGCTCGAGCCAGCCGTCGCGGCCGGTGCGCAGCGCGTCGAGCAGCGTCACGCAATCGCGCGCAGTGCCGACCATCCCCGCGCCGCCCGACGGCCACGCATCGCGATCGAACATGCGCGCCGGTTCGAAGCGGATGCCGATCGTGCCGTCGTACACAGGCACGAGATCGGTGTCCGCCATCCGGCGCGGCGCGCCCGGCGTGCTCACGTAAGGCGTCGCGACGCGCGCGGCGTCGTGCGCGACGAACGCGGTGTCGGTCATCCCGAGCGGCGTCGTGACGAGCGCGGCCACCGCGTCGGCAAGCGGACGGCCGTCGACCGCCTCGATCAGCGCGCCGACCACGTCGGTCGCGAGCGAATAGTCCCACGACGTGCCGGGGGCGAACCGCAGCGGCACGCTTGCGATGCGCCGTACGTTCTCGGCGAGCGAAATGCCCGCACGGTCCATCCCGTCGGACACGCCGGCACGCGCATACGGGCCGTCGCCGTCGGCTTCGAGGAAGCGGTAGCCGAGGCCGGCCGTATGCGACAGCAGATGACGCAACGTGATCGCGGCGGGTGCGCCGGCGGGCAGCGCCGGGCGGAATTCGGGCAACCAGCGCGCGACGGGTTCGTCGAGCGCGATGCGCCCCGCCGCGACCAGCCGCATCGCGGCGGCCGTCACGACCGGCTTCGTGACCGATGCGAGCCGGAACAGCGCGTTCTCCCGCATCGGCGTACCGGCTTCGCGATCGGCGAGCCCGGCGGCGCGCGCATAGCGCAGCTCGCCATCGCGCGCGACCAGCACGACTGCGCCGACGATGCGCTCGTCGGCGAGCGCGCGATCGAGCGTGTCGTCGAGCCGGCGGCGCAGCGCGGCGTCCGGTTCGGCACGGGAAACGGTGACAGGCAGGGATGACATGGCGTGACCTCTCAACAGTGAACGAACGCTCATCGTAGGGAGCCGACGCAAGAAGAAAAACCGGGTTAGAGTTCCGGACAATCCGGACGCTGGTGTCCGCAATCGGGAACTTGCATGGAAAATCTCGGCGGTTTCGTCGTGTTCGTTCAGGTCGCGGAAACGCGCAGTTTCGTCGCGGCCGGCCGCGCGCTCGGGCTGTCGGCGTCGGCGATCGGCAAGCGCATCGCGCGGCTCGAGGCGCGCCTGAACGTGCGGCTGTTTCACCGCAGCACGCGCAGCATCACGCTGACGGCCGAAGGCACGCGCTTTCTCGAACGGTGCCGGCGCGTGATCGCCGAGATCGAAGCTGCCGAACAGGAACTGACGCACAGTGCCGAAGCGCCGCGCGGACGCCTGCGCGTGAGCCTGCCGACGATCGGCACGCTGCTGCTGCCGGTGCTCGCCGATTTCATGGCCGAGTACCCGGAGATCGAACTCGATATCGATTTCAGCGACCGGCTCGTCGACGTCGTCGAGGAAGGGTTCGACGCGGTGCTGCGCACCGGCCAGCCGTCGGATTCACGGCTGTCGTCGCGGCTGCTCCGCCATTTCCGCCAGCACCTCGTCGCGTCGCCCGACTACCTCGCCCGGCACGGCACGCCGCGCACACCGGCCGATCTCGCGCTGCACCGCTGCCTGCACTACCGCTTTCCGAGCAGCGGCAAGCTCGAAACCTGGCCGCTGCGCGTGCCGCGCTCGGGCACGCCGCCCGACGTGCCCGTCTCGATGGTCAGCAACAGCGCGGAAGCGCGCCTGTGCTTCACGCTGCGCGGGCTCGGCATCGCGTGCCTGCCCGAGTTCTTCGTGCGCGGCGCGCTCGACGACGGCACGCTGTGCGCGGTGCTCGACGAACACGTCGCGAGTTGCACGCCGATCTATGTGCTGTGGCCGTCGGGCCGCCATCCGACGCCGAAGCTGCGCGCGTTCGTCGACTTCATGGCCGCAAACCTGCGCTTCTGAACGATCCCGGCCGTCACGCGGCCTTCGCATGCACGCCGAGCCGGCGGAACGCCTGCCCGTGCTCGTCGAACAGATGGCAGTGCTCGGCCTGCGCGTGCACGTGCAGCGCCTCGCCGGTGCGATACGTGTCGAGCGGCGGAATCCGCGCGATCAGCCCGTCCGGCGCGACCGCCGACTCCGCGTACAGATACGCGGCATCGCCGAGCGACTCGACGGCCATCGTCCGCGCGGCGACGCCCGTGGCCGCCGTGCCCACCAGCAGGTGCTCGGGCCGCACGCCGACGGTCACCGCCGCACCGCGCTGCAGCCCGGCCGCTTCGACCGCGACGTGCTGCGTCTCGCCGCTGTCGAAGCGCACGAGCACGCCGCCCGCGTCGACCGATTCGACCGTGCCCTTCAGGAAATTCATCTTCGGCGAACCGATGAAGCCCGCGACGAACTGGTTCGCCGGCGCGTGATAAAGCTGGTTCGGCGTGCCGACCTGCTGCACCGCGCCGCCCGACAGCACGACGATCTTGTCGGCGAGCGTCATCGCCTCGACCTGGTCGTGCGTCACGTAGATCATCGTCGTCTTCAGCTCGTCGTGCAGCCGCGCGAACTCCAGCCGCATCTTCACGCGCAGCGCGGCGTCGAGGTTCGACAGCGGCTCGTCGAACAGGAACACCTTCGGCTTGCGCGTGATCGCACGACCGATCGCGACGCGCTGCCGCTGGCCGCCCGACAATTGCTTCGGCTTGCGGTCGAGCAGGTGATCGATGTGCAGGATCTTCGCGGCCTGCTTCACCGCCTGGTCGATCTCGGGCTTCTTCGCGCCCGCGAGCTTGAGGCCGAACGCCATGTTGTCGTACAGCGTCATGTGCGGGTACAGCGCATACGACTGGAACACCATCGCGATGCCGCGCTTCGCGCTCGGCACGTCGTTGACCTTCGCACCGTCGATCAGCAGGTCGCCGCTCGAAATATCCTCGAGGCCCGCGATCATCCGCATCAGCGTGGATTTGCCGCAGCCGCTCGGGCCGACGAACACGACGAATTCGCCGTCGGCGATGTCGAGGTTCACGTTGCGCAGCACTTCGGTTTCGTCGTAGCGCTTCGCGATATTGCGCAGGAGCACGCTTGCCATGATCTGTCTCCGTTCGTTCGTGATGCGCCGCATTTACGCATGCGGCGCGTAATCGTTGCTAGTTCGGCAGCACCGCGCCCGTCGCCTGCCAGCGCGCGACGTAGCCGGGCAGCTCGTGCATGTCGTCGAATACGTGACGCGCGCCAATGCCGCGCAGCGCGTCGATCTGCGCGGCCGACGCATGCCCGCCGCCGACGAAGCCGAGCACGGTCATGCCGGCCGCGGCCGCCGCGGTGATGCCGGTCACGCTGTCCTCGACGACGAGGCACTGCGCGGGCGCGACGCCGAGCGTGCGCGCCGCCGCGAGATACACGTCCGGCGCCGGCTTCGGCCGCGCGACGGAATCCGCGCAGAACAGCCGTTCGCCGAAGAAGCGCGCGAGGCCCGTGCGCGCGAGCGCCGCTTCGACGTAGGTGCGGTAGCTGTTGCTCGCGCAGGCCGTCGTCAACTGAATCGCGCCGAGCGCCGCGTCGATGCCTTCGACCATCGGCGCGTTGACGGCCGCCGCCTCGACCGCGCGGCGGATAGCGTCGACGTCGTCGGCCGACAGCGTGCGGCCGACGGCGTCGCCCGCCCCCGCCAGCACGCGCTCGATGCGCAGACCGAGCAGCGGCATCACGGCCGGCCGCGCATCGACGCCCGGCCAGCGCATGTCGAGCTCGCGCACGATCACGTCGGCGGCGACGGCTTCGCTGTCGATCAGCACGCCGTCGCAATCGCAGATCAGCACGTTCGCACCTTGGCCGGCCGCGCTCACTTGACCGCTCCGAACGTGAGCCCGCGCACGAGCTGCTTCTGCGACAGCCAGCCGACGATCAGGATCGGCGCGACCGCGAGCAGCGACGCCGCGGACAGCTTCGCCCAGAACAGCCCCTCGGGGCTCGAGTACGACGCGATGAACACCGTGAGCGGCGCCGCGTTCGAGCTCGACAGGTTGATGCTCCAGAACGCCTCGTTCCACGACAGGATCACGAGCAGCAGCGCGGTCGACGCGAGCCCCGGCAGCGCCATCGGCATCAGCAGGTAGACGATCTCCTGCCACGTCGATGCGCCATCGATGCGCCCGGCTTCCAGGATGTCCTTCGGGATCTCGTTGAAGTAGGTGAAGGTCATCCACACCGCGATCGGCAGGTTGATCAGCGTGTAGACGATCACGAGGCCCGACACCGTGTCGAGCAGCCCAGCGTTCTTCCACAGCAGGTAGATCGGCACGAGCACGCCGACCGACGGCATCATCTTCGTCGACAGCATCCACAGCAACACCTTCTGCGTGCGGTGGTTCGGGAAGAACGCCAT
Organism: Burkholderia sp. BE17; assembly: GCF_009362305.1. Lineage (NCBI taxonomy): Bacteria > Pseudomonadati > Pseudomonadota > Betaproteobacteria > Burkholderiales > Burkholderiaceae > Burkholderia > Burkholderia sp. BE17. The sequence goes on from NZ_WHNU01000043.1 coordinate 76,475, forward strand.
CGCGTACGCGGCCGGCACCGCGAACAGCAGCGAGATCACCGTGACGCCCGCCGAGATCAGCACCGAATTCCACGCGAACGAGAAGTAGTTGCTGCGCGCGAACACCTCGCGGAAGCTGTCGAGCGTCGGCATGAAGAACAGCGCCGATGCGTATGCCTGCTGCTCGGTCTTGAACGCGGTGATCGCCATCCAGAAGATCGGGAAGAACAGCAGCAACGCGATCAGCCACGCGAGCGCGCCGGGCAGCGCACGCCGTACGAGGTCGAACACGGCCGGCACGCGCCGGCCTTCGAAGGTCAGGTCGCTCATTTTTCGTATTCCCCCTTCAGGTTGCGCGCGAGCATCCGCACGAGGAAGAACGACACGACGTTCGCGACCACGACAGCGATGATACCGCCGGCGGACGCGAGGCCGACGTCGAACTGCTGCAGGCCGAGCGCGTAGATCAGGTACGACAGGTTGGTCGTCGCGTTGCCGGGGCCGCCGCCGGTCGTCGTGTAGATCTCCGCGAAGATCGACAGCAGGAAAATCGTCTCCATCATCACGACCACGGCGATCGCGCGCTTCAGGTGCGGCAGCGTGATGTAGAAGAACATCGCGATCGGGCCCGCGCCGTCGATGCGCGCGGCTTCCTTCTGTTCCTGGTCGAGCGACTGGATCGCAGTGAACAGGATCAGGAATGCGAACGGCAGCCATTGCCACGCGACGATGATGATCACCGCGGTGAGCGGGTAGTCGGCGAACCAGTCGATCGGCGTCATCCCGAGCGCGCGCATCGCGTTCGCGACGAGCCCGTACACCGGGTGCAGGATCATGTTCTTCCAGATCAGCGCGGATACCGTCGGCATCACGAAGAACGGCGCGATCGCGAGCAGGCGTGCCACGCCCTGCCCGTAGAACTTGCGGTCGAACAGCACGGCCATCAGCACGCCGCCGATCACCGTGATCGCGAGCACCGCGCCGATCAGCACGAGCGTGTGCCAGATCGCGGGCAGGAACGACGGATCGGTCGCGAGGAAGCGGTAGTTGTCGAGCCCCGCGAAACCCTTCACGTCCGGGTTCAGCAGGTTGTAGCGCGAGAACGAATACCAGATCGTCATCGCGAGCGGAATCGACATCCACAGCAGCAGCACCGCGACGGACGGCGAGACGAGCCAGCTCGCGCCGCCGCGCGCGCGGCGCGGCGCGCCCGGCGGCAACGACGCGTCGCCGACCGACGGCGCGTGACTCAGGGGAAGACGCAGGTGACGCATGATCGGGGTCCCTCCGGTTGATGCGCGGGCGCGAACGGCCTGCCCGCCTTTCGGCTTCGCCGGCCCCGCACCGTGCGCGACGGCGCACGGTGCGGGCCGCGCGACTGCTTGCGCGTTACTTCTTGTAGCCGGCCTGCCGTACCGCGCGGTCGGCGGCGGCCTGCCCGGCGGCAAGCGCCTGGTCGACCGTCATCTGGCCCGCGACCGCGCCCGCGATCGACTGGCCGACCACCGTGCCGAACGACTGGAATTCAGGAATCCCGACGTACTGCACGCCCGTGTACGGCACCTTCTTCAGCGACGGGTCGTTCGGGTCGGCCGTCTCGATCGCCTTCAGCACGAAGTCCGAGAACGGCGCGGCGGCTTTGTACTCGGGGCGCTGATAGGTCGACGCGCGCGTGCCCGGCGGCACCGACGCCCAGCCTTCGTCCTTGCCGACCATCTCGATGTACTGCTTCGACGTCGCCCACGCGATGAACTTGCGCGCGGCGTCCTGCTGCTTCGACGTCTTCGGCACGGCCAGCGCCCACGCCCACAGCCAGTGCGAGCCCTTCGGCGTGGCGGCGACCGGAGCGGCCGCGAAACCGATCTTGTCGGCGACCTGCGACTGCTGTTTGTTATAGAGCATCCCGGCCGCGACCGTCGCGTCGATCCACATCGCGCACTTGCCCGATGCGGTCAGCGTCAGGTTCTCGTTGAAGCCGTTCGAGCTCGCTCCCGGCGGGCCGTCCTTCTTCAGAAGGTTCACGTAGAACGTGATCGCCTTCTTCCATTCGGGCGACGTGAGCTGCGCGTTCCAGTTCTCGTCGAACCAGCGCCCGCCGAACGTGTTCACGACCGTCGACACGAACGCCATGTTCTCGCCCCAGCCGGCCTTGCCGCGCAGGCAGATCCCATAGGTGCCCTTCGACTTGTCGGTGAGCTTGTCCGCGAATTCGGCGATCTGGTCGTAGGTCGGCTGGTCGGGCATCTTCAGCCCCTTCGCCGCGAACAGGTCCTTGCGGTAGAACGTCATCGAGCTTTCGACGTAGAACGGCAGCGCATACAGCTGGCCGTTGTACGACAGGCTGTCGCGCGCGGTCTTCACGATGTCGTTCAGGTCGTAGTCGGCGGGCAGGCCCGTGATCGGCGCGAGCCAGCCGCGCTTGCCCCACTGCGGCGTCTCGTAGGTGCCGATCGCCATCACGTCGAACTGGCCGCTGCCCGTCGTGATGTCGGTCGTCGCGCGCTGGCGCAGCACGTTTTCCTCGAGGATCACCCAGTTCAGCTTGATGTCGGGGTTCGCCTTCTCGAACGCCGGCGACAGCTTCTTCAGCTCGATCATGTCGGGGTTGTTCAGCGTCGCGATCGTCAGCGTGCCGGCGGACGCGGCGCAGGCGGCCGTCGCGAGCGCGGCTCCGGCGAAGCAGCGTGCGGCGGCGTCGAGCATCTTTCGTTGCATGGCATGTCTCCTGTGTTTGTTCGATGTGTCATCGGTCTTGCGTCGTTTCCTTCGCGGCCCGTCACGCCGGCCGCTGCATTCCGCACGCGCGCGCATAGTGCGCGATCACGTCGCGTATCCGGTGGCGCACCCACGCGCGCGGCTCCTTCGCGAGCCCGCCCGCGCGGCACGCCGCGTAGACATCCGGCAGCCACTGCGCGACGAGCGTCTCGGGCACCGGCTGCCGCGCGAGGTTGCCGAACAGCTGCTCGACCGCGGCCGCGACGGCCGGCTGCAGCCAGTAGTAGCGAATCCGGTCGCTGTAGCTGAACTGGCGCGCGAGCCGCTGCTCGGTTTCGTCGCCGCGGTAGTATGGCGCCCAGTGCTCGGGCTGCGCGCGCATCGCGGCATCGACCACGTCGCGCAACCGCGAGCGCTGCGCGACGTCGTCGATCAGCGCATCCTCGATGAACGTCAGCGCGAACAGCGCCTCGCGCAGCGCGAACGTCAATGCGGGGCCAACCTTCAGCACCGCGAAGTGATCGCGCACGAGCGCGGCGAGCGCACCCTCGGTCTGGTAATCGGTCGAATGCGCCTCGAACACGAGGCGCGGTGTATGCAGGATACTCGCGCCGAGCGAGGCCGCCTTCGCGCTGTCGTAGTCGAGCACGTGGCGATCGTCGAAGTCGACACCCGGCTGCGCGACGATCGCGACGACGCGCGCCCACGCGTCGTCGAGCCCGGCCGCCGCGAACGCGCGGCGGTGCGCGTCGAGCGTCGCCGCGATGCTGTCGCTGCGCGTGACCGCGATCCGCGCGATCGCCGCGCCGTTCGCATCGCCCGGATTGCCGCTGACCTCGCCGCCCGGCGTCGGCACCTCGGTGCCGATCACGTAGACGGGCGCGACACCGGCGCGCGACGCCGCGTCTTCCGCCACGCGGCACAGTTCGGCCGCGCGTGCGGCGATCGTGCGGTCGTCGAGCCGCGCCGGATCGTCCGCGCAGGCCATGCTTGCATCGAGGTGGATCTTTTCGAAGCCGGCTTCGACATACGCGGCGACCATCGCGCCGGCCTCGCGCATCGCGTCGGCCGCGCGGCGATGCCGCCACGGGTTCGGGCCGAGATGATCGCCGCCGAGCACGAGCGCCGACTGCGCGAGCCCGCAGCGCGCGGCGATCGCATCGACATCGCGGCGGAAATCGGCGGGCGTCATGCCCGTATAGCCGCCGAGATGATTCACCTGGTTGCAGGTCGCCTCGATCAACAGCGGCGAGCCGTCCGCGCGCGCGGCTTCGCACGCGGCCTCCAACACCAGCCGGTGCGCGCTGCAGATCGAATAGATGCCGCGCTGCGCGTCCGCGCGGTTCGCGTCGAAGATCATCCGCAGCACGGCGTCCGCGTGCGCGGTGCGCGGGCGTTCCGCGACGGTCGTCAGGCCGGGCATGCCACACCTCGTTCGGTCAGGAAGCGGTCGATCTCGGCCGCGCTGCTGTTGCCTTCCATCGGGCCGCGCCGCGTGACCGCGATCGCGCCGGCCGCGTTCGCGCGGCGCAGCGCGACCTCGATCGGCACGCCCGCGACGAGGCTCGCGACCAGCGTGCCGCCGAAACAATCGCCGGCGCCGGTCGGGTCGATTTCGTCGACCTTGAAAGCCGGCGCTTCGGCACGGCTCGCGCGGTCGAACGCGACGCTGCCTACCGCGCCGCGCTTCAGCACGACGCGCTCAAGCAGCGGGTGCGTCGCGAGCAGGCCCGCGATCGCGCGCTCGGCCAGCTGCGGCCCGCAGAAGAACGGCAGGTCGGCTTCGCTCGGCAGGAACAGGTGACAGGCGGCGAGCATCTCGTCGAGCGCCGCGCGCATCGGACGGAAGCTCAGCATCTCGGGGCGCACGTTCGGATCGAACGACACCTTCGCGCCGGCGCGCGCGGCCTCGATCACGCCGCGCTGGACCGCGGCAATTGCCGATTCGCTCGTCAGCGACGAACCCATCACGTGGAAATAACGACAGCCGTCGAACATTGCCGTATCGACGTCGGACGCGTCGACGCACGCGGCCGCGCTGCTGGAAAGACTGAAGACGAAGCTGCGCGAGCCGTCGTCGCGATACGCGACGAACGCGGTGCCGGTCGGGCGCGCGACGCGGCGGATGCGCGCGACATCGACGCCGTCGCGTTCGAGCCGCGCGACGATCGCGTCGCCGAACGCATCGCGACCGACGCAGCCTGCATACGCGACGCGCGCGCCGAGCCGTGCTGCCTGATCGGCAAAGATCGCGGGCGCGCCGCTCGGGAACGGTCCGGCGAACAGGCCCGGCGTATCGAAGCCCTGGCCGCGCTCGGCGGCGACGAATTCGGCGAGCAGTTCGCCGGCGACGACGATCTCGGCCATCAGGCGTGCCCTCCCGAGACCGGCGTGCAAAGGGCCGCAGCCTGTGGCAGCGGCCATCGAAGCGAACATGGATGCCACTTCATCCGTTGCTCCGACAAACCATTATCGGCGGCGAGAAGGAACGGTATGCGCTTGACAGGCCGCTTCGTCCAGGGGGTAGGATCATTGGCATGATCCTTGTCTACCGCTACCGGGTGAAGTCGCTCAACGGGTTGCTTAACAAGCAGAGTCGTGCGGTGAACTACGTCTGGAACTTCTGCAATGACACGCAGAAACACGCGCTCAAGTGGAGCAAGAAGTGGCCAACAGGTTTCGACCTGAATGGACTGACGAGCGGCAGCAGCAAGGAGCTTGGCATTCACTCCGGCACGATCAACGCAACTTGCTTGCAGTACGCACAATCCCGTAGCCAGCACCGACGCCCTTACCTGCGCTATCGCGGCAAGAGAACGCTCGGATGGGTACCGTTGAAAGGGCGTGACCTGAAGCGTGAAGGCGACGCGCTCCGTTTCGCCGGCAACACCTTCCGCGTGTTCAACAGTCGGCCGCTTCCCGAAGGCAAGATCAAGGATGGAACCAACTTCGCGCAGGATGCGCGGGGCAACTGGTTTCTCAACATCGTGATCGAAATGCCCGATGTTCAAGCGCGCCCGATTCGTTCCGGCGTCGGAATCGATCTCGGCCTGAAAGACTTCGCCACACTTTCGACCGGCGAGAAACTGCCTAACGACCGGTTCGGCCGGCGCGCGGCCGAGAAGCTCGCGAAAGCGCAACGGGCGCGAAAGCACAAACGACATATCGCGAAGCTGCACGCCAAGGTTGCGAATGCCCGCGCCGATTCCCAGCACAAGCTCGCACTCGATCTGGTGCGGCGGTTCGATTACATCGCGGTCGGCAATGTCTCTGCCGTCAAACTCGCCAGAACCAGAATGGCGAAGAGCGTCTACGACGCATCCTGGTCGTCTTTCCGAAACATGCTCCGTTATAAAGCGATCGCGCACGGAGCCACGTTCGAAGAAGTGGACGAAAGCGGTTCTACCCAGTCCTGTTCGGCGTGCGGGTCGAAAGACAGCACGACGCGGCCGAAAGGAATCGCGGGGCTGCGAGTAAGAGAGTGGGCCTGCAGTGACTGTGGTGTCGAGCATGATCGTGATACCAACGCTGCGCTGAACATTCTCCGATGCGGACGTGCATCGCCAAGTGTGGGAATCCACCGCCTTTAGGCGGCGGAGGACGTCAAGTCAGCTCATCCAGTTGCCGCCGTCGACGTTCAGCGTCTGGGCGGTGATGTAATCGGCGTCGGCCGACGCGAGGAACAGCGCGGCGCCCGTCAGGTCGCCCGGCACGCCCATGCGGCCGAGCGGCACGGCTTCGCCGACAAGCCGCTTCTTCTCGCCGAGCGGCCGGTTCTCGTAGCGCGCGAACAGCGCGTCGACCTGCTCCCACATCGGCGTGTCGACGACGCCCGGCGCGATGCCGTTCACGTTGATCCGGTGCGGCGCGAGCGCGAGCGCGGCCGACTGCGTATAGCTGATCACCGCGGCCTTGGTCGCGCAGTAGTGCGAAACGAGCGCCTCGCCGCGACGGCCGGCTTGCGACGACATGTTGACGATCTTGCCGCCACGCCCCTGCTCGACCATCCGCTGCGCGACGGCCTGCATCAGGAAGAACAGCCCTTTCACGTTGACCGCGAACAGCCGGTCGAACACGTCCCACGATTCGTCGAGGATCGGGCGCATGTCGAACAGCGCCGCGTTGTTGAACAGGATGTCGACGCCGCCGAAGCGCTCGACGGCGGTGGCGACGATCCGCTCGATGTCGTCGCGGCGCGTGACGTCCGCGGTGACGGCCACCGCGCGGCCGGGGGTCGCTTCGATGAGCCGCGCAAGCGAGCTGCCTGCCGGCTTCACGTCGACGAGCACGCAGCGCGCGCCTTCGTCCAGATAGCGTTGCGCCACCGCCTCGCCGATGCCGCTTGCGGCGCCCGTCAGGATCGCGACCTTGTCTTCCAGTCTCACTGGCTGTCTCCGGTTCGTTCTGCTGTACGACGGTCGCGAGGTGAGCGAACGCTCTCCTACCGATCAATTGCTCTGTTGTTGATCGAATGATCGGATACGCGATTCGCGCTGTCAAGGCGACGTGACGGCTTTCTATGACGCGCTGCGGCACAACGGCGCATCGCGCCGGCCCGCAGCGCACGCCCGGCAAGGCGCGGCGCGCGCGGTGCGGTGCGGCCGGATCGGCAATGAAGGGGACGGAGCGTGGAGGTAAAGGGGAATTCGCGCTGCACGGCGCGGCGATACGTTATATCATCGCCAAACTCTGTCTCACTGCCTGCTTAACGCCATGGCTACCTCATCGTCCATTGATGCCCGGCTGTCCCGGGCCGACGCATTCGCCGCCGAGCACGGACTCGCGTGGACGCCGCTGCGCCGCCAGGTCTACGAACGCGTGCTGGCCGCGCAGCGCCCGATCGGCGCGTACGACCTGCTCGCCGAGCTCGAGCCGCAGCGCGGCCGCGTGCCGCCCACAACCGTCTATCGCGCGCTGGATTTCCTCGTCGAGCACGGCTTCATCCACCGGATCGAATCGAAGAACGCGTTCTTCGCATGCTGCGAGATCGGTGTGCCGCATGAAGGCCAGTTCCTGATCTGCGATTCGTGCGGCGACACCGTCGAGATTCCCGGCGGCGACCTCGCGAAGCAGTTGTCGGCGAGCGAGCCCGCGCACGGTTTCGAAGTCCACCATCAGGTCGTCGAGCTGAGCGGCCTGTGCGGGCACTGCAAGCGCAAGCCCGCACAACGCTGACGCCGCATCGCGCGGCGCATGTGCCGCCTTTCCAACGAGGAGTTTCATGTCCATTGCCTTGAAGCGCGCGCCGCGGCGCGCCCTGTCGCCGGTCCGCTGGCTTGCCGCCGCTGCCGCCGCGCTGTCGCTCGCGGTGCCCGCATTCGCGCAGGCCGCGACCGTCAACGTCGTCGCCGCCGAGAATTTCTACGGCGATGTCGCGTCGCAGATCGGCGGCCGCCACGTCGCGGTCACGAGCATCCTCAGCAATCCCGACCAGGATCCGCACCTGTTCGAAGCGAGCCCGAAGACCGCCCGCGCGCTCCAGCACGCGCAGGTCGTGATCTACAACGGCGCCGACTACGATCCGTGGATGGGCAAGCTGCTCGGCGCGTCGAAGCAGGCCAAGCGCGCGACGATCGTCGTCGCCGATCTCGTCGGCAAGAAGGCCGGCGACAACCCGCACCTGTGGTATGACCCGGCGACGATGCCGGCCGCCGCGCGCGCGATCGCGGCCGAGCTCGGCCGCGCCGACCCCGCGAACAAGGCCGACTACGACGCGAACCTGCAGAAGTTCGTCGCGTCGCTGAAGCCCGTCGACGACAAGGTCGCCGCGCTGCACGCGCAGTACAAGGGCGTTCCGGTGACGGCCACCGAGCCCGTGTTCGGCTACATGTCCGACGCGATCGGGCTCGACATGCGCAACCAGCGCTTCCAGCTCGCGACGATGAACGACACCGAGGCGAGCGCGCAGGACGTCGCCGCGTTCGAGAACGACCTGCGCAAGAAGCAGGTGCGCGTGCTGATCTACAACAGCCAGGCCGAAGCGCCGATGACCAAGCGCATGCTGAAGATCGCGCGCGACGGCGGCGTGCCGGCCGTCAGCGTCACCGAGACGCAGCCTGCCGGCAAGACCTTCCAGCAATGGATGGCCGGCCAGCTCGATGCGCTCTCCAGCGCGCTTTCGGCCGGCAAGAAATAAGCGACTGCAACGACATGACCGCCACTCCTCACGCACTCGCAGTCGATCGCGTCACGCTCGAACTGGGCGGACGCACGATCCTGCGCGACGTCAGCTTCTCGATCGAACCCGGCGAATTCGTCGGCGTGCTCGGGCCGAACGGCGCGGGCAAGACGACGCTGATGCGCGCCGTGCTCGGCCTCGTGCCCGTCTCGGCCGGCACACTGTCGGTCGGCGGCGTGCCGGTCGTGCGCGGCAACGCGTCGATCGGCTACATGCCGCAGATCAGGAGCGGCCTCGCGAACCGCCGGATGCGCGGCTACGACTTCGTCGCGATGGCCGCCGACGGCCACCGCTGGGGGCTGCCGCACACGAACGCGGCGACGCGCCGCGACGTCGACCGCGTGCTCGACCTCGTCGGCGGCCCGACGCTCGCGCGCCGGCCGCTGTCGGAACTGTCGGGCGGCGAGCGGCAGCGCCTGCTGCTCGCGCAGTGCCTGCTCGGCAGCCCGAAGCTGCTGCTGCTCGACGAGCCGCTGATCAGCCTCGACCCGAACCACCAGCGCGGCGTCGTTGAACTCGTGCGCAACGTGCAGCGCGAGCTCGGCATCACCGTGCTGTTCTCCGCGCACGAACTGAATCCGCTGCTGAACGCGCTCGACCGCGTGCTGTATCTCGGCAACGGCGTCGCGGCGCTCGGCACCGTCGACGAGGTGATCACGAAGCCCGTGCTGTCGCGGCTCTACGGATCGCCGATCGACGTGATGCGCGTGAACGGCAAGATCTTCGTGATGTCGGGCGACGTCGAGATCGAGAAGCACGACCACGAACACGAGGACGACGACGGCCACTCGCACGGCGGCGGCGGCGGCCATCACCACCACGGACACGCTCATCCCGGGCATTCGCACGATGTTTGAATACGACTTCATGATCAATGCCTTCGCGGCGTCGGGCATCGTCGCGGTGCTCGCGGGCATCGTCGGCTACTTCCTGGTGCTGCGCGGGCAGACCTTCGCCGGCCATGCGCTGTCGCACGTCGGCTTCACCGGCGCGACGGGCGCGGTGCTGCTCGGCATCTCGCCGATCTGGGGGATGGTCGGCTTCACGCTCGCGGCCGGGATCGGGATGGGCGCGCTCGGCGAACGGCTCGCGGGCCGCGACGTCGCGATCGGCGTGATCCTGTCGGGCGCGCTCGGCTTCGGCCTGCTGTTCCTGCATTTCTATACGTCGTTCGCGACGCAGGTGACCGCGCTGCTGTTCGGCAACGTGCTCGCGGTCAGCCACGACACGCTCTCGGTGCTTGCGGGCATCGGCGCGGTAAGCCTGATCGCGCTCGCGCTGATCGCGCGGCCGCTGCTGTTCGCGTCGCTGCAGCCCGAACTGGCCGAAGCCAAGGGCGTGTCGCTGCGCACGGTGTCGATGCTGTTCCTCGCGGTGTGCGCGCTCGCAGTGGCCGCGGCGACGCAGATCGTCGGCGTGCTGCTCGTGTTCACGCTGCTGGTCGGGCCGGCCGCGGCCGCGCAGAACGTGTCGACGCGGCTGTCGACGGGCGTGCTGCTCGCCGCGCTGTTCGCGCTGTTCGAGGCGTGGGCCGGCATCGCGCTCGCATATCACACCGACTGGCCGACGAGCTTCTGGATCACCGCGCTGTCGGCGGTGGTGTATGGCGCGAGCCTGTTGCGACGCCACTGATCGCCGCTCGACGGATCGCCGCCCGATGCCAATGAAAACGCCGGCGTGCCCGAGGGCAGCGCCGGCGTTTTTTATGCGCCCGTAATCGCGTGCAGCGATGCGTGCGTTACCTGACTCCGCTCAGCGTACAAGCACGCGCGCGTGATGCGCGATGTGATCGGCGATGAACGTCGAGATGAAGTAGTACCCGTGGTCGTAGCCCGGATGGCGGCGCAGCGTCAGCGGCTGGCCGGCCTTCGCGCACGCGGCTTCGAACACGTCGGGGTTCAGCTGGTTCGCGAGGAATTGATCGGCGAGGCCCTGGTCGACCAGGATGCCGTCCGCGAACTTCGGCGCATCGGCGCGCGCGACGAGTTCGCTCGCGTCGTGGGCCTTCCACGCGTCGCGATCGTCGCCGAGATAACCCGAGAACGCCTTCTCGCCCCACGGGCAGCGCATCGGCGCGGCGATCGGCGCGAACGCGGACACCGACCGGTACAGGCCGGGATGACGCAGCGCGAGCGTCAGCGCGCCGTGTCCGCCCATCGAGTGGCCGAAGATCCCGAGCCGCGCGGCGTCGATCGGCAGTTCTGCCGCGACGACTTCGCGCAGCTCACCCGTCACGTACGACTCCATCCGGTAATGCGTGGACCACGGCGCTTCGGTCGCATCGACGTAGAAACCCGCGCCGACGCCGAAGTCCCACGCATCGGTCTCGCCCGGCACACCCGCGCCGCGCGGGCTCGTGTCGGGCATCACGAGCGCGA